>JADJPW010000006.1:0-300000 GCA_016713035.1 Verrucomicrobiaceae bacterium
TGCCGATGATCATGTTTCCCGGCCGGACCTGATCCGCATACTCGGGGCCAGGTGCCGTTTGGACGACAGGAGCCTCCAGTCCGAGATCACGAGCGGAAAGTGAGGAGGCGGCGAGGGAGAGGAGGAGTGGCAGGAACTTATGCATGCGGCAGAAAACATGGAACGCCGAACATTCAACACCGAACATGGCCTAGTGGGCAGGGCTACGCGGCTCACGCACCAAAACTCTACGCTCCATCTCAAGACAGAGAACAGATGATCTCCAGCAGATTCAGTTTTCGATTTCATGCGTAAGCCCTGGCAGAGCTACGCGGCTGATGAACCAAACGGATGTTCTGGATGTGCGCCAAAGCTTATCGAGACGTCGTTCCGCCTCTTTGGCGGCTTTGAGGCCGACTTTGGTTTCGGGCGTGGCGCAGCCATCGGCCACGTCTTCGGCGAGTGGCTGGGGGAGAAAAAGCTGCCCAAAAGGCCCTTGGGAGGCCAAAAACCGCCTCCGGCTATCAAAAATGCGATAAAACGATGCGCCGGAGCATCCCGGTGCCAGCGCTTGACCGCTGATAGGTGGACCGGAGCTGCTCCGTCTGTGCGATGGACGGCCGCGCGGTAGGCCTGGGCTTCTCCGGCTGGGCGATGGACCACCATTTGGTAAGACGGAGCTGCCCGCCTTCTCCAGAATGCGACAAAACGCTGCCCCAGAGATGCTCCGAGCCTGCGATGGGCCGTCGTTTGCTGCCACCGAGCTGCCCGTTGCCAGGTAAAAACCGTCCAGCGCAGCCTTTTTGAAGAAAAACGTGAGCAAGCAAGCCTGCGGAACTAGATACGATTGGCGCAACTTCCCCTTCGATCATGCGTTCATTAGCCTCCCCAAAGTAAACTCATGACTGCTTCCACTCTCCTGCTCCCTGCACCTGATGCCGCTTGGCGTGTCTGGAGGCCGCGTGCGAGCACGAGCAGTGGCAATGTGGACTCCCCCGTGGACGCAGCTCATTTGGCAAAGCCGCTGGTGATCGGCTTGCCCGCATCTGCCTGCCGCAGCATCGGACTCACCATCCCCCAGGCTGATCCAGATGTGATGGAGCAGCTCATCGTCACCAATCTGGAGCGCCGTGGCCTGCGCCTCGATTCCGCGAAGGGTGGAAAAAACTACCGCTGGCACCTCCTGGGCCAAGCTGCCGGACAGGCGATCATCTCTGTCGATGTACTGGCGGACCCCTTTCCTGAAAACTTAGCTGCGGAGCACGCGGGAGATTACACCGCCGCGCTACGGCTGCTGGAGCTGCCCGCAGGCCAGCTCGTCATCACGGAAGAGCAGGGGAATCTCGTCCTCGCAGCCGGCCATCAGGGGAAGCTCTTCCACAGCCATATTTTTGCCCAAAGCGGTGCCCCAGACGATGCGCTGGCACTGGAGCTCACGCTCGCACGTTTGGCGCTGGAGGCAGATCTGGGCGCAGGCAGCATCACGGGCGTGATTTTGGCTGGAAACAGCTTTGAGAGCCGCTTGGCAGATCGTCTGTCCAAGGCGCTGGATCTCCCCGTGCGGGCCGTGGCCGAGCTCTCGCCGAAAAAGGACTCAGATACCAAAAACTGGCTCAAAATGCTCCCCGCCAGCGTGCGTGAGGCACAGGCCGCACGGGCCAGCCGGAGCAAAATGCTGCGCTGGATCCTACTCGGCAGCGGATTGGCCCTTTCGCTCATCTTTTTAGGCTACGCCTATCTCGTCTCCCAGCAGCGCCGGGTGGATGAGCTGGAGCGTGAGGTGGAGCTCATCCGCGAGCCCGCCACAGCGGTGAAGGAGACGGCTGCACGCTGGAAATCCTTTGCCCCTGCGGTGGATACACAGCGCTATCCGATGTTTCTCCTCGCAGAGATCACGCGGCTCATGCCGGGCACGGGCATCGTGATCCGTGATTTTGAGTTCAAGGGCAGCTCCATCGAGCTGCGGGGTGAGGCGCGGGATGCGCAGATCGCCTTCCAGTTCATCGAAGACTTCAAAAAGAACAAAATCCTCTCCCGCTACACCTGGACCAGCCCTAGCCCCGAAGTGAAAGGCACCACCGCCACCTTCCGCGCCCAAGGCAAACTCCAGTGATACCAGATTTCTCACTCCGCAGCCTCTCACATGCCCCTCGCTCTCACCCAACGTGAAAAAAAGCTCCTCCTCGCCTGCGTGGGCTCGCTGGTGCTCGTCGGCGGCATGCTCGGTGCCAATGAGTTCCTCAATCGCCGCCGTGCCGTGCTGGAAAAGATCACCGCATTGGAGAGTGAGCTCGAAGAGCATCGCAGTTGGTTCACAGACCGCGATTTCTGGGAAAAGCGCTCCGAGTGGCTCCAGAAAAACATGCCCACCACCGAGAGCCTGGGCCAAGCCTCCGCCGTGCTGCTGGAGGATGTGGAGAACGACGCCCTCGATCTGGAATTCCAAGTCCTCAAAAAGCGCCTCGTCGAAGCTGTCAGCAATGAAAACTACAGCGAAGTCGCCGTGGAGGTCACTCTGCGTGGTGATCAGACGAATCTGCTCAGTTGGCTAGCCACGCTCCAGAGCCCCGAGCGCTTCCAAGCCATCAAAGTGCTGGAATTCGACCTCGATACGCGGGCCAAAGAAAAGACGCCTCAAGGCATCTGCAACCTCACCCTAGCCCGCTGGTTCAAACCAGCAGGCGGACTCTAAAAACTTCGCTCCTCATCTCCAGGACCCGCCACCCCACCACACTATGAAGCACCTCCTCACGCTCCTCCTCGCTTCATCGCTCTCCGCACTCGCCCAGCAGCCTGCGGCTCCCGCAGCACCTGCGCCTGCGCCAGTTCCTGCCGAGCAAGAAGCACCGCTCACCACGGCAGAGCTCTTTGGGGACGATCCTCTCGCACCAGCAGAGTCTGAGTTCGGCTCCGCCACTTCTGCCATCGGCGCACGGCCTACGGGGCCTGTCGATCCCGATTTGCCACAGCCCTTTGACCCGAGCGTGCTCACCCAGCTCGTCGATCACAGCCCTTTCACACGACTGGTCAGTGTCTCGGACTCACTCGTGCTCACGGGGGTGGCCTATGTGGATGGCAAGCCGGTCGTCACCCTCTTTGATAAAGACAAAAAGGAGTCTCTCGTCGTCACCAGCGAGCCGAACATGAAAGGCTGGACCCTGATCGAGGCCACCCAGTCCATCGACATCAAACGAGCCAGCGCCAAGATCAACATCGGCGGCGAACCCGTCAGCATCCGCTACGATGCCGCTGCACTCACGCCCGAGGCCATGAAAAAGGACAAAAAAGGTGATCGCGGTGACCGTGGTCCGCCTCCCGGTGGCCCGCCAGGCGGCGGAGATAAGTTCAGCCGCGGTGGACGCGGACCAAGCGAAGAAGACCGTAAAAAATTCGAATCCCTCTCTGAGAGTGCGAAGGATAAATTCCGCAACGGCATGCGTGAAATGTTCAACAACGACAAATTCCGCAACGCCAGCGAAGACGACCGCCGTAACGCCATCCGCAGCATGTTCGACAAGATCCAAAAAGAGGATCAGAAGCGCTAAACCGACCTATTTTCATGTCACGCCACTCCCTGTTCCTCACGACGATACTCCTTCCCGGCCTCCTGCTAGCCCAGGATGCCCCCAAGGCACCTTCGGCTCCTGTAGCACCTACACCCGCACCGGCTGCGCCTGCATCCCCAGAGGCCGCACCCGTGCCTGGCGGCCCACCCAGCGGTCCCGGCAGCTTCGGTGGTCGTGGTGGCCGCAGAGGTGGCTTCGGTGGTGGATTCGGCCCTGGTGGTGGCGAAGGTGCCGCTGGCGAAGGCGAGGCCTTCCAGATCACCGGTGAGGAAGTCATGATGCAGTTCGTGAACAATCCCGTCAGTGACATCCTCGCCATCTACGAGCGTTTGACGGGCTTTACCCTCATCAAAGACACCAGCATTCTCGAAGGAGCCACCATCAGCCTCGTCACCCCCAAGCCCGTGGCCAAAGCAGAGGCCATCAAGCTCATCGAGGCCTCCCTGATCACCAATGGCTATGCCATCATCACCGAGCCCGGCGGCAAGAGTGCCAAAATCCTCCCAGCCCGCAGCCAGAGTGCCCAGGGGGTGCAGTTCAGCCATGGTGTGAAGTTTTATACCAGCCCGCAGGACCTCCCCGATGGCGAGAGCATCATCACCTACTTCATGAAGCTGGATAATCTCTTGCCCGAAGACGCGGCAGAGATGTTCAGCGGCCATGTCGGACTCGGAGCCTACGGACGCATCACCGCCGTCACCACTCCGCCCGGCGTCCTCATCACCGAGACCGCCACTGTCGTAAAGCAGCTCATCTCCATCCGCGATACCATCGACATCGGAGACAATGGAGCCTCCCTGGTCACGAAATTCATCCCGGTTCAATACGGAGACGCAGCCACCATCGCCCAGATCATCACCGCAACACTCACCGCCCAGGCCCAGGAAAAGGAAACCAAAGGCATCAACACCATCCGTGGCAACGTCAGTGGCAATGACCGGGATCGTGACCGCAATAACAACAACGATAACAACAGCCCCAAGGTCGTTTACGTGAATGGAGCGCAGCCTCCGCAGAGCAAGCTGCCCCAGCCCAGCGCCCAAGTCGTCGCCGATACACGCCTGAATCAACTCCTCGTCGTCGCCTCGCCCGCAGATTACACCTACATCTCCAGCCTCATTGCGGAATTTGATAAACCCGTCGAGATCGAAGAGCCCTATGAGCGCAAGCTCAAATACGCCGCTGCACTTGATGTGCTCAGCGCCCTCACCGATCTGCTCCAAGATCCCGCCGCAGGCACTGTCCAGCTCCCCGGCGGTGGCACCATCCAGCAGCAGCAGCAGCGTGCCCTCGCCAGCAGCACCACCCAGCTCCTCGGTGGACGGAACACCCTCAACAGCCGTGGCGGCCAAGTCGGCAGCACCGCAGCCGCTGCTGCCACAGATGATGCCGCATCCACCACCACCAGCACGGGCTCCCGCGCAGACGTCATCAGTGGCCCCACCGTCGATAACGCACCCGTCTCCGTCCTCGTCGGCAAAACCCGCGTCATCGGTGATCCCATGGCGAACTCCATCATCGTCATCGGGCCAAAGGAGAGCATCGACAAAGCCACCATGCTCCTCGATCGCCTCGATCAGCGGCCCTCCCAGGTCTATCTCGCCACCGTCATCGGCCAGCTCACGCTCAATGATGGGCTAACCACCGGCGTGGACTATCTCAGCGGCCTCTCACGTGCTGGAGACGGCAACAATTTCAGCGCCAGCGGCATGACCGGCAGAACAGACTTCCTCGGTGGTGCCAATGGTGCCGGACGCCTCGTCAATGATCTGCGCACCAACGCCGTCACCACAGCCTTCGGCCCCTCAGCCGGACTCGGCCTCTACGGAGCCATCGGCGACAGCTTAGAGGTCTTCGTCACCGCTTTGGAGACACGGCGGAACTTCAAAGTGCTCTCCCGTCCCAGCGTCTTCGCTTTGAACAACCGCAAAGCCGTCATCACCTCTGGCAAACGTGTGCCATACCCCAACTCGACCACCAGCAACGTCAACAACCAGAACCTCGGCACCATCATCTCCACCACGAGCTACTTGGATGTCGTGCTGAAGCTCGAAGTCGTCCCCCTCATCAATCCGGACGGCGAGGTCAATCTCACCATCTCCCAGGTGAATGACACCATCATCGACGAACGCGTCATCGCTCCGAACAGCGTCCCCGTCATCGGCACCGAGCAGCTCGTCACCTCCGTCAATGTGCCAGATCGCAACACCATCGTCCTCGGCGGCCTCATTTCCGAGTCCAAGACCAAAGACACCGAAGGCCTGCCCTTCCTCGGCCGCATCCCCGGTCTCGGGAAGCTATTCCGCAACGACAGCGATGCCACTGAGCGCAAAGAGCTCATCATCTTCATCCAGCCGAAAGTCGTCAATGACAACGCCATGCTCCGTGAAGCCTCCATCCGAGAGGACATCCGCACCAAAGTCGGCTCAGACCTCTCCCAGCGCTTCCCCGAGCAGCCGCGTGAAGAGCCTGCTCCATCCAGCGTCGAGGAGCAGAAGAAAAAATGGTGGCAAGGCCTCTTCCACCGCCAAAACCAGCCCTGATCACTGCGAACAGGGAGCTTGCCCCCGCATCCGCCCTGTTCTATCGCCGCTGATGCTCGTCCTTCTCACCAATGACGACGGCATCGACGCTCCTGGGCTCGCGGCGGCTGAACAGGCCGTCCGCTCACTCGGGTGGCGTGCCGTCATCGTCGCTCCAGACACAGAAAAATCCATGTGTGGCCATCGCGTCACCACGCACAGCCCCCTCAGCGTCGAGACGCGTGCGGCGGACCGTTTTGCCGTGCAGGGCACCCCAGCCGACTGCGTGCGCATCGCCCTCTTCGCGCTCGATCTGCGGCCCGATCTCGTTTTGAGCGGCATCAATGCCGGCGGCAATATGGGGCAGGACCTCGTCATCTCCGGCACCGTCGCCGCAGCACGCGAGGCCGCCTACCATGGCCTGCCCAGCATCGCGCTCTCGCATTATCTGAAGCGCGGCCTTGAGGTCGATTGGCCGCGCACCGCCACATGGGCCGCGACCATCCTGGGCGAGCTGCATCATGCCACCAAGGCCCCACGCAGCTTCTGGAACATCAATTTCCCCCACCTCCCAGCCGGAGAGGCCGCCCTACCACCGCGCATCCGCTGTGAGCCCGCCAAATCGCCGCTCAATGTCTCCTTCGCACGTCGGGAAGACACGGGAGGCCTCTCCTTTGACTACACCGCATCCTATGCTGAGAGGCCGCGTGATCCCGGCTCCGATGTGCAGGCCTGCTTTGCCGATCAAGTCGCCATCTCGCTGATCAGCATCTGATCAAATCATGCCGCAGCACGCTGACAACGCACGCCTCTTCATCTGGTTCCGCGTGTTTTTTAACTGCCGGTTCTACTACCCGGTCTTCACGGTGCTGTTTCTCGATCTCGGACTCAGTCTGGGGGAATTCGCCGCGCTCAATGTCGTGTGGGCACTCACCAGCGTCATCCTGGAGGTGCCCAGCGGAGCCCTGGCAGATCGCTTTGGCCGTAGGCCGCTCGTCATCGCCGCCGCCGTGCTCATGCTGCTGGAAATGACTGTGCTCATGCTCATGCCAGCAGGTCGGCATGATCTCATCTGGTGGCTCTTTGTGCTCAATCGCATCCTCAGTGGCGCTGCGGAGGCCTGCGCCAGCGGCGCTGATGAAGCCCTGGCCTACGACTCACTGCCAGAGGCAGAGCGAGAGTCCCGCTGGCCGAGCATCATGTCCCATCTCTCACGGGCGATGGCTCTGGGCTTCGTCGTCAGCTCCATCACTGGCTCTGTGCTCTATGATCACATCCATCTCAGCGCCTGGATCGGTCACGCCGTGCCAAAGGAGCTCTCCATGAAGCTGCCCGTGCTGCTCTGCCTATGCAGCGCCATCGCCTGCCTCATCACCTCACTCCGCATGTCAGAGCACTGGATAGTACCTGCCAAAGCACCGCTCATGGCCTCCATCCGCCAGACATGGGGCTCGATCTGGCAGGCTGGCAGTTGGGTATGGCGCACGCAGACCGTCTTCGCCCTCATCCTCATCGGCATCGTCTTTGACAGCATCATCCGCCTCTTTTTGACCGTCACGAGCAACTTTTACCGCCTCGTCGGCATCGAGGAATATTGGTTTGGCATCATCAGCACCGCCGTCTCGCTTCTCGGGCTCCTTTCCGCCTCGTGGATGGAAAAAAGCACCCGCAGCTTCTCCATGCGGACCAATTTCACCGCACTCGCGCTCGTCGTCCTCGGTGGCCTATTCGCCGTCGCACATCCATCGCAGGGCTGGCTCGGTGTTTTGTTCGCCGTGCCGCTGCTCATGAGCATCCGCTTCCTGCACTTCTTTCTCTCGCATTATCTCAATGCCGCCGTGGACAGTGCTCGCCGCGCCACGGTGCTGAGTTTTCGCGGATTGGCCATCAATCTGGCCTACGGCGGCCTCACGCTGCTTTTTGGCTGGCACATCGGCCACCTCGCTCGCGAGAAAAATCTCCATGCAGACGATTTAGCCGTCTTTTCCGCCTCGCTGCGTTTTTGGCCCTGGTGGTTCGCAGGCACCCTCGCCGCCGCATTGGCCTTTCTGTGGCTGAAACCGAAAAAAGGCCTCAATACGCCACCAGCGCCGTGATCAGCATCAGCGCTCCGTAGCCGATCCCCGCATACACCGCCGCATTCCAGCGTGCTGGCTTTGCGCTGAGCCAGTTCACCCAATCACGCATCAAAAAGGGCATCCCCACAAAGTACATGCCCACAATGATCCACACATAGGCCAGGATCGGCAGCAATAGGCGACTCGTCTGCGGCTGCAAAAAGGCCGCATAAAGCACCGGGCTAGCCGCCAGCAGCATCAGGCAGCCCAGCGCACGCACCGCCAGGAACTCCTGCACATACACGATCATCCCGATGGTCCCCACCGCCACGATCAGCATGAACCACTTCCGCATGTTATAAAACTCCCCCATGTCCATGTTCGAGAGCAAGAACAGCGCCCACAGCAGACTCGCAGACATCAGGAGCACACCCCACTTAAAGGTACGCGGAAAAGCCTTCAGAAAAGCCTGCGTCTTCGGCCCATTCAGCATCACCCACGCGTGCGAAGCGATCAGCACCAGTCCCAGCACGATACCCGTGCCCTTCAGCGGAATGCCACCGGTGGGAGCGTCGTGGTAGAGGTAATCGTAGAGGTCGTTGAGCATGAGTTTAAAAAAGGCGCAGAAAGGGCCGGATGAGTGGCGCAAAGCCGCGCCCGGCGCAAACGCGATGTTTTCGCGGTTGCTCACTCCCTGACATGCGGCAAGTCTGCCCCTTCGTTACAGCCAGAAATACATGCTCTTTCCCTCTGAACCCGCTTGGTACGTCGTTCATTCACGCCCGAAATGCGAACACATCGCCGCCGCGCTCATGGGTGGCCTAGAGGGCGTGCAGACCTATTGCCCGCGCATTCGCTTTCAAAAAAGTACCCGCCGGGGGAAGGTCTGGTTCGTGGAGGCACTCTTCCCCAGCTACTTTTTCGCCCGCTTTAACCCCATGGAGATGCTCCGGGCCGTCAAGCACTCCCAGAGCGTCATCCGCGTCGTCTCCTTTGGTGAATCCCTCGCCCGCGTCGATGATGAGGTCATCGACTATCTCAAACAGGAGATGGCCGATGAAGATGTGTGCGTCGTGGAGGTCGGTATCCAGGTAGGCGACATCGTCGAGCTCACGGAGGGGCCCATGCGTGGCCTCAAAGGCATCGTGAATGCCAAACTCAGCGGAGCCGACCGCGTACGAGTCCTCCTCGAGTTCCTAGGCCGAGAAAACGCCGTCGAAGTCCCCGCCTCCAAGCTCCTCACCGAGCACCAGCCGCGAGTCATCATGTCCCAGAAGCGGGGCTGAGGAGACTTTCCTGCCATTGCATACGGCGCTGGATGCACTACCTCCTCCGCCCCCATGCTCACCCTACGCAACGTCACCAAGACCTTCAACGCCCGCACCCTCTTCAGCGGAGCGAACATGACGATCAACCACGGCGACCGTGTCGCCCTCGTCGGGCCAAACGGCGCAGGTAAATCCACGCTCTTCTCCCTCATCCTCAAAAGCGACACCTCAGATTCCGGTGAAGTCACCCGGGATGAATGGACCACCGTCGGCTTTCTGCCCCAGGAGTGCGAGCCCGTCGGCGAAGAGACCGTCCTAGAAGTCTCCACCGGCAAAGCGGGCGAAATCGAGCTCCTGGAGAAGCAGCTCAGCGACTTCGAGGCCGCAGGCGACGTCTCCAGCCCCGAGTACTTCGAAGCGCACGCCAAGCACGATGCCCTCCAGGACCCCCAAGCCGAAGCAAAGGCCAAACGCATCCTCAAAGGCCTAGGCTACCTGGAAAGCGACTTCAGCAGACCTGCACGCGAGTTCAGCGGCGGCTGGATCATGCGTGCCCACATGGCGCGGCTGCTCGTGATGGAGCCAGATCTGCTCCTGCTCGATGAGCCGACGAACCATCTCGACCTCATGTCCCTCATGTGGTTCCGCAATTACCTCAAAAACTACGCCGGAGCCATCCTCATGATCTCCCATGACCGCGACTTCATGGATGAGCTGGTGCAAAATGTGTACGAGATCGAAGAGAGCAAACTCATCGAATACCAGGGCAACTACAGCGACTACCTGCGCCAGCGTGAAGAGAACTACGAGCGTGCCATGGTGACCTGGAAGAACCAGCAGAAGGAAATCGAGGCCATGCAGGAGTTCATCGACCGCTTCCGCTCCGTCGCATCAAAGGCGGCGCAGGCCCAGAGCCGCGAGCGCCAGCTCGAAAAGATGGAGAAGCTCGATAAACCGCGTCCTTTGCGCAAAGGCTTCCGCTTCAACTTCCCGCAGCCGCAGCGTAGTGGACAGCGCATCATCACCCTGAGCAATATCGACCAAGCCTACGGCACCAAGCAGGTGTACAGCGGCCTGGATCTCGAAATCGAGCGCGGAGACCGCACCGTGCTCGTCGGCCCGAACGGCGCCGGCAAATCCACCCTCATCAAGCTCCTCGCTGGCGAGATTCCCTTTCAGAAAGGTGAGCGCAAACTCGGCACCAATCTCAAATTCGGCTACTTCTCCCAGCACCGCGCAGACACGCTCGACCCCGATTGCAGCGTCTTGGATGAACTCAAACGCGTCTCACCGGAAATCCGCGAGGATGAGGCCCGCAGCATCCTCGGCAGCTTTTTGTTCAAGCGTGAAGACGTGCACAAGAAGTGCAAAGTGCTCTCCGGTGGTGAAAAAAGCCGCCTCAACCTCGTGAAGTTCCTCGTCGATCCGCCGAATCTTCTGCTCATGGACGAGCCCACCACCCATCTCGACATCTGGGCCATCGAGGGCCTCATCCTCGCCCTCCAGAAGTATGAAGGCACCCTCGTCTTCATCAGTCACGACGTGCACTTCATCCGCAGCCTCGCCACCAAGGTCATCCACATCAATTCTGGCAAGCTCATCACCTACAGCGGCGACTACGACTACTACCTCGAAAAAACCGGTGCTGAAGAAAACGCCCGCGCCGCAGTCATCGCGGGATAACTTGCCGCTACGACGAGCACGCGGGCGTCAGAAAGCCTCTGGGGGCCTTATTTCAGCTCCTGGATGCGGATATTCCGCCACATCACCTCTTTGCCCACGGCCTCGGCTTTTTTGCCAATGCCATGCACCTGTAGCGCGATCACGCCCTCAGCCGTCAAATCATCCGTGAAGTCAGCCGCAGGCACACCATTGACGAAAGTCTTGATGCTGCTGCCACGGCACTCAATGCGGGCCGTGTTCCATTCTCCCTGCTTGAACGCCTTCCGAGCAGCCTCGTTATCTTTGAGGTCTTTCAGCCAGCCACGGCGGCCCTCGTCATACACGCCACCCGTATAGGCACGAGCACTCGGGTCGATCTCAAACTGATAGCCATGCACACGGTCCGCAGGAAATATCTTCATCTTGCCCGCGATCTCCACCTCCGTCTCCTGCGTGTAATAATTGCTACGGAACTGGATGCCCGAGTTCATCGACGCATCGACCTTGAACTCCACCTCCAGGATGAAATTCGAGTACTTCTTCGCCGTGCAGAGGAATGAATTGCCCGTATTCGGCACCGTTTTCCCCACGATGGCACCATCCTGCACGCGATACTCCGCCGTCCCGCTATGCTGCTCCCAGCCCGTTAGTGTTTTGCCATCAAAGAGAGTCGTCCAAGCCTCTTCAGCATGGGAGGTGAGGCAGAACGAGAAAAGAGCAGCAGAGAAAAGAAGCGTAGATTTCATAGGGCGCACTTCAACGCAGCACCGCCCCCGCCTGTTGCATGTCTTTGAGCGTCCGTTCCACATCACCCACTGTCAGATTTACGCCAGAACACCTGAACGCAAGTGGGCTTGATTGTAGGACCGAGAGAACCTTTTGAGTGTATCCACAGATTGCGCAGATTTCACAGATTGAAGCCCATCTGCGTAATCTGAGAAATCTGTGGATAAAAAATTCAGGGTATTCGGGAGCATCCAGCGTGGTGAATCAATACGGCGGCAGTAGGCGGCGGAAGCCATGCGTCAGGACGAGGGCGAGGAAACACACATTTCGCAGCAGCACGAAAGGCCAAAAGACCTTCGGCATTGGCTTGGAGGCGTCCGCCAGTGCTGCCGCGACCTCGCGGATATGCGACACACTCCGAGGCCAGTCGCAGATGCCGTCGATCCATGCATCTGAGATTCCTTCCGGGCCGGTTTCTGCTCCGCAGATGCCTCCGGTGATGGCAGCGACGGTATCGGTGTCACCTCCGCATTCGATGACAGTCCGCAAGGCTGATTGGAAATCACCGCGATGCCTCAACCACGCGTAAAGTGCCACCGCGACGGTGTTTGGCGCAAAACCGCTCACGCCGCGTCCGCAGCCGATGGACGCCGCATAATCCAGAACGGTCGTTTTTGCCTCCAAACCGCGTTTGAGAGCCTCAAAGCGGCTTTTCATCTCCGCGCTCGTAATGAGAGATTCCAGCGCGGAAATCACCCCGTCACTCGGAAGGCCATTGGCCGCCATCGCTGCGGCTTCAGCGACCAAAAGCGCGGATTCCTCTGCTCGCGGATCGGTATGCGTGATGCGGCAGGCGGCGAGAGCGAACTCTCGCCTTCTCGCCTCGTCATTAGCCCAAAAGGCACCCACGATGGCGCTGCGCATCGCCGCGCCGTTCCCGGCCGAACGCACGCCGGACTTGTGTGGCGGAAAACCGATCCAGAGCCGCAAAATCGCCTTCGCCGTGCTCAGCCCCACCCCTGCGGGCAGCCCCAGCAACCACCATCGCAGTTTCCATGCAAAAGCACGCTGAAAAGCCGCTAAGTCATTGCTGTGTGCCTTCAATGCCGCTGCCAGCATCAGCGTGTGCTCTGTGTCATCGCTGAACATGCCACGCCCCAGCACCAGCCGATGCCGGATCGCGCCAAAGACACGCACGCGGCTACGCGACAGGCCCTCATATGGAAGTCCCAACGAATCGCCGACAGCGGTGCCGAGCAGGGAGCCGAGGATGGAAAGGGAAGTCATGAGGAGTTGAGAATGAGTGAGTGGTGAATCAGTGATTTCTCCGATCAGCCCCAACGGGGCAAGGCAACAAAGCCCAGGGCAAGCGAGCGAATGCGAGCGCCGCCCTGGGGATGCCGCACGCCACAAACAGAGCCCTGAAAGGGCGAGACATCGAACGCCTCAAATCGTGATGAAGGTCAATCCCACACATAAGCCTCGTTGTAGTTGATTTGGTAGTGCTCCAGGAGCTTCCGAAACTCATCTTGAAACGTCTTTGTCCTGTGATGCTCCGCTTGGTTGCGGATGTAGTGCGTCACCGTCTCCACCTGTGACGCACTCACTGAAAAAGCACCATAACCGCCCTGCCAGGCGAAATGCGGCTCGCCGCCTTCCTGCTTCATCCATTTGGAGGACTCCACCTTCGCGGCCTTTACCGCATCCGCGAGTGTTACGGTGCGGGACAAACGAAATAGCACATGCACATGATCCGGCATGCCGCCAACGACCAGCGCTGGACAGTCGATAGCATTCAGAGTTCCTGCGAGGTATGCGTGAAGTCGAGGTTGGACCTCAGCAGATAGGCATGGTGTCCGATCCTTTGTGGAAAAGACCAGATGAAGGTAATTTTGGGCGAGCGATTGCGGCATGGTGAACTGGGCGTGTGGAGGAGGGGCGTTCGGTGTGTTGTCTCGCCCTTTCAGGGCTCATTCATCGGGTGGCGGATTACCCAGGGCGGCGCTCGCTACGCGGGCTTGCCCTGGGCTTTGTTGTGATGCCCCTTTGGGGCTGAGGCTGTCGCATGCGCATTCCAAATTAAGGTTTTCACGCGAGGCCAACCACTCGGCCGGAATGCCGGCGCGGCCGGTGGCGAGGGCGACGAGGCTGCCGATTATGGCGCAGTTGGTGTCCATATCGCCGTGGACGCTGACGGCCTGCCACAGGGCCTCGGGGTAGTCGTTGAGATGGCGGCTGGCACACCAAAGGCAGAAGGGCACGGTATCGGATGACACGACCTGCGAGCCGTTTCCGAGGATGAGTGCCGCTGTCTTAGGCGACAACTCAAGCGGGAGTGTGAGGGCCTTTTTGAGCCGCCAATACGTTTCTGTTTGCGGCAGGTTCGCGAGCACGAATTCGATCAGGCGCATGCCGGAAGCCTTGGCGGCATCGAATTGATCCACGATCCAGGCGGCTGCCAGGGCGACGGCGATGGCTCCGGTTTGCCCGTCTTCATGAGCATGAGTCACAGCGGCGGATTTCCGGGCCTCGGCGATGAGTTTTTGAAGGTCATCGGCAAAGTAAGCGCCGATGGGAGCCGCACGCATCGCGCCGCCGTTGCCGCAGGAGCCTTCGCCATCGAAAACGCGGCCCGCAGCCTCCTGCCAGGGAACGCCCTCGCCAATGGCCTGCAAGATGCCGCGTGCCGTGCCGCCATAGCCTCGATCTGTTTCACGGCGATACTCCTCGGCGAAAGCCTGGGCCAGCCACTCGCACTGGATGGACTGATGAGCATTCAGACTGCGCACGATGGATTTCGCCATGACAGTGTCGTCCGTGTAGAACCATGGCGGTGGCGGGATGAATCGTCCCTCCAGCCGCTGATCGGCGGTTACTGGCGTCACAAAGAAAAAGCTCTGCCCGAACGCATCTCCGACGGAAAGGCCGTCTAGGGATAACAAGGCTCGCTGGAGTCTCTCATTGGTTGGAGATGGATTCATGGGAATCGTTGGGTGACCTCGATGAGGCCGATGATGTGTTGATTGAACTCTTCGAGTTCTTCCGCAGGCACCCAGAGCTCTCGGTGCATGGCTCCACCCACGACTTGCTCGGTAAAGCGGCTGAGGTAGTCGGCATCGACCTCGAAACGGGTGACGAAGCCAGAGCCAGAGGCCGCCACATTCCAGTCGCGGGCGATCTGGATGGCGTAGTCCTCATTCATCACCGGATAAAAGATCGGCTGGTCGGGCAGGCGTGGTGGAAAGGCTTTCCAGCCGCTTTGCTCGATCAAGGCGAGTTCTGTGGGACCGACAGGGCGGTAGAGAGTGGTTGTTTTCATATCTCAAACAGGAAGCCCTTCTTCTTCAGCTTTTCATACTTCACGGGATCGAAGCGAAAGAGCTGCGCGGGGCGGTGGGGGCCTTCTTGATGCTTTTCTTTGAGGGGGATGAGGAGGTCGTAGCTGAGGGCTTTTTTGCGGAAGTTGCGTTTGTCGAGTTCTTGGCCGAGCACGGCCTCGTAGAGGCGCTGGAGCTGGGTGAGGGTGAATTTCGGGGGCAGGAGTTCGAAGCCAATGGGCTGGTAGGTGAGCTTGCCGCGCAGGCGGGTGAGGGCGGTGGCGAGGATGTCGGCGTGGTCGAAGGCGAGGGGCGGGAGGTCGCTGATGGGGAACCATTTGGCCTCGGCGGCATTGGTGGCGGCGGTGACGATGCTGGGTTTGACGAGGGCGAAGTAGGCGACGCTGACGACGCGTTCTCGCGGATCACGCTTCACGGTGCCGAAGGTGTAGAGCTGCTCCAAGAAGTCGGTTTTGAGGCCTGTCTCCTCCTCCAGCTCGCGGCGGGCGGCGTCATCGAGCGTTTCCTCGACGCGGACAAAGCCGCCAGGCAGCGCCCACTTGTCTTTGAAGGGCGGAAGGCCGCGACGGATGAGGAGGGCCTGCAATTCACCACCGTCGAAGCCGAAGACAACGCAATCAACGGTGAGTGCGGCGCGTGGGTATTGGTAAGTGTGAGACATACACTATTAAAGTGTGCATTTTACACGAAGGCAAGGGGGATTTTGGAGAGTTCGCGGAGAGAGGGAGATTAAGAGCGCGAGCAGGAGCAAGAATCGGGAGGCGAGGGGGAGTAAATGGATCGAGGCGGAGGCGGAGGCGGAGTAGGAGGCGGAGTAGGGGTAGGCGGCTGGAAAAGCAGGGGGTTGACGAAGGGAAGGGGATGAGGTCTGGGGAGAGGGATGAAGTTCACGATCCAGAGGTTCCGATTTTATGTGCTGCCGATGCGGACGCGTTTTCCATTTAAATATGGGATCGCGAGTATGACGGCGCTGCCGCATGTGTTTGTGAATGCGGAGATGGTGGTGGATGGCCGTGAGGTGACGGGGGTGAGTAGCGAGGGGCTGCCGCCAAAGTGGTTCACGAAAGATCCGCTGACGCCGTTCGAGCTGGATTTGGCGGAGATGGTGGCGGTGTTGCAGAATGCGTCACGCATCGGGCGACTGGCGGCGGAGCGGGAGACGGATTTTTTTGCGTGGTGGCGTGATTTGTATGCAGAGCAGCGGAGCTGGGCGGCGGTGCGGCAGTGTGCGGGGCTGCTGGCGAATCTGGGGGTGAGTATGGTGGAGCGGGCGGTGCTGGATGGGCTGTGCAAGGCGGCGCAGAGGCCGCTGCATGCGCTGATGCGTGCTGGGGAGCTGCGGATCGACCTAGGGGCGGTGCGCGGTGAGCTGAGCGGGATGCAGGTGACGGATGTGATCGAGAGGGTGCCGCTGGCGGTGGTGCAGGCGCGGCACACGATCGGGCTGGGTGATCCGCTGCGGGCCTGTGAGGTGCCGGAGGCGGAAAAAATGGCCGATGGACTGCCGCATGGGCTGGATGAGTCGATCCGGACCTATGGTTTGCGCTTTTTTAAGATCAAGGTGTGTGGTCGGCCGGAGGTGGATTTACCAAGGTTGAGGCAAATTGCGGCGATTTTGACGGAGGAGTGCCGTGAGGGCTTTTCGGCGACTTTGGATGGAAATGAGCAATTTGAGGATCTGGCGGCTTTTCGTGAGTTTTATGCGGTTTTGAGCGCGGAGGCAGCTTTGAGGCCGTTGTTCGCGAATCTGCTGTTCATCGAGCAGCCGCTGCATCGGTCGGTGGCGCTGCGGGATGATGTGGCGGCGCTGCGGGAGTGGCGTGATGGGCCAGGGGTGATCATTGATGAGAGTGATGGCTCTCTGGATGATTTACCGCGTGCGCTGGAGCTGGGCTATCGCGGTACGAGCCATAAGAACTGCAAAGGCGTCGTGAAAGGTCTGGCGAATGCGGCGCTGCTGAAGCGGCATGCGGGCTGCGTGCTGAGTGGCGAGGATCTGGCGAATCAGGGGCCAGTGGCGCTGCTGCAGGATCTGGCGGTGATGGCGCTGCTGGGTGTGCGGCATGTGGAGCGCAATGGGCACCACTATTTCCGCGGGCTGAGTATGTTTGCGCCGGAGGTGCAGGCGGCCGTTTTGGAGTCGCATGCGGGGCTGTATGGCCGACATGCGGAGGGTTTTCCCGTGCTGCGTATCGAAAAGGGTGCGCTGGATCTGCGGTCGGTGAATGCGGCTCCGTTTGGCTGCGGCTTTCCGCTTTCGATGGAGGGGTTTGAGCCGCTGGATGGGTGGATCAAGCGTGGGGGGATGGGGGAGGTGTGAGTTCGCGGTTCCCAGTTCGCGGTTCACTGTTCTCAGTTTCCTGTTGGTTGTCGATTTCGATCTCGGGGCTTGGTTCTTGGGGGATGGGGGCGGTGGCGAGGACGAAGCGGGGGATGCCGACGAGGTCGGTGGCGCTGTGGGCATCGCGGTAGCCGAGGGATTGGGCTTTGGCGATGACGGCGGGGGCTTGGTCGTGGGCGAGCTCGAGGGCGAGGAGGGCATCGGCTTCGAGATGCGCTGGGGCGGTCTCTAGGAAGCGGAAGACGATTTCGGTGCCGATGGGGCCGCCATCGAGGGCGAGGTGAGGATCACGCCGGACTTCGGGGCTGAGGGTGCGGATCTCGGCGTGGGGGATGTAGGGCAGATTGGCGATGAGCAGGTCATAGCGCCCGGTGATTTTCTCAAAGAGATCACTGCGCACGGCCTGGATGCTGTGGGTGGGAGCGAGGCGACTGACATTGAGCCGGGCGAGGTCGAGTGCGTCTTCGCTGACATCGGCGAGGGTGGTGGGAGAGCCGGTGGCGAGTGCGAGGGAGATGCCGATGCAGCCGGAGCCGGTGCCCATGTCGAGGATGCGCTGGGGGCGGCGGCCGGAGAGGGCCTTCAAGACGAGCTCGCAGAGGGTATCGGTCTCTGGGCGTGGGATGAGGGCACGGTGATCGCAGATGAAGTCATGCCCCTGGAACTCGACACTGCCGAGGAGGTGCTGGAGGGGCTCGCCCTCGCCGCGGCGGCGGAGTAGATCCCGCAGGGTGGTGAGGCTGGGCTCTGCGAGCGATTCACCAAAGCGGAGGTAGAGATCGAGCCTGCGGCATTCGAGCACATGGGCGAGGAGGTGCTCCATATTGAGCCGTGCTTCGTCGATGCCGCGCTTGGTGAGGTAGGCGGTGCCAGTCTGGAGGATTTCGAGGAGTGATTTGGCTGGGGCGGCGGCGGACACAAGGGGCTTTTCGTGTCTGTCGCAGGGGTCGTCATGCGAAATGTTTGGCCATGTGCAGGGTGGGGAGGGGGGAAGACTGCGAGAATGTGATAACGTTCTTGCGCAGCGTGTACTGTGCTCTACTATCGGCACGGCTTCGCCTAACTACCCCGTGGTGTAATGGTAACACAGGAGATTTTGATTCTCTCGTTTAAGGTTCGAGTCCTTACGGGGTAACCACAACCGCTCAAAGAGTGGATGATGAAACACCAAGTCGCAGCCTAGAGTGCTCTCACTGGCCGAGATAGCCCATGGAGCGCATCCATTCTGCGACGCGGTCGAGCCAGTCATTGACGGGCAGGTTGTTTTTCTTCATGCCAAAGCCGTGTCCGCCTTTGGCATAGATGTGGAGTTCGCAGGGGAGGCCTTGTTTTTTATACTCGATGTAGAGCAGTGCACTGGCGCTGGCGCTCCAGGAGTCGTCGTGTGCGTGGATGAGGCACATGGGTGGGGATTTTTTCGTGACAGGAAATCCGGGTAGCAGGGCATAGGGGGCATCTTTCTCGACGAGGTAGGCGGGATAGACGGGGATGGCGAAGTTCGGGGTGGCGTCCTCGACATCGAGCGCGGGATCAGCGGTGTAGGTGCGGTCATTGGCATGCAGACTGAGCATGACACTGAGGTGCCCACCTGCGGAGAAGCCGAGGACGCCGATGCGGGCGGGGTCGATGCCCCACTCGGCGGCGCGGTGGCGGAGGATGCCCATGGCACGCTGCGCATCCTGGAGGGGCTCGCGGGAAGGGTCTGCGGGATCACGGCGGGGGACGCGGTATTTGAGCAGGACACCGGTGACGCCGATGCGCTGGAGGTATTCACAGACCTGGGAGCCTTCATGCTCATAGGCCAGGATGCTGTAGCCACCACCGGGGCAGACGAGCACGGCGGCACCATTGGGCTTCTCTGGCTTGAAGAGGGTGATCATGGGCTCAGAGACATTGGTGAGCCGGACGACGCCGTCGGAGGGCTCTTTGACGATGGTTTTCTCCGGTTCGATTTTGAAGCCTGGTTTCTCTGGGGCACCTGCGGGCCAGAGTTTGACCGAAACAGGCTGCGCATTCGCTACGGCGATAGTGAGGGTGAAAAAGAGGAGGATGCGTGTCATGGCGGTGTGATTGGAGCGGAAATCGAGACGAAGCGCAACGGGTGGATTGCGCAGAATGCAGCAGAGCGGATGGCGATGGCGACTTTGTGATCAGCGACTGAGATCTTCCTGCATGAGCACTTTGAAGCCGCTTTTGCTGAGGACTTTGTGCGCGAAGTCGGGGCTATCGAGTCGGAGGATGAGCACTGGGCGGTCGCTGGGGCGGACGAGCAGCGGGTAGCTGAAGGCCACATTCACCTCGGCACTGAGGAGCGTGGCGAGGACTTGGGAAAGGGAGGTGGAGGTCTCTTGTAGCTCGACGGCGGTGACGGTGGTCACGGCGTGGGCGATGCCTTTTTCGATGCAGACCATCTGCGCATCCTCTGGTGAGCTGAGGATGAGCCGCACGAGTGCTAGCTCGGTGGTCTCCTGCATGGAGAGACCGAGTACGGCGATCTGGTGGTCACCGAGGAGCTTTACCAGTGCGAGCAGTGCGCCGACGCGATTTTCGAGGAAGACAGAGATCTGCCGCACGGGTGTGCCCTCTGGCGCGGAGGTGGCAGGCTGGAGCTGAGTCTGGGGAGCGGGCTGCATAGCGTTACCGGCTTATTAGCGCAGAAATGAGGGTTTTGCCTGCTCAAAGTGCGGCTTGGGGTGTGCCACGGACGATTTCCATCGTGGCGCGGCAGGAGCGCTCGATCTCTGGGAAGTTGCTGGCGCGGATGGAGTCGCGTTTGGCCATCCAGGTGCCACCGCAGGCGGTGACGACGGCAGAGCCGAGGAAAGTGGCCAGATTGGTGAAATTGATGCCGCCTGTGGGTAGGAAGCGCATCTCTGGAAAGGGGCCACTGAGGGCCTCGATGGCCGGTAGGCCGCCGTAGATGTTGCTGGGGAAGAATTTCACATGCCGGAGGCCGAGATTCTGAGCACGCATGATCTCTGTAGGAGTGACGGCACCGGGAATGATGAAAAGATCACGCTGCTGGCAGTGGCGGATGATTTCATCATCGAGTCCCGGTGTGACGATGAACTGCGCTCCGGCGTCGATGGCCTGCTGGAGCTGCGTCATGTTCGTGACGGTGCCTGCACCGACGAGGAGGCCTTCGATTTTCGCGAGGGAGCGGATGGCATCGAGCGCGGCGGGGGTGCGCAGAGTGACCTCGATGCAGGGGAGTCCGCCATGCTTCATGGCGAGGCCGAGCATGGTGGCCTGTGCCGCATCGTCGATGACGACAGCAGGGACGACGCGGAGATCGGAGATGATGGAGAGAGCGTTCATGGAGGTGTGTAGCATGACGTGGAATGCCCATGTCGGCGAGAAAATTGCAAATGGCAGGTTGCAAAGCACCTCGCATTCTCTAAAGGCCGCGCCGTCCAACACGAATGCCTCCGTAGCTCAGTTGGTAGAGCAGTTGACTCTTAATCAATTGGTCGAAGGTTCGAGTCCTTCCGGGGGTACCATTCCAGGCGATGCAAAGATCAGCGCCTGGAGGAGGAGACGAGAGCGGCTTCTTCGACGGTGAGTTGTCTCCATTCGCCCGGTGCGAGCTGGAGCTCACTCAAGGCTAGTCTGCCGATGCAGACGCGGATCAGGCGCAAGGTGGGGAATCCGGCAGCGGCGGTCATTTTCCTGACCTGGCGGTTTTTTCCTTCGGTGAGCGTGAGTGCGAGCCAGGAGGTGGGGATGCTGGCACGGTAGCGCACAGGCGGGATGCGTGGAGCGTGCTCGGGCGGGGGCTCCAGCCGCTGCGCCTGACAGGGGAGGGCGCGGTAGTCCTTGAGCGCGATGCCAGAGCGCAGTTTCGCCAGTGCGGCGTCGCTGATGAGGCCCTCTACTTGAGCGTGATAGGTGCGTGGGTGGCCGTGGCGCGGATGGAGCAGTAGATCCGTCCATCTGGCCTCATCGCTGAGGAGGATCAGCCCCTCCGAGTCGCGATCCAGTCGCCCGATGGGATAGACCTGCGGCGGAAAGCGGAACTCCGCCAGTGTGCGATGTGTGGGCAGCTCCTGAGTGAACTGTGAGAGGACATCAAAGGGCTTGTGAAAGGCGAGGAGCATCGTTTTCGATTTTTTCAGTCCTGCACTCCGGCTCGCAGTGTCTCCTCCAGCTTGGCGCGGTACAGCTCGAACTCTTCCTCTGTCATGCGACGTGGCACATGCACGGGTTTGTCGAAGATGAAGCTCGCTTTGGCAAAAGGCAGGGGCAGGAGGAACTCATCCCAGGTGCTGAAGCGGTATGCGCGGCTGTAATTCACATGCACAGGGATGATCGGCACGCCGGTGAGCTGCGCCAGCTTGACGATGCCGGGCTGCACGCGGTGCAGGGGGCCGCGTGGGCCGTCTGGCGTGATGCCGATCTCGAATCCCTCGCGTGCCTTTGCGGCGAGGGCGATGAGCGCACTCATGCCTTTTTCCGGCCTAGAGCTGGAGCCACGCTCTGCCTCGATGCCGAAACTGGCGCAGACATCGGCGATGATCTGCCCATCGCCACTAGGACTGGTCAAAATGGTGCCCGGCACGTGGCTGAACCACTGATCGTGCACATAGGGGATGAGGAACATGCGATTGTGCCAGAAGGCCCAGATGCAGCCCTTGCGTGATGCATCAAAGAGCGCCGCTCGGTCCTCGACTTCAAATTTCAGCGTCGCGGCGATGCCGCGCATGAGCCACGCGACGAGTTTGCCGAGATTTTTGATGCGGATGCGTGCCATCAGAGAGTCTATTTACGCTCACGCAGCCATGCGACAGCACCTGCGGCTACGGCTTGGCCACCGAGCTTGGCGAGGGTGTATTTCACGCCTTTGGCCAGCTCTGGGATGGCATAGCGCTCTACTTCTTCTTTGAGGAGCTGCAAATAGAGGCCGGGCAGCTCCTCCACGAGTCCACCACCGAGCGTGATCTGGTCTGGGGCGAAAAGATTGACCACCATGGCCACTCCCATGCCGAGGTAGCGCACGGAATTGCGGAAAAGCACCATCGTGGCCTCTTCGCCACTGCGGAAGGAGCCCGCGAGTGCTTTGCTGCGAATCTCACGCAGCGCACCCTGGGTCTTGCGGTCGAGCTCTGGAGCCTGGCCACGGTAGCAGGCCACGCCAGCGCCGGAGGCTAGGGCGAGGCGGCTGGTGAGATCTTCCAGGATGACGGTGCCGAACTCGACACTGCCAATGTGAGTGCCGGGGAGCATGACATTGCCCAGCTCCATGGCGGAGATGGTTTTGCCCATCACGAGCTTGCCATCATAGACGAAGCCTGCGCCCACTCCGGTGCCAGGGAAGACACCGAGCAGGGAGCGTGCTCCCTTGCCAGCTCCGAGCACGAATTCGCCATACGTTCCGGCATCGACATCGTTGAGGACGGCCACGGGCTTCTTGAACTCGGTTTCGAGCATTTTGCGCAGGGGCATGTTTTTCCAGCCTAAGTTCGGCGCGATGATGAGGGTGCCTTTTTCTGGATTTACCAGCCCAGGGCAGCCGATGCCGATGCCTTGCAGTCCCTTTGGATTGACGCCTGCAACCGCGATGGCCTCATGGATGGCATTGAGGATTTTTTTTCCGCCTTTGGCCTGTCCATCGCTGCCATGGGTGGATTTGCGGGCACTACCGAGCACTTTGTAGTTTTTATCGAGCACGCAGGCCATCATCTTAGTGCCTCCTAGATCGAATCCGATCCAGAAGGGCACATCGAGGACTTTTTTCTTCTTCACGGCCTGTGCGGCTTTTGCGGGAGCTTTTTTATCTGCCATGCCATAAGACACACGGGCTTGGTGAAATCGGCAAGTGACAATGTGGATTACGCTCTTTCTTCCATGCGCTCATTCTTGCCTGTCAGACGATGCAGTGGTGCGCTGCTGAGTGGAGTGTTGCTGGGGCGTGTGATTGGGCACTTGCGCGGCGGTGCATCGGCGTATTTCCTGCCAGCACCATGAAACTGAAAACTAATCTTGATGATTTCCGCGTGACCTCTGGCTCCTTCCGTATCGGAAAGGCAAAAACGAAGGTAAAGGATCTCTACAAAGATGATGCGCATTACGAAGCGCTGATCGCAGAGTTCCGCACGGAGCTCGATGAGCTCCAACAGAAAATGTATGCCCATGATCGCTATGGCATGCTGCTGGTGTTTCAGGCCATGGATGCGGCTGGGAAGGATGGCACGATCAAGCATGTCATGAGTGGCATCAATCCGCAGGGCGTGGAAGTGCATGCTTTTAAGCGTCCGAGTGAGGATGAGCTGGACCACGACTTTCTGTGGCGCACCTCCCAGAAGATGCCGCCGCGTGGTAGGGTGGGCATTTTTAACCGCAGCTACTATGAGGAGGTGCTGGTGTGTCGAGTGCACCCAGAGATCGTCACGAAGTATCAGCGTCTGCCAGCAGAGAGTACCAAGAACATGGAGAAGCTCTTTGAGAAACGGCTGGAGGATATGCGGCAGTTTGAGGCCTACAATCACCGCAACGGCATCCGTGTGGTGAAATTCTTCCTGCATGTGTCGAAGGAGGAGCAGAAGCAGCGTTTTCTGGACCGGATCAATGACCCGGCGAAGAACTGGAAATTCAATGAGGCAGATGTGAAGGAGCGTGCCTGCTGGAAGGACTACATGGCGGCCTATGAAGAGGCGATCCGCGCTACGGCAGACGAGGACCGGCCGTGGTATGTGATCCCTGCGGATGATAAGAAAAACATGCGCCTGATCGTCAGCGCGGCGATCTTGCACGAGATGCAGCGCATGGAGCTGGAGTGGCCGAAACTGCCGCCTGACCAGCTCGCGGGCCTCGCACGGTGCAAAAAAGCACTGATGGCAGAGAAGTGAGTGCCATCATGACTTGAGCGGCAGCTCTGCCTGCGCCAAAGTTCTGCCGTTCATTTAATCTCTCCCTTACTCACTCCCGTATGGATGCAGCCTGGATCGTCATTGGTCTCTTAGTCTTCGCCGTCGTCGCCTTTGCTACGGAAAAAATATCCGTGGATCTGGTCACGCTGGTGATGCTCTGCGCCCTAGTGCTGACGGGGGTGCTGCGGGTGGATCAGGCCTTCGGCGGCTTTGGTGACCGGGTGATCATCCTGCTGGCATCCATCTTTGTCATCGGTGCGGCGCTGAGGGAGACGGGCGTGCTCGATTCACTAGGGAGTGTGCTCGCTAGCAGCGTAGGCAGTGGCCGCCCGCGCTGGATGATGGCGGTGCTCATGGCGGTGGTGGCGGCCATCTCCGCTTTCATGAATAACACCACCGTGACGGCGGTGTTTTTAGGGCCGGTGATCGGTCTGGCGCGGAAGGTAGGGCTGGCTCCCTCTCGGCTGCTGATGCCGCTGGCTTTTGCCTCCATCCTAGGCGGCACCTGCACGCTCATCGGCACCTCCACGAATGTCGCGGTGAGCGGTGCCATGACAAAGCTGGGCATGAAGCCGCTAACCATGTTTGAGTTCTCAGAAATCGGCCTGGTGATCGTGGTCTCAGGCATTCTTTACATGGTCTTTATTGGTTCAAGGATGGTGCCAGAGCGTGATCGCGCAGCATCAGGGGAAGGCGATGTCCTTCGTCAATATTTGGCGGAGGTGGTGATCCTGGCGGATTCACCGCTGATCGGGCAGCGGGCCTTTGACTCAGATTTTTCTGCACTGGAGTTCCAGGTGCTGAAAATCCGCCGTAAAGGCCTCACATTGGAGGCTGGGGCTCATGATCGCTTCCAGGAGGGGGATGTGGTGCTGGTGGCCGGCAAGGTGCATAACCTCATGAAGGTGAAAAAAATCGAGGGCATCGACATCCTGGAAGATGCGAATCTACGCAGCTCGGGTGTGGCACGCAAGAATGCGCAGGTCGCAGAGGTGATCCTCACCCCGAAAAGCAGCCTCGTGGGCAAATCGGTGCGTGAGAGCGGCTTCCGCCAGCGCACGGGGCTCTCGGTGCTGGCGCTGATGCGTGGAGATAGCAGTGTGATGCATCACATGGCCGATGAGGAGCTGCAAGCTGGTGATTTGCTGCTGCTACAGGGGCCGCCAGAGAGCTTCCGTGGCTATGAGGAATCCGGTGAGATGGTGATGATGGACCGGCATCAGTTCAGCGCGGAGTTGCGGCGCAGAGGCTTCTTATTGCTGGCCTTTTTCGTGCTGGCGGTGCTCACCAGCACCCTTTGGCCAGAGCGAGTGCCGGAGACGATCGCCTTTGTCGTGGTGGCGCTGGCGGCGGTCTTCATGCGCTGCATCAGGCTGGACACAGCCTATGGGAACATCGACTGGCGGCTGCTGATCCTCATCGGCGGCATGATGGCCTTTGGGGAGGCGATGCGTAGCTCTGGTGCGGCGGATATGATCGCCACGGGGATCACCAAGAGCATGCAGGCTTATGGCGTGTATGCTGTTTTTGCGGGTTTTTGCCTTCTCACGGTTTTGCTGACACAGCCGATGTCGAATGCGGCAGCCGCGCTGGTCGTGCTGCCGGTGGCGCTCCAAACTGCGGCTGCTCTGGGGGCGAATCAGCGCACCTTTGCCATCGGGATCATGCTGAGTGCCTCTGTGAGCGTGCTGACGCCTTTTGAGCCGAGTTGCATTTTGGTCTATGGACCGGGGAAATACCGGTTTTCCGACTTTATCAAAGTGGGAGGCGGATTGACGGCGGTGATGCTGCTCGTCGTTCTGGTGATGGTGCCGATGTATTGGCCGCTAAAGTGAGCGGGAGGCCTCAATAGCCACCTGCGCCGATTTTGCCACCTGCGCCATCGAGAGAGCCTGCGGCCTCACGGCGGCGATAGTCATCCATCATGGCAGCGGTGGCTGTGGCACCGCAGCGGGTGCCACCCAGCTCACGCACGCGGATGAGACCATCGAGATCACGCACACCACCAGCGGCCTTCACTTGCACCTGGGGGCCACAACTGGCCCGCATAAGCGCCAAATCGTGCTCCGTAGCTCCTTTGTAATTGTAGCTGCCATCCGCTTGCTTCACAAAGCCGTAGCCGGTGCTGGTTTTCACCCAGTCTGCACCTGCACGCTCGCAGAGCTGGCAGAGCTTGCGCTTGAAATCATCACTGCTGAGGCCCGCGCCACCCTGGGTGAGGTAGTCGTTTTCAAAAATCACCTTCACCTTCGCACCGTGGCGATGCGCTTCATCGCAGACGACTTTCACATCTGCCTCCACGTAGTCCCAGTCGCCGCTGAGTGCCTTGCCGATATTGATGACCATGTCGATCTCTGCTGCGCCGTCTTTGCAGGCGAGCTCGGTCTCATAGCGCTTGGATTCCGATGTGCTATTGCCATGGGGGAAGCCGATCACGCAGCCGACGAGCACGCCGCTGCCTTGTAGCCACGCCACGGCTTGCTTCACGGCGTAGGGTTTGATGCAGACGGAGGCTGCTTGGTATTGCGCGGCGAGTTTGCACCCAGCCTCCAGGTCAGCATCTGTCATCGTCGGATGCAGCAGGCTATGGTCGATCATTTTGGAGAGGTCGGAGTAGCTGTATTTCATGGTGGCGGCTTACTAGCGGGCAAGTGAGCTCGATCAAGGAATCGCTGGCACCTTTGTCATTCGTCATTACATCCATGACCTGTATCCCCATGGTCCCACTCCTCGACGTCAACGCCCAGAACCACCCGCTCGAATCTGAACTCCAGGCTGCCTTTACCCAGGTGCTGAAGCATGGCCGCTTCATCATGGGGCCGGAGATGGAGACTTTTGAAAAAGAAATCGCCACCATGACGGGGGCGAAGCACGCTCTCGCCGTCTCCTCCGGCACGGATGCGCTGCTGCTGGCGCTCATGGCGCTGGACATCCGGCCTGGGGATGAGGTGCTGTGCCCTGCATTCACCTTTTTTGCCACCGCAGGTGCCGTCTCCCGCCTGGGGGCCGTGCCGGTCTTCACGGACATTTGCCCGATCTGCTTCAACATGGATGTGAATGATGCACGGGCAAAAATCACCGCCAAAACAAAGGCTCTCATCCCAGTGCATCTCTTTGGCCAATGCGCTGACATGGACCCCATCCTCGCCCTCGCCCAGGAGCATGGCCTGAAAGTCGTCGAGGACGCAGCGCAGTCCATCGGCGCAGCCTACAAAGGCCGTCAAAGCGGCACCATGGGCCACTTTGGCACGTACAGCTTCTTCCCCAGCAAAAACCTGGGCGGTTTCGGTGACGGCGGCATGCTGGTGACGAGCGACGATGAGCTCGCGGAGTTCGCCCGTGTGCTGCGGGTGCATGGCAGCAAGCCCAAGTACTATCATCACTACGTAGGCGGCAATTTCCGCATGGACACGCTGCAATGCGCCCTCCTGAGCGTGAAAGTGAAGCGCTACGCCCAATACACCGCTGATCGCCAGCGCAATGCCGCGCACTACACGGCAGCGCTCTCAAAGCTCCCCGGCGTGGTCTCCGCAGATCCTGCCCACTGCAAATGCGCTGCTGCGCAAAACGCCGCTCTAGCCGCACAAAATGCCAAGCTGGTGCTGCCCACCAGTTACAGCCACAACACACACATCTGGAATCAATTCACCCTGCGTGTCCTCGGCGGTAGGCGTGATTCCTTGCGCGATCATCTGGTGGCGAAGAAAATCGGCTGTGACATCTACTACCCGGTCACGCTGGATCAGCAGCAATGCTTTGCCAATCTGCCATCCAGCAGCCGCCAGGGCTGCGATGTGAGCCACCAACTCGCTGCTGAAGTGCTGAGCATCCCGATCTACGGCGAACTCAGTGAAGCCCAACGCGAGGAAGTCATCTCCGCCATCGCCGAGTGGCTGTGATGGGTGGGGAGCGGTGTGATTCCGCGCCGTTTTTCAGCCTCCAGAGCAAGCCAGCCCATGAAGATTCCGACGAGTCCGATAAAGATATAGCCAAGTCAAAACAGAGACGCTGTATTTACGGTTACACGGGCATCAAGCCTTCGAGTTGCTCTCGAGCTTGTCACCAAGGCATCTTGGACCAGCACCACATGGCCAGCAGGACCAAAAGTCCGCTTGAGAGGACGAGGCCTGCGATGCCGAAGGCGACTTCGAAGAACATCTGCAACCCCTCCACCCGGCTCTCGCCATTCACGGTGCTTTTTCAGTCGGAAGCTCCGGCTGAACACATAGCGCCAGCCGCCGATCACCATCTCGGCAAGGTCCGCGCCATTGATCAAATCATCGAGTGGCATAGGCAGTGAGTGTCGATGTTCCAAGTGATTGCCTCTTTCTCCTGTTTCTCGACTGACTTCTTGAGCGAATGAAGCCAGAAAACACCCGCCGCCATCAACAGCACTCCGAGAAGGATGTAAGCGGGCCGGAGATTGGTGGGGTCCATGTAGCCGACCGTATGCTCGATGAGTGTTGCGGAGACAGCTCCAGCAATGAACAAGACCACGCAGTAGCTCCAGGCCTTGTTGACGCGTGCGGCGGAGTGGAATCCATTCGCGGGGACGTTTGGTGCCCGAAAGCCACCAAAAAACGCAAAGCCGCCCAGCAGCAATGCCAGGAGCAAAAGACGCCGAAGATCGAAATCAAACTCCATCGGGTGTCGGTGCTTTGAATCGAGGAGTGCCCTTGTGAGCGCTGAAATCGATGTGTTTCATCTGGGCGAGCATCAGAATCTCACGTTCCTGCCCCGGATAGTCGTTGATGGACTGCCATTTGTTCGCCTGCCGGAGGATGCCGAGCGTGGAATGAAGCTTTTGCTCCAATCCCGTCTCGCTGGGGAGAAGCTGCTGGAAGTGACGGTAACCTCTCAAGGCGAACAAAGGCCCACCCAGGAAGATCTGGCTGAGCACATAGGCTGGGGCATTGATCCTGTGTGTTTGCGAATCAATGATTTCGCCAGCTGCTGGGCCCGTCCAGCGAGGAAGGCTCATGAAAAAGGCTGAATCCAAATAACTCTGAAAGCCTTGTCCACGCTTCCAAGTGTGAAAACCACTCCAAGTGATGCCAAGCAATCCGATAACGCCGAGCCAGATCGCCCATTCGGTCGAATAACCGAAGGAATCGAGCACCAGTGCGGTGGCGTATCGGAAGAACAACCACGCTAGCACATAGCACACAAGGCTACCCAGTAGGCAAAAGACGCCACGGATGATTTTGGAGCGATTGTAGGCGGCGATCATGCGGGAGAGGTGATCAATAATAGAACTGAAAGTCAACGTGCAGATACTTCGAGGATCCAAGCCTGCCACGCCACGAGCACAAAGGGAAACGCGAGCCACCGCAATGACAATTCAACAGGCAAGGCGGCCCAAAACAGTCCGAGCAGCCGATTGGAAGATTTCCAACGGGCTGCTCGGCGTGGTCATTTGTGAAAGTGTTAGCGGTTACACATGAATCGGATGCCCTTTGGCCACTTCGGTGGCTTCTTTGACCATCTCGCTCAGGGTGGGGTGGGCGTGGATGGTGGCTTCGATCTCGTCCCAGGTGGCTTCTAGGTTCATGGCGAGGCCGATTTCGGCGATCATCTCGGTGCTCTCGCTGCCGATGATGTGGGCACCGATGATTTCACCGTGGGGCTCGCCGTAGATGATTTTGACGAAGCCTTCGGGCTCGCCAGCGGCGAGTGCTTTGCCGCTGGCCTGGTAGGGGAATTTGCCGATCTTGAATTTGAGGCCTTTTTCCTTCGCGGCACGCTCGGTGAGGCCGATGCTGGCGACCTGCGGGTGGCAGTAGGTGCAGCCGGGGAAGACGCCGACTTTTTTGGGCTTATGCTTGGTGAACATGCCTTCGACGGCCTGCACGGCTTCGTAGCTGGCGACGTGGGCGAGCCAGGGCGGCCCGATGATGTCACCCGCGCCGTAGATGCCTTTGACGCTGGTCTGATAGCGGTCGTCGGTTTGGAGCCAGCCGCGCTCGGTGAGCTTCAAGTCGATGCCTGCGGGCAAGACGGGCTTCACGCCGATGGCGACGAGGCAGATGTCTGCTTCGAGTGTTTCATTGGCGGCACCTTCGACGGTGATTTTGACGCCTTTGCCGTCTTCGCTGGTCTTGCTGACCTTGGTGTTGGTCAAAATGCGGATTCCGGCCTTGGTGAGGCTTTTTTCCAGGGTTTTGCTCACTTCGGTGTCTTCGACGGGAAGGATGTCTGGGAGCATTTCGACGACGGTGACCTTGGTGCCGTAGGCGTTGAAGAAATAGGCGAATTCGATGCCGATAGCGCCTGCGCCGATGACGATGATGCTTTTGGGCTGTTTTTCCAAAGTCATGGCTTCTTTGCTGCCGATGACGGTTTTGCCATTGAAGGGAAATCCTGGCATGTCGCGGCTTTTGGCGCCGGTGGCGATGAGGATGTTCGCGGCGTCATGGGTCTCATGTTTGCCATCTGCGGCGGTGACTTCCACTTTGCCAGCGGCGGGGATGCTGGCGGTGCCTTTGAGGTAATCGACCTTGTTCTTCTTGAAGAGGAATTCGATGCCTTTGTTGAGCTTGTCGCTGACGCCACGGCTGCGGCCGATGACTTTGGACCAATCGTATTCGATGCTGCCGATCTTGAGACCGAACTCCTCTGCGCGGTGGGTGAGGGTGTGATAAAGCTCGGCGTTTTTGAGAAGGGCTTTGGTGGGGATGCAGCCCCAGTTGAGGCAGGTGCCGCCAGCGCGGTCGTTTTCGACGCAGGCGACTTTTTTGCCGAGTTGGGTTGCGCGAATGGCGCCGACGTAGCCCGCCGGTCCGCCGCCGATGACGATGAGGTCGTAGTTCATGAGAAAGTGGTGTTTTTTGAGATGACGAAAGGAGGGGGAGGGGATGGAAGCGCAGGCTAGAGGGGGATTCAACCTGCACGGGGCCTAATTCTCGGTGAACTGACCGAGGGCGCGGAATTTCTGGTAGCGGCCTTCGAGGAGCTGCGGGGTCTTCAATTTGGAAAGTTCCGTGATGGAGGCGAGAATGGCGCTTTTCAGTGCCTCAGCGGCAGCTGCGGGGTCATTGTGTGCGCCACCGAGGGGCTCTGGGATGACGCCGTCGATGATGCCGAGCTCTTTGAGGTCTGGGGCGCTGAGTTTGAGCGCGGTGGCGGCCTCTGGGGCGTGCTTGCGGTCTTTCCAGAGGATAGCGGCGCAGCCTTCTGGGCTGATGACGGAGTAGTAGGCGTTCTCCATCATGAGGACACGGTCTGCGATGCCGATGCCGAGTGCGCCGCCACTGCCGCCTTCACCGATGACGATGGCGATGATGGGGGTCTTGATGGTCATCATCTCTCGGAGGTTGAAGGCGATGGCTTCGGCGATGTTGCGCTCCTCTGCGCCGATGCCTGGGAAGGCACCAGGGGTGTCGATGAGGGTGATGATGGGTAGGCCGAATTTTTCTGCCATGCGCATGACGCGGAGAGCTTTGCGGTAGCCCTCTGGATGGGCGCTGCCGAAATTCCGCAGGAGGTTTTCTTTGGTATCGCGGCCTTTTTGATGGCCGAGGATGGCGACTCGCTGTCCGCCGATGGTGGCAAAGCCTGCGGGCATGGCATTGTCGTCGCCGATGTGGCGGTCGCCGTGGAGCTCGACGAATTCATCGCAGATGTGCTTCACGTAATCGAGCATGAAGGGGCGATTGAGGTGGCGGCTGATCTGCACACGCTGCCAGGGATTGAGATTGGCGTGGGTTTCGCGCTGGAGCTTGTCGAGCTTGGCCTCCAGGTCGGCGACTTGGCTAGTGAGCTTGTCACTGGGCTTGGCAGCGAGCTTTTCCTTCACGGTGTCGATTTCGTCGCGGAGCTTCTGGATGGGTTTTTCGAATTCGAGGAGCTGTTTCATAAAAGATTCCTAATTTTAGATTTTTGATTCCTGATTTGGGATGGCTCACCGCGCAACGTCGATCTTCGAGCCTTTGCGAAGCAGGGAATAGATTTCCTCTAGGTCGGCGCGGGCGAGGAAGATGCCGGTCTCGGGTGGTGGAGCAGGGACGGGGGCTGGTGCTGGGGCATTGGGGGCCACGGAGGGGGGCTGTGGAGCTGGCTCTGGTTTGGGTGGTAGCGGCACACGGAGGGAGAAGCTGCTGCCGGTGGCGTTCGGGCGGTGGGCGGGTACCCATTTGTCGGCCTGTAAGTAGCGTGGATCGGTGCTGGGGATGGCTTTCCCATCGAGCTGGGCGGATTTGGTGCCGACCTCGAAGGTGGCTGGCAGTTTCATGCTTGAGGGAAGCTGGACATCCTGCGCGGTGTAGAATTTAAAGGGGTAACTCTGCCCATCGACGACGCGGAAGAGGATGAGCTGCTTTTTACCGATGACGATGCCGAGATTGAAGTCCACGGGGGCGACCATGAGCCGGTCTCCTGGCTGGAGGGTGGTGCTCATGAGGCCGTTCAGGCGGACGATGAAGTCCACGTTGGTTAGGTGCTTGTCGGCGATGCGACCGAGGTTGTCACCGGGCTGCACGATGTATTCTTTTTTCCCGGCGGTGTATGCGGGGGAGAAGAGCTGGTCCATGTTGATCTCGCCGATGATGCGGCGAGCTTCTTCGCAGGTGGGAGACTCGGGGAATTGCTTGATGAGGGCGTAGAGGGCGTCACGTCCGGGGACGAGGCTGTCACCACGGATGAGGTCGATGGCGGCATCGAAGCGGCGTGCGCCGGGGTCGATGCGGGGGCGGTCTTTGCCCTTCATGGAGGCGAGCTCTTGTTCGACGCGTTGCTCATTGAGGTAGATGTTTTTGTAGAGCCACCATCCGCTGGCGAGGACTCCTGCAAAGAGGCCTGTCACGATGAGAAAGAGCAGGAGCTTGAACTGAGCGCGGGCCATCTAATTTTAGATTTTAGATTTCTGATTTTAGATTCAGCCGATGAGGCCGCGACGCTTGAAGTCGAAGATGTTGATCTTGGCGGATTTTTCGATCATCTCGACGGTGAATTTGAGGAGGCAGATTTCCCAGGTGTCATCCACGCCGTGGATGATGGCGAGTGCGGGGTTGCCATTGGCGCGGGCTTCTGCTTTGAGCTTGCCGCAGACTTCCTCCATGCCTTCGTGGACGAGTTGCTCCTGGATGTCGGTTTTGCGGAAATTGAAGCCGTATTTGAGGAAGGCGAGCTTGTCGATGTTCTGACGCAGGAATTCGCCAAAGGCCTCTGCCTCGGGGCTCCAGCCTTCAAAGCCAAAGTCACGCTCCATGTCGGGGCGGAGGATGAGGGGCTTTTCTGCGACGATTTTGCCTTCTCGCACACGGACGACTCCCACGCTGTCCATCGGCTCGGTGATGAGCTGGAACTGGAACTGCGTGCTGCCAAAGGTGTCGATGCGGCGGTCCGGCTCGTGGAGGACGCGGGTATTCTCCATGGCGTATTGAAAGTCGAATTCGGTAGGCATCTGGGGGCGCTGCGAGAGTAGGTGGATGCGCTCTGAGAGCTAGCTTTTTTCTGTGAGAGCGATGTAGAGAGTTTTTTGGGGGAAGAGAGGGGTTTGCGTGGCTGGGGAGCTGTTGTATGCCTGCGGCCCATTTTCTCTACTTATGCCCCGCTGGCTTCCTTTGCTGCTTTTATTCATTTTGGTGGGCTACATCGTCTATCTGGCAGATACGCGGTCTTTTCCGCTGTGGTTCTACCGGATGCAGATGGACTGGGGGGTGGATAAAATAGGCCATTTTGCCCTGATGGGTGGTCTGGCGTGGTGTGCGAATGATGCGCTGGGCTGGCGGCAGTGGCAGGTGGGCTCCATGGCGCTCTGGACGGGCTCCTGGGTCATTTTCGTGCTGGTAGCGCTGGAGGAGGCTAGTCAGCACTGGATTCCTGGCCGCAACTGCGACTGGAGGGACCTGCTCGCAGATTTTTTGGGCATCCTGGTGGCTGGGCGGCTTGCTCCCCGGAGTGTGGGGGCGTCATGATGCTGACTGGGCGGCGGCGGGGTGATCGAGCTGCCCTTCGCTGACTGTCCAGCCGCCATCGACGGCGAGGACTTGGCCGGTGATGAAGCTCGATCCTGCGGAGAGCAGCAGCAGTGCGGCGGCATCACAGTCCTGTGGGTGGCCGACACGCCCGCCATCGAGCGGTTGCTTGGTGGAGATGAAGCGCATGATCTCGCTGTCCGAGACGGCTCGCTGGGACATGGGGGTCTCGACCAAGGCTGGGGCGATGACGTTGACGCGGATGTTTTGAGCCGCGTAGTAGGCGGCGATGCTTTTGCTAAAGCCGATGATGCCTGCTTTTGCTGCTGCATAGGCATGCGAGGCGAAGAATGCGGGAGAGGGCGACCAGGCGAGCACGCTGGCCATATTCAGGATCACACCGCCGCTGCCCTGGAGGAGGAATTGCCGGATCGCGGCCCGATTGGAGTAAATGACGGAGTTTAAATTGAGATCGAGGGTGTAGCGGAGGCCTGCATCGGTCATTTCATGCAGAGGACCATCTCCGTGCCGGCGTCCACTGCCTCCAGCGACATGGTAGAGGGCATCGAGCCTGCCAAAGTGCTCTACGGCGAGGCGTACACCCTCTTCCGCTGCCTCGGGTGTGGAGGCATCTGCTGCGAATCCCCGTGCCTGAGGGCCGAGCGCTGCGAGTGCGGCGTCCACGTTCTCCTGCGAGCGGCTGGTGACGATGACGCGGGCACCGGCGGCGATGAGTTTATGCGCGGCGGAGAGCCCGAGGCCTGTCGTGCCGCCCATGATGAGGATGCTGCTACCGTGGAGTGAGGACATGGGGATCAGCGGCTGACTTTGATGAGCGGTGTGGGGAGGTGCTCGCTGGTGAGCCAGAGCGTGCGGCTGTCCGCGTCGTAGCAGACAGCTTCGAGCTGGCGGAGGAGATCTGGGACGATGCGGATGGGTTTTTCAGCAAGGGACTCTGCGAGGCTCTTTCCCGGCGATAAAGTCCACTCGTAGAGGCTGCTGTAGGTGCTGACGATGAGGTGGCGGCTATCGGGTGAAAAGTCTGCGGCGGTACACATGCGGTCGTCGATGACTCGCTTGCCGGTGTGCGGCTGGCCGGGGAAGAGCAAATCGGTGATTTTTTCGAGCATGATGGGCTCTTTTTGGCTAGTGGGGATTTTTTCTGGGAAGGCGTAGAGGGTGCTTTTGCCGTCATCACTTTTGGTGAGGATGTGGATGCGGTGGGTCTGAGGGTGAAAGAGTAAAGACTCAGCATTTTGTGCGCCACCAGGGTAGGTGGCATGCCAATGGTGGGACTCCACGGTGGTCTCGGTGACGGGCTGGCCTGCGGGGGAGATGTCTGGCTCTGGGATGTGGTAGATCTGGATGCTGCGGCGGATGAGGAGATTATCGCCGATGTCGCCGATGAAGAGGGTGGGGCGCTTTGCTTCATCGTAACCGGAGGTCATGTCTTCCCAGTCGAAGTTCACAGCCTCGCGGAGGCGGACTTTGGCGCGGGTGCGGCCCTGGAGGTCGATGGCAAATAGGCAGGGCTCACCACCGGAGTCGTTGTGCGTCCAAAAGATGCCTTCATGCCGCAGGCTGCGTGCGAGTCCGCTGCTTTCCTTGATCCGCGTGTCGGCGAGGATGGCGATGCGCTCGCTTTTCGATGGAGTGGTGCCTTCTTCCGCGATGACGGGCGTGCTCAGCAGTAGGAGGCAAAGGAGGCGCAGCATGGGGGCAGAGTCAGCTCAACCGAGCGGTGTGGCAGGGGTGCCGTTGAGGCGATTGAAGTGCATGTGGACGCGGCCTTTGAACCAGTTCCAGGTGGCACCTGGGCGACCATGGTCGAGGAGGAAGTGGGGGCAGTCTTTGTGCGCGGGATTTTGGCCCGCACGCGGCCAGTGATAGTGTGGGACGACGTGGCTGAGTGGGATGTTGTAAGCACGCATCAGATAGGCCGCGAGGCGTGCGGTGCGGTCAATGGTGGTGGCGAGGTCATTGCCACGGTGCTCGCACATTTCGATGCCGATGCTGTAGTTGTTCCCAGGGCCATCGAAGTCGGCGTGCTCACCCTGCTCGCGGCAGGGGAGGTGCTGGATGGCGATGTTGTCCTGCACGGTGAAGTGCCAGGTGAGGAAGCCGATGCGGTTCCCACCGGGGCGGCGTGTCGCACGGAGGGCACCGCGCTTGAGGGCCGTGGCGTGATTGTAGGCATCCCCCGAGTAGTTCTGTGTGCTGTGGATGGTGATGTAGCGCACATTCATCGGGCGGAAGTAGCGCCTGCCTACGGTGCCTGGGGGGATGAGGTCGATTTTGACCTGGCACTCGGCGAGAAGCTGATCTGGCGAGATGTTTTGACGCAGATCTGCATCGCTGAAGCGTGCCTCCCAGCGGCGGATGCGTGCGGCATCATGAGGCGTCCCGCATGCAGCGAGGATGATGCCGATGAGCAGCGCAAGTGGCAGGAAAAGAGGGGCGTGTTTCCGCATGGCTTACACACTAGTGCAGCGTTTGCGTGCTGGCAATGATCGGTGTGCGTTGTGATTTGTCGCGGTGTGTGAGGTGGCTGGCCTCACATCGGCTTGCTGGGCAGATCGACGAGCATCTGCGCATTGCTCGGGTAGCGCTCGGTCAGCGTGAGAATGCGCTGGATGGCATCGATGGGCTTCGACCCGGCGAGTCCGCGGCGGAGCATGTGTACTTTATCGAGCTGGAAGGACTGCATGAGCAGCTCTTCACGCCGGGTGCCGGATTTGAAGATGTTCACGGCTGGGTAGTAGAATTGCTCGGCGATTTTGCGGTCGAGCACGAGCTCCATGTTTCCAGTGCCTTTGAATTCCAGGAAGATGAGCTCATCCATTTTGCTGCCAGTCTCGATGAGGGCGGTGGCCAGGATGGTGAGACTGCCTGCGGTGCGGGTATTGCGTGCAGCGGCGAAAAGGCGACGCGGGATCTCCAGCGCTCCGACGCCGACACCACCGGACATGGTGGCGTTGGTCTTGGAGGTGTTGTTGAAGGCGCGGGCCATGCGGGTGATGCTGTCCATGAGCATGAAGACATGCTCCCCGCACTCGACGAGGCGCTTTGCTCGCTCTATGGCGAACTGGGCGATGCGGGTGTGGCTTTTGACGTCTTGGTCGTTGCTGCTGGCGAAGATTTCTGCGTTCGGAAGCGCACGCTTGAATTCGGTGACTTCTTCTGGCCGCTCATCGACGAGCAAGACCATGAGGTGCATGCCGGGATGATTGGTGGTGACGGCTTCGGCGATGTGCTGGAGCAGCGTGGTCTTGCCAGCACGCGGTGGGGCGACGATGAGGCCACGCTGGCCGCGTCCGACGGGCGTGAGCATGTCGATGATGCGAGTGGTGAGGCGGTCTTTATTGGTCTCCAGCTGGATGCGCTTGTTCGGATTGATGGCTTTGAGCTCCTCAAAGAGCGGGAGGTCGCGCATGGCCTCTGGGGCGCGGTTATTGACCTCGGTCATCTCGGTGAGCTGCGGGCCGCGTGGGCCTTTGCGCTGGACGCCGACGATGTGCATGCCCTCACGCAGGCCGAACTGGCGGATCATGTCCTGACTGACCCAGCAGTCCTGCGGGTGCTGTGCATAGGCACGATCACGCTGGCGCAGATTGCCGTAGCCTTTCGGATTGAGCTCCAAAATGCCGTTTGCGGGCTCTGGTGGGCCCAGTTCGATTTCTTTGGCTGGTTGTGGCTCGTTGTCTTGATTGCGGTCACGATCCCTGTCGCGGTCGCGATCACGGTTTTGTGGATTGGAGCCGTTGTTTTGGTATTGGCCATTGCTGCCGTTGCCTCCTTGGCCGTTCTGACGGGCTTGCTGGCGCTCCAGGGCACGCTGGCGCTGTTTTTCTTTCCAACGCTCGAATTTGGATTTCCGCTTCTCATGAGAGGTCATGGGGCGGGGCTGCGCTTCCTGATTGGGGGCGGCTGAGTCCTGATTTTGGGCCGGAGCGGGCGCAGGTGCTGGAGCTGGTGCCTCAGCCTGCACGGCAGGAGCGGGCGCTGGTGCCTCGATGACGACTGGTGCTTCGATCTGGGCTGCTGGGGCCGGAGCGGGCGTTTTTTCTTCCAGTGGCAGCTCGGGAGAGATTTCTGCAGTGGGGGCCTTTTTCTTCCGTGGAGCAGCTTTTTTGGCTGCGGGTGCCTTGGGGGCTTTTGGAGCCTTTTCGGGCTCAGGAGCAGCGACAGGAGCCGGAGCAGCGACGGGAGCAGGTGCAGGGGCCTTGGAGGGGGCTTTTTTGGCCGCTGCCTTTTTGGCCACTGGTTTCTTCACAGCGGCTTTTTTGGCGGCGGGTTTGCGCTTGGGCTTGGTTTCGGCTTCAGCGGCGGCCTGGGTGTCTTCTTCGGGCATGGTTTTGTTGGGGAAAGGGGCTTTAGTCGAGCTGATCTGCGATGGAGTCGTCGATTTCAAAATTGGCGTGGACGTTTTGGGAGTCGTCGTATTCGTCGAGCAAGTCGTAGAGATGGATGAGCGACTTGGCAGTGGCTGCATCGGTGATGGTGACGGTGGTCTGCGGTTGGTAGATGAGCTTCTGGCTTCGGGAAGTGATGTTTTTGTCACGCAGCACGTTGGAGACCTGAAAGAGCTTGTCCGTGGGGGTGTAAACGACCCAGTCGTCGCCTTCGTCCTGGATGTCATCGGCTCCAGCTTCGAGAGCATGCTCGATGAGCTGGTCCTCTGTGGCGGCAGATTTATCGAGGCGGACTTCTCCGCGGCGCAGGAACATGTAGGCGACGCTGCCGCTGTCTGCGAAGGTGCCGTTGTTTTTGGAAAGGAGGGCGCGGATGTCGTTGGCGCTGCGGTTGCGATTATCGGTGACGATTTCGATCATCATGGCGACGCCGCCGGGGCCGTAGGCTTCGTAGAGGATTTCTTCCAGCGCGGCGCTGGCCAGCTCTCCGGTGCCTTTTTTGACAGCGCGGTCGATGTTGTCATTGGGCATGTTGACGGCCTTGGCGGCATTGATGGCGCTGCGCAGGCGGGCATTCATGTCAGGGCTGCCGCCGCCGGATTTTGCGGCGAGGGTGATTTCTTTGGCGAGCTTGCTAAAGACGTTGCCGCGCTTGGCGTCGATGACCGCCTTGGTGCGCTTGATCTTGGACCATTTATTGTGGCCAGCCATTGGGGGGTGCGTTTGTCGGTGAGTTCAAAGCGGCGCGGGAAATAGCCATGAGGGCGTATCTGCCGCGTGCCTGCGGGATTTGAGGGGGAAGGAGAAAACGAAGAAGCGGCCTAGCCGCGATGCCTCCAGGAGGAATGCACATGCGCATGGGGGAAAATGCGCAGGACGTTTCAGTGACGCTCAGGTCAATAAAACAGCGGCAAACCTGCCGGTGGAACACCAGTGCCCGCATCTCCATCCAGGAGAAGTGCGAACGAGGCCGACTCTGAGGGCGGCACCGCGATCTGGCAAGAGCTTTTTCACCTGCGGGGGAGATTGCTCCCTGCCTCACACCCCACGGCGGCGCAGCCCGATGACGACCAGGACCAGCCCCAGCAGGAAATGCACCCCAAGCATGATCATGGAGATGGAGGGTGTGGCGAACCAAGTCTTGATCAGCGTGGTGATGGCTGGAAAGAGCGGATCATCATGCAGGCTGTCCAGGATGCCGGACCAGCCGTAGTGTGCGGTGATGAAGGGATGCACCAGATGCCCCAGCATGCGCGGCAGGCCCAGGATGGCGCCGCAGAAGAGCACATTGGCACAGAGGACCGTGAGGCAGAGGCTATGCGCACGCTCGGCGGCGCGGCTGTTTGCAGAGATGCCGAGGCAGATCGCGGTAAAGGCCACGCCCGTGAGTGCTGGCAGGAGCAAGCGCAGCCCGCCATTGCCAGGGAGCCCACCGGTGACCATTTCCAGGAAGATGCCCATCCAAAAGCTCTGGAGCAGGATGATGGGGAGCACAAAAACCAGCGCAGAGAGCAGTACCGCACCACGGCGCACGCCGCTGATCAGCTCGCGGTCGATGGTGGGCCGCCGTGCGGCGATCTCCCGCGCTCCGAGCCGCAGTGCCATGAACATGATGAGGAGGATTTGTACCGCGTAGATCGCCGCAGTCGTGTGCGCGGCGGGGAGCCGTGCGGAGTCATCGGTCGCTGTAGCTAGCGCTTTCAGATGTGGCAAAGAGGGCTGCGCGAGGAGCCAGACCACCACGGGGGCACCGACTAGCAAGGCGAGGTGTACCATCCACTCACGCCGTGTGCGGCGCAGCAGCGTCCATCGGCGTAGGATGAGGTGCTTCGCCTGGGCAAAGAGACCGGGTAGGCGCAGGACGGGCCGGGCGTCGGTCTCGGTGGGCTTTTCTTCTTTTGGTTCGGAGGCTTCTGCTGCTTTTTGTTTTACCAGGATGGTTTGCTCGGTGTCGCCATTTTCCTCCTCCGCAGCAGCCAGTTCCTCGGCCGTGAGGCCTAGCTTGAAGGCCGCGTAGTAGGAGTCACGGTGCCGCATCCAGGAGTCACCCCAGCGCTGTGCGGGGCGCTTGGAGAGGCGTGTATAGACCTCATCATAGGTCGGCACGGTGAAGTAGTGCGGGAGGGCCTTTGCGGGGCCGTGGTAGGCCACATAGCCCTCATGCAGCACGACGGTGGTGTCATAAGCAGCGAGGTTCGACAGGCTGTCCGTGGCGTGGATGATGATGCGGCCAGCCTGATCATTCGCGGCGAGCTTCAGCAGTGCCTCCATCTCACGCTCCGAGCGCACATCGAGCCCGGCAGTGAAATCATCGCACAAAACCACGATCGGATCTGCCACTAGGGCCAGCCCAAGCTTCAAGCGCCGCCGCTGGGCCAGTGCCAGCGTGCTGACACGCTCACTGGCGATGTTTTCCAGTCCCACGACGACCAGGATGTGTGAGACCTTGGAAACGATCTGCTCCTTGGTCAGTGCCGCGCCGCGTAGCATGAGCGCACTCATCAGGTTTTCCCGGATGGTGAGGCTTTCGTGCAGGGAGTCATCCTGCGCAGGCACCCAGCCGAGCTCATTGGGGAGGAGCGGCTTTTTGATCAAATCGCGGCCCTTCAGCGTGATGCTACCACTTTCTGCCTCATCGAGTCCGGCGATGATGCGCAGGAGCGTGGTTTTGCCACTGGCCGTCGGCCCGATCACCGCGAGCAAGTGCCCACCAGGAATCGTGAAGCTGACCTGCTCCAGCACATGGAGCGGCTCTTTGCCCTTTCGGGCGACGATATGGGCAAGGGAGTGGACTTCGAGCATGAGAGTCCAAGTAAAGCGCAGGTCGGGGCCTGCCGTCAAGGAAGCAAGCGGGTAGGCGGGATGGGCCAACATGGCCTCTGTGAGGCTTGATCGAAATTAACTGTTTACACCTGTAATCAGTTGTGTTTACATTCGTAAACATGAGCCGTTCACGACCTGCCAAAAAGCCCGAGGAAGAGTCCATCGCCATCACGGAGGCGGAGTGGCAGGTCATGGAGCTGCTATGGGAACGATCCCCACGGACATCACAGGACATTGCTGGGGAGCTGGAGGTGCAGCGCGGGTGGAAGCGTGCGACCGTGATGACGCTGCTCTCCAGATTAACCGCAAAGGGAGCAGTAGGCACGGAGCCGGAGGGGGAATCGCTTCTTATTTTCACCGCTGATCGAGCGCTCAGCCTGTGTGGCGGAGGAAACACGGAGTTTCCTGGATCGGCTCTTCGGCGGTGCTCTCCAGCCACTGGTGGCACATGTGGTGGAGCAGCAAACACTCACCCAAAAGGATGTCGCTGAACTGCGAGCCCTGCTGGATCAGATCAAACCCCAATCATGACCTCACACGATGAATACGATGCTCGAAACGCTAGAGTCTTCACTACGTGCGCTGCTGCTGCTCTCATGGAAAGGCTCCCTGTTGGCGCTGGCAGCTCTTCTTTTGCTGTGGCTGTTTCGTAGGCGTGTGGCACCAGCGTGGCGGCATGCGCTGTGGCTTTTGGTGCTACTACGCTTTGTGGTGCCAGACCTCGGAGAGAGTCGTTTTTCACTGAATCGTGCAGAGGAAGCACCCGCAGTGCCCCAAGTGGCGATTTTTCCAGAAACAGAGCGCACGGAGCCTGTAGCTGAAATGCCCCGCGAAGTGACGGATGAGCCAGTTGGGCAAGAAATACTGCCAGATCTGGCTGCGCAGACGGATGTGGCCCCAGAAGTCGTAGAGCTGCCGTGGTCGCTTTGGCAGTGGATGAGTGTGTTTTGGCTATGTGGGGTGCTGGGTATGTTGGGGACGGTTTTTGGCATGCATTTGAGGTTCCTACTCCGGCTGCGGCAGGCGGAGATCGCTCGACCGGAGGTGGAGGAAGCTTTTGCGCATGCGTGTGTGGTTGCGGGTTTGCGGCGTAGGCCGCGCCTGATGTTGACGGATGCGGTTCGCACACCTGCGGTCGCGGGGCTTTGGCGGTCCGTCGTTCTGCTCCCACGTGATCTGGCAGTGGAAGCAGATTTGGAGGCCCTGCACTTGGTGTTTATGCATGAGCTGGCGCATTTGCGGCGCGGGGACATCTGGGCGCAACTCGCGGCGACGGTCATCACCGCGCTGCATTGGTTTAATCCGCTCGTCTGGGTGTCCATGCGCTGCCTGCGCCTAGAGGCGGAGCAAGCAGCGGATGCCCGTGCTCTCTGCGGTGGGGATGCCCATCAGACGCACCAGTTTGGGGAGTTGCTGCTGCGCTTGGCGAACCATACGGCAACAGGCTGGCTGCTATGGATGGGTTCAGGCTTGAATATGGGCATCGCAGAGGGCAAAACAGACCTCCGCAAGCGGATCGAAAACCTGATGGACCAAGCTCGCGATCATCGTGCTCGCTGGGCAGCGGGCATGGCGCTTTTCATGGTTTTAGCGGTCAGTGGCCTCACCCGTGCTCCGGCACAGGAGAGCGAAAAAATGCCGCCCACTGTGAAAACGGAGCCGAAGATACCCGCAGCACCCAAACCAGGCACCGTGCGAATCACTGGCCGAGTCGTGAATGAAAACCAAAAACCGATCCCCGGTGCTAAGTGCAACCTCTCTGATGCGGAGATGATCAGGGCTGATGTCTCCAAATTCATCAAAGTGGAGCCCGTTCTGAGCGATGCCGAAGGCCGTTTTGTCTTTGAAGACGTGCCTGCTCCGCACCTCTACAGGTTGTTTGCAGAACACGAACTCCACCTACAGCCGAAGGGCGTCAAGATAGAGAAATTTAACAGTGAGCTGGTTCAGGAGCATCTGATTATTCTTCAAACCGCCAATTCCTGGCTCACAGGCAAGGTGACGAGCAAGGTAGATGGAAAACCGATCAAAGGTGCCCAAGTCTTCGTGGTGAGAGATTATACTCTCACAGATGCACTTCGGAAGAACATGCTGGCTGATTACCGCAGAACGGCGGCTCGGCAGGCGGTGACAGATGATCAGGGCACCTTTCGCGTGGCAAGTTGGAGTTCTGCTCCAAAAACGATTCAGATCATCGTCGATGCACCGGGGATGGCCTATTCAGCCACGAAGTTGAATTGGGTAGAAGATAACATCAACACGCACATCGTTTTGGAGCCCTACGATGCTCTCAGCGGCATCGTAGTGGATTCGGAAGGGAAGCCGGTGAAGGGCGCATGGATGGTGCTGACGAATCGGTTTACATTTCTGGGAGATGACAGCTTTTCTTCAAAAGAAAAGCACTGGTTGAACAACATCTGGACCGGTGTGCCAGTGACGGACGAGCACGGGCGCTTTCACGGGACTGCCTTGCTCGACAAAGGCCGTGATGAGTGGCTGCTGGCCGTCGATCCCTTACTCGGCGTGTCAAAAGCCGTGCGCTTTCAGGACTGGAAGGCAGGCGGCACGCTCAAGCTCGTACGCTGGAACAAACTGCACGGCATTTTATACGATGAAAAGGGCCGAGCAGTGCCAAATGCGAAACTGAAGATGATGGAGATGAACCACGAGAGAACCGAAGAAGCGCAGTTTTCCTTCGGTTTATCCAATACCATAGAAACGGTCACGGATTCGCAGGGGCGCTATGTATTTGGGCGCTGTCTGCCATACGGTGGGAAATGCGCTTTCTGGGTGAATGAAAAGATTTCCGGCTACCGCCACATTTTGCTGGGAGAAGGAGAATCACGTGAGCTGGACCTACACATGAGGCCGGAATCGTCACGATCACCGCCAGGGCCACAGACTCGGCAGGTAACTGGCCGGATCGATCTGCCTGAGGGGCTACAACTAAAAAATGCCGACTACAAAATGACGGTGAGCATCAGGCCCGAGGACGAGAGCGACAATCGCAGCCACACACGCTGGACAGGCAGCACGCGGGGGAATTTCACTTCGGCACCGCTAGAGCCAGGAGATTACCGCCTGCGCATATCTGTTTCACCGACTTCGCCGCAGCTTCGCTCCGCACCGGATGAAGGTCTGACGATGCGTTTCAGACTGGAGGCGGATCAAAAGTTATCACGAATGCACCTGGGGAACTTCACTTTAAAGGCAGCGGATTTTGAATTCTCTCCCTCCACTCCAAAGGTGAAACCTCTCTCAACACCCCAGGTCAAAAAGATGGACGTGAATCTGATGCGTGCAGCGGATTATGCCTCTTGGACCGCAGGTGGAGCGGGTTGGACCCTGCCTGAGGCTCCGGTGCCTGTGCACGGGCAACTCAGCGGAGAATTGCAAGTGGGCACATCAGGACTCTTTGCCATACGAGCGATGAAGACGGATGGAACGCGGCATTTTTCTTCTGCGCTACGCAGTGAGGATCGCCAAGTCAGCCTCACCCCTGGCGTGAGCCTAAAAGGCAGGCTGAAAAACCTACCTGCGAACTATGCGGGGGACGGCTGGATCATCGCGGCACCGATTCTCGAAGTGCTGCCGTCATCGGGTGAAGCCGTCCGCGGAACCATCCCGCGCATGCACTGGCACACCTGGACTCCGGTGGAGAAGGATGGATCGTTCCGTTTTGTGTCCCTGCCACGCGGTCAGGTGGAGTTGTTTGGCTTTGGGGATGGATGGATTACCGCCGGGGAGAACGAGTATATCGTCACGAGTTTTCGAATCCGACTCACAGGCGAAGAGGCGCAGGCGCAAGTGGAGATCGGCACTCGTCTTTCGCTGGAAAAGAAGCTGCGGGTGCTGCTGCCTGACGGAACACCTGCGGCGGGGGTGAAGCTGCGCATCCTGACGGAGCCGAAAGGCACGGTGGATCGTGCTCTCGGACGCTGGAGCTGCTCGCACGAGCCAGAGGACTCGGAAGCCTACCAGCACTATTACAAAACGCCCCTTCCTGGTCACCGTGCGACGACGGACTCCGAAGGACACGCCACACTGCGGAATTTACTCAGTTCCCGCATGAATTGTGAATTTGCATGGACCGATCCCGCGAGCGGGAATGAGCAAAAGATGCAGGGCTTCGTGGACCTGAACCGCGGTGGCGTGCAGGAAGTAAAGCTATTGCCAAACAAGTAACTCCTCGGCTTAGCCCAGCACCGCGAGCACCTTCGCGACGCAGTCTTCGGCGGTGAGGCCGTGTTTTTTGCGGAGGATGGGGATGGTGCCGTGCTCGACGAATTCATCTGGCCAACCAATGCGCACGACGGGTGTGCGGATGCCGGCGCTGCTGAGGTGCTCGATGACGCCACAGCCGAAGCCGTTCATGAGGACGTGGTCTTCGAGGGTGCAGACGACTTTGACCTTTTTGGCATAGGATTCGATGCAGGCACCATCGAGCGGCTTGATCCAGCGTGGGTTGATGAGGGCGACGGAGAGTCCTTTGGCCTCTAGGACGGCTTTGGCAGCCTCTGCGACGGGGAACATGTCGCCGAGGGCGATGAGGGCCACGTCGCTGCCATCGGCGACGACTTCGGCTTTGCCGATTTCGAGGAGTTGGGGCTTTTCCTTCGGGCTGATGCCTGGACCGTTGCCACGCGGGTAGCGGATGGCGATGGGGCCTTTGTTGTAGTTCGCCATGGTCCAGAGCATATCGACGAATTCATCCTCATGGCGGGGCTGCATGTGGATGAGGTCTGGCACGCCGCGTAGGTAGGCGATGTCGAATAGTCCGTGGTGAGTGGGGCCGTCGTCACCGCTGAGGCCGCCGCGGTCCATGCAGAGGCGGACGGGGAGTTTTTGCAGGGCCATGTCATGCACGATCATGTCAAAGGCACGCTGCATGAAGGTGGAGTAGATGGTGAGGAAGGGCTTCAGACCACTGGTGGCCATACCGCAGGCAAAGAGGGCCGCGTGCTCCTCTGCGATGCCGACGTCGAAGTAGCGCTCGGGGATTTCTTTCTTAAAGACACTCAAGCCGGTGCCGCCGGGCATTGCGCCGGTGATGGCAACGATTTTTTTGTCTTCTTTGGCAAAGTCGGTGACGGTGCGTGCATAGACCTGGCTGTAGGTGGGCTTGTTGAGCACGGGTGTCTCGCCGGTCTCGATGTTGTATTTGCCCAGGCCGTGGAATTTACCCGGATCTTCGAGGGCGGGTTTGTAGCCTTTGCCTTTTTCCGTGATGATGTGGAGGATGACGGGCTCGTCCTGGGTTTTGAGGAATTCAAAGGTCTGGATGAGCAGCGGGATGTTGTGCCCGTCGATGGGGCCGTAGTAGCGGATGCCGAATTCGTCAAAAAGCAGGCTGCGATTCGCCGGAGTGGAGCTCTGAGGCAGGATCATGCCTTTGGCGTGGTCCTCAGCCTTTTTGGCGAGTTTGAGGGCATCTTGGCCGAGGATGAATTCGACGAACTTGGCGGCCTTTTGGTGCAAATTGGCGAATCCAGGGTGTGTGGCGATGCTGGTGAAGTATTTCGCGATGGCTCCGACATTGCGATCAATGGACCACTCGTTGTCATTGAGCACGATGATGAGCTTTTTGGTGTGCGCGGCGACGTTGTTCATCGCCTCAAACACGGGGCCGCAGGTGAAGGCTGCATCACCCGCGACGCAGACGACGTGCTCATCGGTGCCATTGAGATCGCGTGCTGTGGCCATGCCGAGCGCGGCACCCAGGGCGGTGCCGGCGTGGCCTGCGCCATAGCAGTCGTGCTCGCTCTCAGTGCGGAGGCAGAAGCCATTGAGGCCTTCGTATTGGCGGATGGTGCCGATCTTGTCCCAGCGGCCTGTGAGCATCTTATGGACGTAGGCCTGGTGAGCGACGTCGAAGACGAAGCGGTCCTTAGGCGTGTTAAACACCCGGTGCATGGCGATGGAGAGCTCCACCACGCCCAGATTCGGTCCGAGATGGCCGCCCGTTTCGCTGAGGGTCGCGATGAGCGTGCGGCGGATTTTTTCAGCGAGGGTAGGCAGGAGCTCTACTGGCAGCGCTTTGAGATCGGCAGGAGAGTGAATGGCGGGGATGTCGGTTTCCACAGGATGAGTAGCAGGGAGCAGAGGGCTAAGGGCGGCGTGTCAGATAAATAGGAGCGATAGGTCAAAAAAGGCGGATTTCCTCGTCTGTCGCCGTTTTGCGGCGCTTCGGTGGAGATTGGCGGGGGCTGGCTTCATCCGCGTCGGGTGTTTCGTCGGCGGAATCTCCTCCAAAGGGCCGTGTCGTGGCCTTTCCGGCATCTAAATCCGCAGAGATCAGCTCCACGCGGTGGCGTGCCACCTCGATATGCTGGCGGCAGACTTTCAGTAGCTGCATGCCCTCGGAGTAGCTCTGGATCATCTCTGCCAGCGGCATGCGGTCATCCTCCATCGCTGAGATGATTTCATTCAGGCGCTGCATCGCATCCTCGAAGGAGGATTCTTCATCGGGCTGGCGCACGGGTTTGCTCATAGGGGCGGTTTGGGGGCGGGGGAGATGTCCGCCGGGGCGGAAGGGCGGCCAGTATCAAAACATCGCATCCTGCCGCAAGCACGAAAACCACTCTGGTGACAGGTTTTGCACCTCCATGCCCCCGATAGTCTCCTTACTCTTTGCTTCTTGAACTCTTTGCTCTCTACCGCTAGAAGCTCGCCGCCATGAAATTGCATCCTTCCATCATCCTCCGCTCCCTCACTCTCGCCGCCGCCGCTTTGGCGCTCAGTAGCTGTGCTGCCGTCAAAAAAGGTGGCACCATGTACGGACATGACTTCGATCCGCCCATGACAAAGCCTTCCAGCATCAGCAATGTGAAGGTGAAGGTCAGCACCGGCGCGGGCCGCATCTATGTCACCGAAGGGAATAAAGTCCTCCTCGCCTCTCCGTGCTCTGTCGGCACTGGCGGCAGCACTGGCCAGGGTAGCTACCGCATCCAGTTCAAGCAGGCGCAGAAGCGCCGCGTCAGCAATCCCGACGCTGGCTATCCTATGGCCTACTGGCAGGAGTGGAAGTCCGCCTACGGCCTCCACTGGGGTTTTGTGAAGCCTTATCCTTGCACCCACGGCTGCATCCGCCTGCCGATGAATACCGCCCGCAAGATCTTCTCCATGACCCAGGTCGGCACCCCGCTCATCATCAGCCCTTCGCACCCAGAGGATGCCACCATCGGCAAGACTCTGCCTACCATCGACGACGGCCCATTGCCTAATCCAGATCGCGGCTACCTCATGAGCAACTCCTTCTTTGAAGACGCTGCTGCAGGTCGCAAACTGCGCCTCTGATCGTCCCGCCGCCCCGCTACGCTCCTAATTTCCGGTTATCTAGCTTTCGCCCATGCCTCCACCTGCCCAACGCGTCAATGTCCGCACCCCCGAGGTCATGGAACGCGTGCAGGCGGAGGTCGAGACGCACTACCGCAGCACCATCGTCGAGCAAATCCGTGCCCGTGGCAGCATGCTGCGCATCGGCAGCACCACGGTGCGACTGGCGCGGGATTTCGGCTTCTGCTACGGCGTGGAGCGGGCCATCGACCTGGCTTACGCTGCGCGGAAGGTGTTTGCTGACCGCAAGGTCTATCTCCTCGGTGAAATCATCCACAACCAGGAGGTCAACCGCCAGCTCACCGAGATGGGCATCATCAGCATCCCCATCTCTGAGCATGAGAGCACCCTCGCCACTCTCACAGCCGAAGACGTCGTCATCGTCCCTGCCTTTGGGGCAGAGACACGGCTCATGAAGCTCATCGCCGAGCGCGGCTGCCTCACGGTGGATACCACCTGCGGCGATGTCATGAGTGTCTGGAAGCGTGTCCGCCAGTACTCCAAGACCGGCTTCACCTCCATCATCCACGGCAAAGCCACGCATGAGGAGACCCGCGCCACCTCCTCCCGCGCCATGGGGGACGATGGGATGGGAAACTACCTCGTCATCCTCACCCTCGCAGATGTGGACTACGTCTGTGACTACATCCGCCACGGCGGCGACCGCGCTGCCTTCCTCAGCCGCTTTCCTCAGTCCGCACGCTCCGTCGGCTTCGATCCAGACCTACACCTCACCCGCATCGGTGTCGCCAATCAGACGACCATGCTCAAGTCCGAGACAGAAGAAGTGCAGCGCCGCCTCCGCCAAGCCGTCATCGACCGGAATGCCGGCGACTCTGTCCCTGACGCCAATTTCCAGGTATTCGACACCATCTGCGGAGCCACCCAAGAGCGCCAAGACAGCCTCTTCGGCCTGCTCCAATTCCCGCTCGATGTGCTGCTCGTCGTCGGCGGCTACAACAGCTCCAATACCACCCACCTGGTGGAAATCGGTGAGCAGCAGCTCCCCACCTTCTTCATCCGCACGGCGGACTGTCTCACCTCCCTGGAGCAGATCGTCCATTTTGACATTCATCAAAAGACAGAGACCCAGAGCTACTCCACCAAGCTGGCCAGCAGTGAGCCCGTCACCGTCGGCATCACCGCTGGGGCCTCCTGTCCGAACAATCTCATCGAAGACACAGTGCTGCGCATCTTTTCCCTACGCGGCATCGACCCCGCGAGCGTCCGCGCCGCACTAGCCTAGCGGAAGTGGCGATCCCAGACTCGCAGGCAGGCCATGAAGCACTGCCACACACTAGATCTCGCAAAGAAGAGTGCAGCACTCACTCGCCGAGGAGCTTTTTCACGGTCGGCTCGATGGCCTCTGCCCAGATGCGGTAGCCTTTTTCGTTCGGGTGCAGGTAATCGGGCATGATGTCCTTGGTGATCAGGCCTTCTGCCGTGAGGAATTTTGACCCGATGTCGAGAAAGGTCGCGTTTTGCTGCCCGTCGAGCTTGGCGATGAGTTGATTGACGGCGGAGAGCTTTTCCCGCTGCGGGCCGGGCTTCTCACCACGGGGGAAGATGCCCAGTAGCAAGGTTTTCGACTGCGGGAGACGCTGATGCAGCTCCTGGACGATAGCGGTGATGCCCGCAGCGATTTCAGGGGCAGAGCAGTTGGCGCTATTGTTCGTGCCGATCATGAGGACGACGAGTTTCGGCGAAATACCGTCCAATGCGCCGTGCTGGAGCCGCCAGAGCACATTCTCCGTCTTGTCCCAGCCGAAGCCCAGATTCCCGGCCTTCCGCGGCGCATAAAATTCGCCCCAGGTCTGCTGTCCGCGCAGGGCATAGCTGTCGAACTGCTCGCCACCGAAAAAGTGCGTGATGGAGTCGCCGATGAAGAGGATCTGCGGCTGGATTTTTTTCACAGCGGCGCTGGTCAGTGCGTGGCGCTTTGCCCAGTCATACTGTGGCCAGCTCCGGTCCTGTGGGATGGGTACGACGGTGCTGGGTTGCGCTTTTTGACCCGACAGCGGCTCGAAGACACTCTGCACGACTTTGGCATGGGCAGTGCGGTCCTTGGTGAAGAGTGTGGCCTTCACGGTGCCGCCTCCAGGCAGGGCAAACGGTGCCAAGTAGGGGGCCGACTTCGCGGTGGGCTCCGTACCATCGAGCGTGTAAAGAATGGTGCTCTCTTTGGAAGGCAGCTTGAAGGTGATGAGGCCGCTCTGATCCCGCTCCATCGACAGTGGCGCTGGCGGTGCCTTGGTGGTCGTCTGGGCGAGGAGCGAGGAAGCTGTCAGCAGGGTGAGGAGGAGCGGGCGCATGGTGGAAAAAAGGGTCAGAGCATACCGATGGTGGAGAGGATGTCTTGCGGCGAGTAGCCAGCGAGGTGCATGCTTTCTACCGAGCGGTCATTGTCACGCTTGGCGAGCCGGCGGCCCGTTTCGTCCGTGATCAGGCGGTGATGCTGCCACAGCGGCACGGGCAGGCCCAGGAGATGCTGCAGCAGCCGGTGCAAATGCGTGGCTGGCAGCAAGTCCTCCCCGCGTGTGACCAGGGTGATGCCCTGCCGTGCATCATCGACGACGACCGCGAGATGGTAGCTGCCTGGGGTGTCCTTCCGTGCCAGCACCACATCACCAAAGACGTCTGGTTTTGCCTCCTGCGTGCCATGCGTGAGATCGGTGAAAAAAAGGGGCGCAGCGAGCTGCCGACATGCTTTTCCTACATCCAGCCGCAGGGCATAGGCCGCGCCGCTGTCCATCCGCTGGCGGCGCTGGTCGGCACTGAGACTGCGGCAGGTGCCAGGATAAAGCGGCCCATCTGGCCCCTGCGGCGCATCTCCTGCACGAGCGATCTCATCCTGTATCTCACGCCGCGTGCAAAAGCAGGGATAGAGCAAGCCGCGTGCCTCCAGCGTATCCAGAGCAGCGCGATAGTCGTGTAGGTGATCACTCTGCCGCAGCACCGGCTGCTCCCAGGTGAGCCCCAGCCATGCCAAGTCATCAAAAATGGCCGCCTCAAAATCTGGGCGTGCCCGCGTGGCATCAATATCCTCGATGCGAATGAGAAAGCGTCCTCCCAGAGCAATATGTGCTGCCCGGTGAGCGAACAGCGCCGCAAAGACATGCCCCAGATGCAGCCGCCCGGTAGGACTGGGTGCAAAGCGTGTCGTATGCGCGGTGGGCGGTGTGGACATCATTTCCATTCTTTCAGCCGCAGGGGGAAGGGGCAGTCTGCGCAGGCACTATCGTCCTCGAGGCAGAAATCCTCATAAATCTGCAACAGCCCCTGGTGATGGTGCAGCATGGTCTGGAAGTCAGCGGCGCGTGGACTCCCATCCCCAAAGAGGCGCTGTGTGGCACGGCGGACTTTTTGATTATCCAGCAGGGCAGGTAACTCCAGATACTCAGCCCATAGGCGTGTGCGTTCTGGGACGAGGAGAGGGTAGGCCACATTCGCCAGCATCTCCTGCACACGGCTCTCGCCGATCATCGCGATGGGCCGTGCAGCAGGCTCCGCCATGAGTGTGTAGTGCGTGGACCAGAAATCATGCCGCAGGGAGGTCAGTGCCGCTCGCCACGCGGGCTGTGTCCAACGTGTGGCATCTGCCAGTGGCTCGCAGATACGCTCCCAGTGCGAGAGCATCGCCGCGAGGGCTCCGAGACGCCGCTGTGGGTGATTCCCCGGTCGTGTCGCAGCCAGATTCCAGCGCGGGAGCTGTGGCGGCTCCATCCAGCGTGCGCAGGCATCACGCTGCTTCCACCATTCGGACCAGAGCTGGCGCAAATAGCCCCTGGTAGCCCCCTCGGTGTCTTCGAGCCGGATTTTTGCCAAGAAGCCACTCACACCAAAAAGCAGCGCCTCGCGCTCCGCAGCGTTTTGCTTCAAAAGCCGCTTCAAAGGCAATCGCTGGCTCAAAATGACGAATGGCACCTGATTGTTTCGGTATCCGAGTGTCTGCGCTAGAGCCTGAAAAATGGCCTGTTCGCGTCCCTGGGCCGCGACGATGCGGTGGAGCCGTGCAGACTTCTTTTCTAGGCGGAATTGAGCCGCCGCCTCGATCATCGACTGCACTCGCTGCGTCTCCATTTCCGCCAGGGGCGTGGCGCAGCGGCCCAGGCGAGCCGCAGCTAGCCCACGTTGCGGCTTGGCATCGCTAGCGAGCATCTGCGGCTGGAGCAGGATCTGTGGCACCGCTCGGTGCTGGCTCGTGCGGGTGAAAAAACGCTGCTCCGGCATGCGCAGCACCAGATGGAGCACCACACGGTCATAATCGGCATTCGCTCCGTGGTGGTGGTGCTCCCAGTCGCGTGCATCTGTATCCAGCTCGATGTCTCCACGCAGCGAAGCGCCATTCAGCGTGACCGCGCAACCCGTGAAATCAGGCCCAGGGCCAGAGTTCCAAGTGCCGAAGTCGCTGATCGTCACCTTTTCTCCATCCACTGTCACAAATTCACTGCCAAAAGCCCCCGCAAACCAAAGGCTCTGCCAGTCCAGCTCCGAAAACGCCGCATCAAAGCCCTGCAACGCCGTTTCCCCCACATGGTCGCCAAACACCTCCTCACGAAAACGTGAGTACCGATGCGCAAGCGGGAGAGGGGACGGGGCGGACATGCATCAATAGGATCAAATGACTTCCAGTGGCTTCATGGATGGTTGCCAGAGCATCAAGGGGACATCAATGGCGACAAATGCACCATCCTCAGTCGCTAACACATTTCCACCATGGGTGTCAGAGGCGATAATGCGGTCTTCCGGGCGATACCATACGACGCTATGACCCAAACGCCGCCGCTCAAACCCGGAGCTTTTAAAGAAGTAAGCAATCTCGTCCGGTTCAGCTGGCTTACCGTCCACGGCTGGCTGCTCTGTAACGACGCGAATGACCCCAGGTCGAATTTCTTCGACGCCCAAGAAAAGGATATGATCACCAAACACTTCGTTACAGAGGATCAAGCGATGCAGATAGCCTGTAGGAGAGGCTTCGCTCCCATCTGGAAGGTGTCCAAAGCAGTTTCCATAAGTTGCCTTGATCACACATTGAGGTCTTGAGTCACCTGTCCCAAACCATACCTCATGCTCATAACCGAAAGCATCTGGCGATGTCGGTAATGAGGAGAAAGATTTTAACCAGCCTGATTGAGCGGCCCACTGGCGTAGGGCCTCGCTTTCGGCCGCAAGTTGTGTTGTGCTAAAAATGCCTCCACTTCGGCGAATTGTCTCAGCGCCCGTTCGCGTGTGCGTAAGGGCGAGTTCAAGCGTGCTTGGCGCATCCGGTCGGCGAAAGTCTTCGGGTCCATCTGGCATTCTAAGGCTGGTTCCGGCTCAGTTTACTGCGCTATCCAGTAATTTGCCAAGGTTTGTTTTCGTGTGATCACGCTTGCCGTATCTCGTGAGGCATTAACAAAGGCTTTGCTCGGCCGATTTGGTTGCCCAGAAAGCCCCTTGGTTCGGCTCTATCATTTCCGCTTTCACAGCATCTTTCCACTAGCCCAAGCAAAGAGCCTGCGTGAGTTTTTCACCGCATGACTCCTGAAGAATATAATCCCTACGCCCCTCCGCAGGCTGATCTCATCCAGCGCCCGCCTAGCACAGATAGGCTGGAGCCGATCCTGGGAAATGTGGCATGGCCGCTGACGTTTCATTTCAAGTTCCTGACTTTCGCACCGAAGGTCTATGTGCGTGATGCGAATGGCCAAGAGGTCATGTTTGTGCGCCAGCGGCTCTTTAAGTTCCGTGAGCATGTGGAGCTCTTCACCGATAGCTCCAGGCAGACCAAGCTGGGTGACATCCGTGCGGATCGCATCATCGACTGGTCAGCTCGTTACTCCTTCACCGACTCTGCGGGCGAGGCGATCGGTTCCGTGGGCCGCAAGGGCTGGCGCTCCATCTGGCGGGCGCATTACGAGGTCTTTAATCCCGGTGATCAGATCGCGGACTTTCAGGTGCGGGAGGAAAACCCCATGGCGAAGGTGCTCGATGCCATCTTTGGCCAGATCCCCTTCATCGGAATGGCCACACTATGGCTCTTTCATCCGCGCTACATCGCCAACGCAGCGGAGAATGCACCTGCGATGCGTCTAACCAAGCTGCCTGCCTTTCTAGAGGGCCGCTTCAGGCTGGATCTGCTCACGCCGCTGCCCGTGCGGCAGCAGATGAACCTCATCCTCTCCTATTTCATGCTCGCACTGCTGGAGCGGCGCAGAGGGTGATCATCACTCACTTCGCCGAGATGGTGAACGCGTGGTCATCCGCGCTGATCTTCAAATCCATGAGTCCCGCCGCGTAGCGAAGCATCTCAGAGGCGCGGATGTGCCGCACATCGAGACTGCATGCGGCCTGGAGGTCTGTTCCGGGGGCGATGATGATGTTGATGCCATTTTTCGCTGGGTCGGCCTCGGCAGACTTGATTCGCACAAAGGTGGCCACTTCCTCCAGCGTGGCGTTTTGAAATTGTGCGAGAGGGAGGATGATTTTGTCTGCGCGGAGCTTTTCCGTCGCTTTGCCGAGTAGCTCGATTTTGCCGAGATCATCCTCTCTCTGGCTCAGCAGCACAGCTTCCGCCTGATAACGCAAATGGAGACCTGATAGCTCGGCGATGTAGCGGAGTGCTTCTGATTGAGGAATGTTCTTCAAATCGAGCGATAACTGGCGCTTCGAGAAAGGATCTGGAGCTTTCAGGACGATGTTGGGCATGGGCCGAGGCGGATCGACATCGCTGCGTTTCAGGCGCATGTATTCGCAGGCCTCCTCTGGGCTGGCTTTTTGAAATTGGACACTTGGAAGCAAGATGTTTTGGGCTTGGGCCTCGATCCCATGTGTGGCGATCAGTCTCGGTGGTGGATTGGTACTCTTGAAGTTCTTTCCTCCGATGACGATGGCGTATGGCTCGACGATGTAGCCCCTTCCGGTCAGCTCGGTGATGTAGCGCAGGGCTTCGCTGACCGGCGTGTTTTTGAGCTGGAGGGAGAGTTTGGCTTTGCTGCGTCCGAGGAGGACGATGTTGATGCCGCGCTTGGAGGGATCTGCTGTCGAATCGATTTGGGCGCATTTGAGGCGGAGGAACTCGATCGCCTCTTCCAGGGTGGCGTCTTGGAATGTGAGCTCCGGCAGGATGAGGGTGCGGAGCTTTTGACTGAGTGCCGCAGCACGCTGGGCAGGCAGCGGAATCTGTGCGGAGGCGGTTAGGGAGCCTAGTAGTAGAAGAGGGAGACAACAAAAGCGGATGAAGGCCTTCATGGGCAGAGTTTACCAAATTCGGAGTTACGATGTGAAGTTTTTTTTGGGTATAGTTCGTGCTGGGAGAGTCCAGCTTCTCACTGGTGGGCTGGTGGCGAGCTTGTGGCGGCCTAGTTCCTGCTTGCCGTCCAGGGTTGAAAGGCCCCGCGGCTGCGGTAGGTCTGCAGCCCTCTAAAATCCTAACATCCAAAAAAAGCACACACTATGGTCAAAATCGGCATCAATGGTTTCTGGCGCATCGGCCGCCTGGTTTTTCGCGCAATCTGTGATCAAGGCCTTCTGGGCAAAGAGATCCAGGTCGTCGCCGTGAATGACCTCGTTCCTGCGGACAATCTCGCTTACCTCGTCAAATACGACTCCACACAGGGCAAGGCGAAGGAAGAAGTGTTCTCCAAGAAAAGCAGCCCCGACGTGGCTGAAGACGACATCCTCGTGGTCGATGGCCATGAGATCAAATGCCTCGCCGTCCGCGCAGGTCCATCCGCCCTCCCTTGGAAGGAACTGGGCGTGGACATCGTGATCGAGTCCACCGGTCTCTTCACCGAGCGTAGCAAGGCCCAGGGCCACATCGACGCTGGTGCCAAGAAAGTCATCATCTCCGCTCCTGGTAAAGAAGAGGACATCACCATCGTCATGGGCGTGAACCATGAGAAATACGATGCCAGCAAGCACCACGTCATTTCCAATGCCTCCTGCACCACGAACTGCTTCGCCCCAGTCGTGCACGTGCTGCTCAAAGAGGGTTTCGGCGTCGCCGAAGGCCTCATGACCACCATCCACAGCTACACCGCCACGCAGAAGACCGTGGACGGCCCTAGCGCCAAGGATTGGAAAGGTGGCCGCAGCGCTGCCATCAACATCATCCCCAGCAGCACCGGTGCTGCAAAGGCCGTCGGTCTGGCCATCCCAGAAGTGAAGGGCAAGCTCACCGGCATGTCCTTCCGCGTGCCGACTCCGACCGTTTCCGTGGTCGATCTCACCGTGAAGACGGAAAAAGAGACCAGCTACAAAGAAATCTCCGCCGCGATGAAGAAGGCTAGCGAGACCTACCTCAAAGGCATCCTCGGCTGGACCAGCGACGAAGTCGTCAGCACCGACTTCATCCACGACAGCAGCAGCTCCGTCTTTGACGCGGGCAGCGGCATCGAGCTGAACAACAAGTTCTTCAAGCTCGTGAGCTGGTACGACAATGAGTGGGGCTACTCCAACCGCGTCGTCGATCTGGTGAAATACATCGTGAGCAAAGGCCTGTAATCCGAAACGAACACAGGAACCTTCCCAAAAACTCTGCTGGCCGACTCACACGAGTCGGCCCGCTTTGCATCCATCGGAATCGCCATTCGACATTCTGCATTCGTCATTCACACTCCGCGCCCTGCCATGTTCACCCCTCCCCATGTCTTTGATCAGCCACCGCCTGCATTTGATGTCGATGCCATCGACACACCCGCCTATGTCGTGGACTTGGGCTTGCTGAAAAAGAATCTGGAAAAGCTCGCCTTCGTGCAGCGTGAAGCCGGGGTGAAGGTGCTGCTGGCGCTGAAAGGTTTCTCCATGTTCAGCACCTTTGATTTGGTGCGGCAGTATCTCAGTGGTTGCTGCGCCAGCGGCCTGCATGAGGCACTGCTGGCCCGGCATGAGTTTGATAAAGAGGTCCACGTCTATGCGCCTGCCTTCAAGCCGCATGAGATGGAGCAGATCATCCCCATCGCCGATCACCTGAGCTTCAACTCCCTGGCCCAGTGGCGTAAATTCCGCCCCATGCTCGATGCGAACCGCGCTGCGGGTCTGCACACACCCAGCCCCGGCATCCGCGTCAATCCAGAGCACAGCGAGGTGGAGGTCTCTCTCTACGATCCGTGCTCACCTGGTTGCAGGCTCGGAATCCGCGCGGATTCGCTGGAAGGCGAGGACTTGAGCGGCATCGAGGGCCTGCATTTTCATGCGCTATGCGAGCAGGGCAGCGATGTGCTGGAACGCGTCGTCGGAGCCGTCGAAAAACGCTTCCCGAAGCTGCTGGAGCAGGTGAAATGGGTAAACATGGGCGGCGGCCACCACATTAGCCGCAACGACTACGACCTCGAGCGTCTCATCCGCCTGCTGCGCACCTTCAAAGCCCGCTGGGGCAAAGAACACGTCTATCTCGAGCCCGGCGAAGCCGTAGGCCTCAATACCGGCTACCTCATCGCTGAGGTGCAAGACATCGTCGGAGCACGCAAAACGACGGTTGGGGCATCCTGCGACATTCTCCCCACTGCCATCCTCGACCTATCGGCGAATGCGCACATGCCTGACACGATGGAGATGCCGTATCGACCGCATATTTTCGGTGGTGGTAGGCCTGGGGAGTTCCCGCATGAATACAAAGTCGGCGGGATGACCTGTCTGGCAGGGGATGTGTTGAGTGGCTTCTCATTCCCAGAACCATTGCAGATCGGGCAGAGGCTCGTTTTTGCAGATATGGCGCATTACACGATGGTGAAGACCACCACCTTCAATGGCGTGCATCATCCTGACATCGTCATTTATGACCCAGAGACGAAAAAAGACCCGAGTGGTGAAGAAATTCGGCTACGAGCACTTTCGCGACAAGTTGTCCTGATGGTGGATGCCATGGACTGTCTGCAAAACGAGCCTAACGCTCCTCCCACCGAGCTAGCAGCCACAGAACATCACTGAGACGGTTCAAAAAGCGCATCACCTCGCGGTTCGGCACCGCCTCGGGGGTGCCATCGAGGTCTGCGATGCAGCGCTCTGCGCGGCGTGCAGCGACGCGGGCCAGATCGGCATGCGCTCCTGCCATCACGCCTGCTTCGCCGGGCAGTGCCCAGCCTTTGAATTGGAGTGCGCCGCTGGCCTCCAGTATGGTGACGCATTCATCCAGCCAGAGGAGGTCTTGATCGGCAATAAGATCGCTATGGGTGGCTGAGTAGCGCTCTTCGAGGCCGGGCGGAGTCGCTAGTTCGCCCATGAGGCTGATGAGCCTGCGCTGGAGGCGTGGGAGGAAGTCCTGGGTCTCCTTTTTGGCCGCGCTGATGCGTAGGGGGCCGAGTGCGGCGTTGAGCTCATCCACCGCGCCGAGTGCGTGGATGCGAGGATGAGATTTAGCAGCGCGGATGCCGAAAAGCAGGTCGGTGCTGCCTTGATCGCCTTTGCGGGTGGTGATGGACATGGGGATAATTATTCTTCGGGTTGGGTCTCTGGGGCGACTGGGGCCACGCGGGGCGGGGGGTGTGTATCCGGGATGGTGCTGCAACCACGCACCCATAGCCCCAGCAGTAACGTGGCGAGCACGAAAAGGCCCGCGATGAGCGGAGATGGATTACGCATGGTCTTTTCCGCCCTGCTTCAGTTTTTCACTGGCTTGGCTGAGGAGCGTTTTTTCTTCAGAAGTGAGGCTATCCATGCCGTGGGCAGATATTTTTTCCAAAATGGCATCCACCAGCTCTGCGAGAGGGGACTCGGGTGGCACTGCGGCAGGCGGGGATTTGCTCTTGAGGGCGGGGGAGGGGCTCGATGGCACTTTACGGATGGCAGCGGCCTCTAGGTCCACCTCCACACGGGCATGAGCACGCGTGAGTGCGGTGCTTTTTCGCACTGTGGCTGGTTGCCACTGGCTGGCATAGGTCATGGGTTGGCCGCCATAGCCCAGCGCACGGGCATAGAACCACCCAGCGGCAGCTCCGCCGATGTGGGCGAAGTAGGCGACCCCTACGCCATACGAACGGGAGGAATGGAAGAGCACTTCATACACGCCGAGAGCGAGATTGCCGATGAAGAGCCACTTGGCCACAGTCCAGAGCCGCATCGGGATCGGGATGATAAAGAAGACGATGGCGTCCACGGGCTCATCCGGCACGAGCACGGCATAGGTCATCAAAAGGCCGAAAATGGCTGCGGAGGCACCCATCATGAGTGTGGCCTTGTCATTGAAGATGAAGGCATTCACCGCCATCTGCGCCGCCGCACCGACGAGCGCTGAGAGGATGAAAATCCGTGTGAAATGCCTGCTGCCCACCAAGCCCTGCACTCCACGGCCGACGAACCAGTAAAGTGCGATATTGAGCACGAAATGCAGCAGCCCACCATGCACCAGCATGTGTGCGGCCAGTGTCCACACATGACCAGCGGCTAGTTCCTGGATGGAAACAGCTCCCCAGGGCACGTAGCCCAGTCCTGGCACATTCTCCCCACCCAAGTGCAGGACATGCTGCATGAAGAAAATGCCCGCCATCAGCACCAAGAACACTTTGAAGGCCTGCACGCTCTGCAAGCGCCGCTGCCACGAGCCAGGTGGCGGCTGCGGAGGCTGGGGGGCGCTATCATCGCGCATGTATTCGCGGTCAGAGACTGACATGAGGCTGGAGACGGACAGGGAGGCGGAAATCTGCGACGGCACGGCGCTGGACGCGAGTTTTTTCTCTCCCCGTGATGGCAAAGCGCGGCAGCATGCGCCATTCTGGCTGCTGTTTTGCTGTTGGCTATCTTATGAGTGACTCCTCCACCGCTTCCTTGCTCGATCAGGTGCGCACTAGCGCACCTCTGGAGGCTGCCGATGCGCTAGAAGCCGCACCTGATGCTGAAGCCGCAGCCGTATTGCAGCAGCTCAATCCGATGGTGGCCCAGCAGGTGCTGCATGAATTGGGAGATGAGCGACGCTGCGCTATCCTCGCTGCTGCACCGATCGAAAAAGCTCGGCAGTGGATGCTCAATCGCGATTACCCAGAGGACAGCGTCGGCTGGCTCATGGAGCCACCAGCAGCCGTCTTTCGCCCGGCGATGAAGGTGCGTGATACCATCGAGGCGCTGCGCCGCATCACGCGGAAGGTCTTCATCACCTACGGCTATGTCACGGATGCGGCCAATAAGCTCCTCGGTGTGCTGGTAATGCGTGATCTCATGCTCGCCGCACCTGAGGCCACGCTGGCGGAGGTCATGCTGCGAGATGCATTCACTCTGCGTCCTGAGATGCCGCTGACAGAGGCCATGCGTATCGCCGTGAATCGCCACTATCCGGTCTATCCTGTGTGTGATGAAGCTGGGCTGCTGCTGGGCCTCGTGCGCGGTCAGTCTCTCTTTGAGGCACGGGCCATCGAGATCAGTGCGCAGGCGGGTAGCATGGTCGGTGTGGAGAAGGAGGAGCGGCTCGCTACGCCTGTGATGCGCAGCCTGCGCTCACGCCATCCGTGGCTTCAGATCAATCTCATCACCTGTTTCGTCGCGGCTGCCGTGGTGGCCTTTTTTCAGCACACGCTGGACCGGCTCGTCATCCTGGCCGCCTTCCTACCCGTGCTCGCAGGCCAGTCGGGTAACACTGGGTGCCAGACGCTCGCCGTCACGCTGCGGGGCATCACGCTGGGGGATCTGAAAAGCGGCAGCGAGCGTGCCCTGGTGCTCAAAGAGGGGCTACTGGGCCTTTTCAATGGCATGCTCGTCGGGCTCACGGCTGGCGCGGGCATGTACATCTATGCGCGGCTCTCTGGCAGTGGGGATGCCTTCTCACTGGCCTGCGTGGTGTGGCTTTCGATGGTGGCGAGTTGTTTCACCAGCGGCCTATGCGGAGCTCTCATCCCGCTGACGCTGCGGCGCTTCGGGGCAGACCCCGCGACGGCCTCCAGCATCTTTTTGACCACCGCCACGGATGTGGTGAGTATGGGTGTCTTTCTCGGTCTCGCGACGATCTTGGTGTGATGATTTGGACACGACAGCAATGGCATGCACGCCGGGATGCGCATCTGGAGCGCACCACAGCGCTCGCTCGTGCCTTCATGCAGCGGCGCAGTCATGGGAAAAAGCATCCGGTGGAGGATTTTCTCTTCACCTACTACCGGGTGCCGCCGACACGGCTGATGCAGTGGTCGCCACCTCTCGGTATCCGCATTGAAGTGAGCGCAGAGGACCTGCTGGCAGCTCCTTGGTTCACCGAGCCGCCTTTTCATCACGCAGATGGCTTTTGCTCTCTCGATGCCACGCAGTTGCAGCCACGCACGCGTGATCTCGCCGCATGGATCGCCCAGCTCGGGGAAAACATCCTGCAACGCCCACCTCGCCTGCGCTGCTACGGATTGCATGAGTGGGCGATGGTGTACCGCCAGACGGAGGAGCAGATCCGCCATCAGGGTTACGAGCTGCGCCTGCCGCCGGACGAGCTGGCACGCTTCGTCGATTCACAGGCCGTCTGCTGCTCGCATTACGACGCGTATCGCTTTTTTACGCCCGAGGCACGCCCTCTGAATGCCTTTGAGCCCACCTTGGAGGCGAGGCTGGAGATGGAGCAATGCGGATGCCTGCATGCGAACATGGATCTCTATAAATGGGCGGCCAAACTGATGCCCTGGATCGGCTCTGATCTGGTGGGTGAGTGTTTTGCCCTGGCCTGGGAAGGGCGGCAGCTCGATATGCGTGCCAGTCCGTATGATCTAGCCGCTCTAGGATACGACCCTGTGCGTATCGAGACGCCAGAGGGCCGTGCTGATTACGAGCAGCAGCAGCGTCACCTCGCGGAGCGCTCCACCGTGCTACGCCGCCGACTCACCGAGCAGGGGCTAGCCATCAAGCTGGCGTAAGGCGGGCTGACCGCATAAAAAAACCGCCGTGGTGCGAAGTCGCGACCACGGCGGTGTGTAAGCAGTTGCTAGATGTAGAGAACTCGAAGACTCCGAGATCAGAACTTCACAGCGATGCCGGAACTGAGGATGAAGTCGTTCTTCTTGAAGCCAGCAGCGGGCTGATTGTCGTAGTTGTTGGTGATTCCGAGGCGGAAGCTGAGGTTGTCACCCAATGCGGTGTCGAGGAACGCGGTGGCGATGAGGTAGGAGTCGCTCCAGTCGCTGACAGCGGCATTGTAATAGAGTGATTGGCCGATGGTGAAGGTGTCATTGATCTTCCAGGAGAGTTTTTCTCCGGCTTGGAAGGCGAAGTAGGAGCGGCTTTGGCCACCCTGGTTCTCAAACACGCCAGCAGGGCCAGCTTCGACACTGAGCTTCACACGGTCGTTGCGGATGAAGTAAACGCCGAGGTTCAAGCCGGGTGTGAAGCGGTAGGCGAGGTCCGCAGGCTCATTGTGCATGAAGCCGAGGGAGGCACCTGCGTACCAGCGCTCGTTGAGGAGGTGATTGTAGGCACTGTTGAGGAGGAGGGACTGCGTATTGGTCGTGCCATTGGCCTGGCCATAGATACCGATGAGGCCAAAGAGGAACTCGTCCGTGGCGGAGCGCCAGGCGGTGTCATAGTTGACCGTGAGCGCGAGGTTATCCGCATTGCCTTTGGCCATGGTGAAGCCGACAGCAGCGCTTGAGGTCCAGCCCAGTGCTGGAGCAGCGGGGAGGGCGATGGAGGGCTTCAGCGTGCGGCGTGCAGCTGGGGGCTCTGGGGCGAAGCCACCAGGTGCCCAGGTGATGCTGGAGATCAGAGCCATGTCATTGGCCTGACGACCGGCGGCTGGAGTGCTGTCATACATGTCGCGGAAGAAGACCTTCAGCGCGAGGTGGTTCGTCAGCAGGGCCTGGACGCCGATTTCGCCGACGAGGAGGTAGTTCCCGAAGTCGCCTGCCTCTGGCATGTAGCTGAGGGATTGCCAGAATTTCACGCGCTCGCTGATCTGGTTCTCATAGCGCTGGCCGAACCACAGGGCGGCGTATTCATCACGGATGCCCTGCTGCTGCCAGATGTAGGCGGGACCGAAGTCAAAGGTGAGCTTCGAGCGATCCGTCTTGAAGGCGACAAGGCCCAGCTTCGGAGCGAGGCTGAAGCGGTAGTCGATGTTCGCGATGCTGTCGGTCAGGTACTCAGCACCCAGACCCCAATACCAGCGGTCATTGATCATGTGCTTGTAGTCACCAAAGACACGGAAGAGATTGGTGTTCTTCACATTGGCGGCTTCACCGTAAAAGTAATCCGCACCGATATACGCATCCGTCTCAGGAGTGACATAGGTGGCCAGGAATTGCAGGCTATACGTGAGGCTGTTGATATTCCCGCGTGAGAAGGCCATGCCGCCCGCTGCCGTGTATTCCCAGGGGGTGGTAGGCTGTGGTGCAGGAGTGAGCGTGGCACCAGCAGCGGTGGAGGCGGCGGCTGGTTTTCCAGGTTCGAGGTTTGGCAGCACCTTAGTATCTGCGGCCATGAGGCCGGTAGAGACCAGAGCGAGGCTGGCCAGTATGCGATTGGAGCAGGATCGGAGCATGTAGTGTTGGTTGCTTGTGTGTTTAAGAATAAAAAGGCCGGGCAGTTCTCACTGCCAGGCGCGGCCATTAGAGGCACACCAGCCGCTTTTGATCAATCTTTGATTCGACGAAATCACACCCTGCGGGCTTGAGCAGGCGGCGCGGCAGTGTAAGGGAACCGCCCTCTCGCCATGATCCTGCCCATCGTCCGCTATCCAGAGCCCGTCCTCCGCGCCAAATGCCGCCCCATCACGGTCGTCACGCCCGAGGTGCAAAAACTCGCCTCCGACATGCTGGAGACGATGAAAGAGGCAAACGGCGTCGGCCTCGCGGCCCCCCAGGTGGCCGTGGACCAGCACCTCGCCGTCATCGACGTCTCGCACAACCCGCAGTGCATCTCTTTCCTCAAAATCGACGGCCAAGATGCCGATGTGATGCAGCACATGCCCATCGTCTTCATGAACGCCAAGCTCGATCTCGGTGGTGCGAAGGAAACCGGTGAGGAGGGCTGCCTCAGCTTCCCCGGCCTGCGTGGCGACATCCGCCGCTCTTCTGCGATCAAAGTGACCTTCATGGACCTCGCTGGCAAAACCCAGACCTGGGAGACCGATGGCCTGCTCGCCCGTGCTTTTCAGCATGAAATCGATCACCTCAATGGCGTCCTCTTCATCGACCGCATGTCTGCCGCTGCCAAAGTGGGGCTGAAGCGCAAGCTCTCCCGCCTCATGGCCGAGTGGGAAGAAGAGGATGAGAGCTGAGTCTCTCCTTCTGCTAAAAGCCAGGTGCCAAAGCCACACGGAGCGTATAAGATCAGGCCATGAACCCTGGTAGCACAACCCTCAGCATCCAGCGCCGCCGTGGCTTCACGCTGCTGGAGATGGCGCTGACGCTGCTACTGGTGTCCCTGCTGGTCGGTGCCGTGTTTGGTATCCTCCAGAGCTCCCTCCAGCTCGCTGATGCCATCAAAGGCGAGGCAGATCGAGAGCTGCGCCTCCAGCGCTTCATCGAGCTCTTGGAAAATACGCTCAATCGCCTCCCGCCCGATGCCGTGATCAGCATCCGCCCCTCACAGGGTCTCAGCGGTGGCTCGCAGATCATCGAGATCGCCAATGCGCGGTCGCCCTTCGATGCCGCGACGCCTGGCGTGCTCACACTCGGCACCGCGCAGGCGAAAGACGGTACCACCACGGTGGTGATGAAGTTCGAGGAGATTCCGCTGAATTTTTCGCCATCAAAGCGGCTGGATACCGCACGACCGATCGAGCTGGCACTGCTGGGCGAGATCAGCGGCATGCTCTGGCGTGTCTATGATCCCACCACCCAAAAGTGGATCGACAAATGGAATGAAAAAGTCATCGCCGCAGATTTGATCAAGAGCGGAGCACTCAATCAGACATCCCCCGCACCCATGCAGGGTGCTGGAGCCGCAGCGCAGGGGCAGAATATCCAGCTCACCACGCCAGAGGCCACTGCCGCAGCGGGGCCGGCCGGCGGGCAGACCACCAATCCGGTGCCAAACTTGACCAGCTCACTCTACCCGCGTCCACCCATGCTAGAGCTCCAAATCCAGGAGGGCAGCGTCGAGCCGCGTCCGTGGATCTTCTGGGTGCCGCCTTCGGTCGTTCCAGCAGGCGGAGCGCAGTAGATTTCTGTGATTGTCACGGCGGAGTGCCGCGCTACTCCTCCACTGCGCGGACTTCCACCGATGGGAGTCCTAGCTTTCTCGATTACGAACTCATTTTTACCCTCAAAGGCATGTTTCAACTCCCGGTGGTGCAGATAGGTCAGGTACGTATGGACGGCGCAGAGCCCGTCTTCATGCTCGGTCCGTGCGTGATCGAGAGTGAAGATTTCATCTGGGGCGTCGCGGAGCAGCTCGCTGCCATGGCCCGCCAGCATGGCTGGCGCTGGATTTTTAAAGCCTCTTATGACAAGGCCAATCGCAGCGCCATCTCCTCCTATCGTGGCCTGGGCTGTGCAGATGGGTGCAAGCTGCTCGCTCAAATCGGTGCGAAGCTCGGCGTGCCTGTCACGACCGACATCCACACTGCGGAAGAGGCACGGCTCGCCGCTGAGCACATCGACCTGCTGCAGATCCCCGCATTCCTCTGTCGTCAGACCGATCTCATCCTCGCCGCAGGCGAGACTGGCCGCGCAGTGAATGTCAAAAAAGGTCAATTCCTCGCCCCCTGGGATGTGAAGAACATCGCCGACAAGTTGGTCACCGCTGGCTGCCAGAACTTCATGTTCACCGAGCGTGGCACCACCTTCGGTTACAACAATCTCGTGGCCGACATGCGCTCACTCTACTGGATGCGGGAGCTCGGCTACCGCAGCGTCATGGATGCCACCCACAGCGTGCAGCGGCCCGGTGGACTGGGCAGTGCCACAGGTGGGGATGGCAAGCTCGCCCCCGTGCTCGCACGGGCCGCCGTCGCCGCAGGCTGCGATGGTGTTTTCATGGAGACACATCCAGATCCCGCCAAAGCACTCTCGGATGGCCCCAACCAGATCCCGCTATCACAAATCGCCTCCGTGGTCGAAAAACTCCGCAGCATCCATGCCCTCGTCCGTGACATCGACTGATCGTAGCCGCCTCCGCAGCCGATCCGTGCTCATTCTCGGCCTCTTTTTAGCCGTGAGTGGGCTGGGCTGTGCCTGGATACTCGCCCAGGAATCGAGCAACACAGACCTCGCCTCCATGCTGGCCTCCTCACTGCCCCTAGGTGTCGAGAATAAAGAGCTGCTCCTGCCGCAGTTCGATGCCCAGGGGCGCCGCAGCTCACTCCTGACTGCCGATGTCGTGCGGCGAGTCGATGACGAGCGCCTCTACGCCGAAGTTTTCTCCTGGCAGCAATTTGCCGATACAGAAGCACGCAGCCTGCGCATCGAAATGCCGACCGCCTATTTTAATCTGAAGACCAGCACCCTACGCGGCACCAGCGGCGGAAAGGTCAGCCGCAGCGACTTCCAGATCGAAGGCGAACGCATGATCTACGACACACGCACAGGGCAGGGGATGATGGAAGGAAACATCCGCATGGTCATCTTTGACACCACTGCCAAAAGAGACGACAAACCCACCGCCCCCAAGCCATGAAACGCCTCTCCCGCACCCTCATCTGCCTGCTCATCTGCGTAGGCACCGGCATGCATGCGCAAGACGCGGCCAGTGAGCCGAAAAAAAGCGGCGGAAACCTGCTCGATACGGCTAAACGCCTCCTCCAGGGCAATAAAGACCGCGTCAGTGATGAAACCCGTAAAAAGGCCGAAGAAGCCGCCCGGGCCGCCATGAATGCGGTACCGGATGACATCAAAAATAAGGCCCAAGAGCTCGTCAAAGGCCAAGGAGCCGAAGAAGCACGCAAAAAGGCCATCCAGACCGTCCAAGGCTTGGTGAAGGGGAAAAGCCAAGAGTCGCCCAATCCAGCACCCGTCACCGAAACCGTCGCAGTAGCCCGTCCGGCCAATCCGGCCGTCGCAGCCGCCGTGGGACCACAGCCGCAGAGACTCCAGCCACTCGTCTTTGAAGATCCACAGATCGCCACTCCCGCAGCTCCGACCGGCCAGACCGTCATCACCGCCACACAATCCGGCATCTTTGATGCCAATAGCAGCACCGCCATCTACCGAGGCAGCGTGAAAGCCCTCAGCCCAGACTTCAACATCGCCTGCGATGAACTGGAGATCCACATGAAGAAAAATGCCAGCGGCAACATCAATGGCAAGCCCAAGACTGCCAGTGATGCCGACATCCTCGCCACCCGTGCCGAAAAGAAAGCGACCGGCCAGCTTGGTCGTGGCTTGCCAAAGGACAGCCCCATCGACATGGCCTACGCACGCGGCACCATGGTCACCATCGAGAAAAATGATCCCGTAGGTGAACTCCAGATCGCCCATTGCAATGAAGTCGCCATCTTCGACGGCAAAACCGGCGTTTTCACCCTACGTGGTTGGCCGAGCGTGCAAAAGGGAGATACCATCATGGAAGCCACTGATCCGCGCTGCTTCATCATCATTGATTCCAATGGCAAGCTCACCGCTGACGGCGGCGCTTTCCGCACCACCCGCGCGGCCACCCCACAGGCCGCGCCACCCTCCACCTCCACGCAGCAGCAGTGAGTGTGATGCCTGAAGTGATCGACCCAACTCTCCAATTTGCGCCAGGAGCCCTCCAACAGGGTGAAAGCGATGTGCTTCTCCACACCGAGCAACTCGTCAAAATCTACGACGGCCGCACTGTCGTCAGTGGCGTCGATATCGAGGTGAAAAAGGGCGAAATCGTCGGCCTGCTCGGTCCCAATGGTGCCGGCAAGACCACCACCTTCTACATGATCGTCGGCCTCGTACGGCCAGATGGCGGAAAAGTCATGTTTGAAGGCCATGATGCCACCCATCACCCCATGTACATGCGTGCACGGCTCGGCATGGGCTACCTTCCGCAGGAGGAGAGCATCTTTCGCCGCCTCACCGTGCGGGAGAACATCCTCGGCGTCATGGAGACACAGGGCTACTCTAAAAAAGAATGCGCCGAGCAGACTCAGGCCCTCATGGAAAAATTCGGCATTGACCACGTCGCCAATAACCTCGCCATCACGCTCTCCGGTGGTGAAAAACGCCGCCTCACCATCGCCCGCAGTCTCGTCACCTCACCGAAGCTGCTCATGCTCGATGAGCCCTTCAGCGGTGTCGATCCCATCGCCGTCGGAGAGATCCAGGACATCATCCGCATGCTCCGAGAGGCCGGCCTCGCCATTCTCATCACCGATCACAACGTCCGCGAGACTCTGAACATCGTGGACCGCGCCTACCTCATCTTTGAAGGTAAAATCCTCCGCCACGGTAGCAAGGATTTCCTCGTCAATGATGAAGAGGCCCGCCGCCTCTACCTCGGCAGTAATTTCAGCATGTAACCGCGCCTTGAACTTCCAGTATTGAACGCCGAACATTCCACATCGAACCAAAGCACAGAAGCGAGAACCATCATCCCCAACACACCATGCAAGTACACAACGTCAACCTCCCCGTCGTCGTCACAGGCCGCCACATCGAGATCACCGATGCCATCCGTGAATACGCACACAAAAAGATCGACAGCCTCCACCTCGACTACCCGCGCATCATCGAGGCAAAGGTCATCTTAGACATCCAAGGGCACCACCGCCAGATGGCTGAAATCATCCTCTTCTGCGCCAATCACATCGTCATCGAAGTGAAGTCCACCACCGAGGACATCTACGCCAGCATTGACGAGAGCATCAGCAAAATCGCCCGTCGCATGCGGAAGTACAAAACCCGCCTTCTCAAGAGCCACCGCCCCCGCAAAAACGGCTCCATCCGCCACATCCAGGAGCACGTCATTCACGAAGAGTCCGTTCATCGCGAAGACGAGCACGTCACGCCAGCCTACGTACATGAAGAGTCCTATAAAATCAGACCGCTCTTCCCGGATGAAGCCATCGTCGATCTGGAAATCAGTCAGCGTCCTTTCGTGGTCTTCCACGATCAGCAGAATCATAAGCTCGCCATCCTTTTCCGTCGCAAGGACGGCGACTACAGCCTTATCCACCCAGAGGACACCGCCGCCGCGAAGTAATCGCACACGCCTGCGCATGACTCCCGCGACTCTCACACCATCTGAGCCCGCCCGGCAGCACCGGGCGGGTTTCTTCTTCCTCAAAAGCCTCGCTGCGCTCCTAGCACTCACATTGGCTGCCTGTACCTCGCCGCCCGCGCCTGTCGTGGCACCGCAGAAGCCTACACCCGCAGTCATCGCCACTCAGCATGGCATGGCCTCCATCTACACCGATCACCGCACCGCCAGCGGCGAGCCCTTCCGCGTCTCCGCTCTGGCCGCAGCGCATAAGACCTGGCCCCTGCGCTGTTTGGCACGATGCACGAACCTGCACAATGGCCGCTCCGTCATCGTGCGCATCAATGACCGCGGCCCCTACATCCGTGGTCGTGTCATCGACCTCACCCCCGCTGCCGCCAATGCCATCGGCCTCGGCAAGCGCCAGGGCATCTGCCCTGTCAAAATCGAGCGCTTGAAGTGACCGCCATCCTCAGGTCGCAGCGGTGGCTTGAGTGAGCGTCGGATACGCAGTCTTCATTCTTTATGTCACGCATCCTCGCCATCGACCACGGCACTGTCCGCATCGGGCTCGCCATCAGTGACGAGATGGAAATCATCGCCAGCCCGTTCAAGACGCTCGATGCCCATCAGCAACCAGAGCGGGCCATCGCCCAGATCGTGCGGGATCGCCAAATCGCGAAAATCGTGCTCGGTATGCCCTTTCGCATGAGCGGAGAAAAAGGCAGCGCCGCAGAGCGAGTGGAAAAATTCGCCACCAGTCTCGGCAAAGAACTGCAACATTCAGTGCCCATCGAATTCGTCGATGAACGGCTCTCCAGCGTCGAGGCAGAGGCCTCCCTCGCTCGTAGCGGCGTCACGGGGAACCAGGAGCGCAAAGCCGTCGTCGATCAGCTCGCCGCCGTCGTCATCCTCCAAGATTACCTGAACTCCCAGCGCGGGCCAGAAGGCTTCCTCCTGCCAGATGAGAGCTACGATCTGAGCTGGAGTGATGAAAAAACGCGGCGGCGACGGTGAGCGTCGGCCTCACGGCACCGGTAGTCCGCTGGGCACGCTTTTGGGCACATGCTGATCATACGCATCGCTATTCAGAGCCTCCAGAAAGGCCTGAATAGGTGCTTGATCTTGCGGGAGCATGTTCAGGTGGCGTAGCAGGGGATCGAGCGGCGGCAGAGTCGCCTGATCACCACCATCGAGAGTTTCCGCCACCTGATCCATCAGCCGATCATAAAAGAACAGCACCTCTTCCAGAGTCACATTGCCGCCGTGGTGCATGTAGGGCGCTGTGTAGCGTAAATTACGCAATGTAGGCGTGCGGAACATCTGCTGCTGCGTGCTCGCATCACTCAGGCCGATGGCATGCAGCTTGAAATCACTGAGCATGGGGCCGTTGTGACATAGGGCGCAGCCCGCCCGCTGGAAAACCTCCATGCCATGCCGCTGTGCGGGAGTCATCGCCTGCGCATCCCCGCGCATGAAGCGATCAAATGGCGTGTCCGGTGTGATGAGGGTGCGCTCATACGCAGCGATGGCCTGTGTCACTTTTTCTACACTTATGTCCTGCTCAAAGAGCCGCTGGTATTCAGGAATGGCCTTTAAGCGTGCGATCATCCCCGCAGCGGCTTCAGCCTCCGTACAGGCATCACCACGCATTTCTTCGCGAGCACGGATGGGAGCCAAAACCTGCTTTTCGAGGCCAAAAACGCGATTGTCCCAAAACATCGGTGCCTGGGCAGGATCATGTTTTTTAGCCACTTCCAGGCCGTTGAAGGCCACATTCAGGATCGTCGGCGTATTCCTCCGTGTCGGCATGAATTCGGCCCCTGGCAGCAATTTCCGCTCTGGACCGATTCCGCTGGCATGCACGCCCAGAGGCGTCGGGCGAGCATCTGCCCAGCCGAAGCGCGGATGATGGCAGCTCGCGCAGGCGACCTCTCGCGTGGCGGAGAGAATCGGGTCAAAAAACAGCAAACGGCCCAATTCCACCCGCTCTGGAGTATCGCCCGACAGCGCCGCTGTGCGTGGGAGCGCGGCCAGCTCCGTGCTCGGCAGCGGATCAGCAGCGAGGGCGCTGCTGATGAGTAGCGTGAGAGATGCGAGGAGCCATTTCATGCCTTCGGAGTGGCCCAGTGCTCGCGGTACTCGCGGCGCAGCAGTTTGGTGCTGTCTGCATCGCCCGTGAATGTCTCGCTAGCGGCATCAAAGACGAGGGCGCGGCGTGTGCGTGCGGCGATATTGCCCAGATGGCACAAAGCTGTGCTGAGGTGATTGATCGTGATGTCTGCATTCAGCGCTGCTCCAGTGCGGATGGAGTCGAAAAAGTTCGCATGATGCGCGGCTAGGTCTGGGCCTGTGCCAGCATTGAGCTCCTCGATGAGCTTGTTTTTCTCGCCGTAAATCTGCCAGCTTCCCTTGGCTTTGCCGCCTACGATCATGCCTTTTGTGCCATACCAGGCGCAGCCATTCTCGTGACTTTCCTGCACATAGGGTGACCAATCACGCTGCTCGTAGATGAGCTGCTTCGTTCTGCCGCCGATGTCGTATTCAAAGGCGCAATAAAGTGTATCTGGCCACTCTTGATCGTCATCGAAGAAGAGCTTGCTGCCTTGGCCGATGATGCGCTGCGGATGCTGCTCCACGCCGAGTCCCCAGCGTGCGATGTCGATGTCGTGCACCCCATCATTGCCGAAGTCGCCTGCTCCGAAATGGTGAAACCAGCGCCAATGTGACGGATGGTAGGTGCTTTTAAATGGCACTGGAGGCACAGGACCGAGCCATAGCTCATAGTCCAGCTCTGCGGGCGGTTGGGAGGTGGGCTGATGGCCGTGGTTTTTGCGCAGTTGGCTGTTCCATGCCTTGGCGCATAAGACCTCGCCAATGATGCCGCTGCGTAGTTTTTCGATGACTTGAGCGGTGCTAGCAGTGCTGCGGCTCTGGGTGCCGACTTGCATGCGCACTTTGTTGCGTGCGGCGGCCTCGATCATGAGTCGGCCTTCACGCAGATTATGCGAGCAGGGCTTTTCCACATAGACGTGCTTGCCTGCCTCCGCGGCGAGGATGGCACCAGGAGCATGCCAATGATCTGGCGTGGCCATCAGCACGGCCTGCACCGCTTTGTCCTCAAAGACGCGGCGCATATCTGTGGCGATCCGTGGAGTCTGCCCCGTGAGCTCCTGCACCAGGCGTGCGGCGGTCTCTGCCCGGCGGCGATCTGCATCACAGACCCAGGAAAAAACCACGTCGTCACGCTTACACATGGTCTTGATATGATTCGTTCCCATCCCACCAGGGCCGATGAAGGCCAGATGGATCTTCTCCACGCTGGTATTCGCGGCCCGGAGGATGGCTGGCGCGGCGAGGCTGGTCTTCAGAATAAAACGGCGGCGGCTAATCGTGTTCATAGCGAGTGCATAAGGAACGCTGCGAGCCCCGTACTTCACGCATGCACCCACGCATCCTGATCGCCGCCCTTTTATCCTTCGCCACCGGCTCCATGGCGGAGACGCCACTACCACTCACACTCCAGAGCCGCTCCATCACGGGGCGGACCACACTGGTGAAGGAGGCCTGGCTGCCATCACGCACCGCCGTCATCGTCTGCGACATGTGGGACCTGCATCACTGCAAAAACGCCGTCGTGCGAGAGGGCGAGATGGCTCCCCGCATGAATCAGGTGCTCGAAAAAGCCCGTGCTGCCGGTGTACTCATCATCCATGCACCGAGTAGCTGCATGAAGCCCTACGCGGGCACGCCAGCCCGTGGTCGTGCGCAGACCGCCCCGCCTGCCGCTCGACTGCCAGATCAGATCGGCGACTGGTGCAAACAAATCCCCGCCGAAGAGCACGCCATCTATCCGCTCGATCAAAGCGATGGCGGTGAAGATGATGAACCCGCTGCACACACGAAGTGGGCCGCAGAGCTCACCGCCAAAGGGCTGAACCCGCGTGCACCGTGGACTCGGCAGATCGACGTCCTGCGCATGGATCAGGAAAAAGACGCCATCAGCGACAGTGGCGTGGAGATTTGGAATCTGCTGGAAGCACGCGGCATCGAAAACGTCATCCTCATGGGCGTGCACACGAATATGTGCGTCGCGGGCCGTCCCTTTGGCCTGCGCCAGATGGCGAAAAACGGCAAGCACGTCGTCCTCATGCGTGACATGACCGATACGATGTACAATCCCGCTCGCTGGCCCTTCGTCAGCCACCCACGCGGCACGGAGTTGTTCGTCGCCCATGTCGAAAAGCACATCTGCCCGACCATTACCTCCGATCAGCTCCTCGGTGATGGGAAGCCCTTCGCCTTCACTGCCGCCACCGCAGGCCCACGCCGCGTGCAGATCCTCCTCCTCGGCGATAGCACCACAGAGGCCAGCATTCCGAAAAAGCTCGCCCCCGACGAGCCGCAGTTCGAGGACACACTGCGCGGCCTCCTCGCCTGTGAAGAGGGCTTGCCCCCCTGCGACGTTTATAATGAGGGCGTCAGTGGCGAGTACATCCGCCGCCTGCTCGATACTCGCTACGACAAAGCCGTGAAGACCAAGCCACAGGCCGACTACATCATCATCCGCTACGGCATCAATGACTCCGCCAAGCGTGAAAAATTCGCCGAGAACTTCCCCAAAGACTTCCACGAGCTGCTGGAGCGTCTGCGCAAAGATCACCCGAAGGCCGAACTCATCGCCATGACCAGCATCCCCTACTACACTGGCAAAGACCGCGAGGATGTGAACAGCCTCATCAAAAAAATCGCCGAGACGGAAAAGCTCCCGCTCTTTGACATCGCGCCGCGTTATCTCGCCGAGTTGGCCAAAGGCGGTGACATGCTCAACTACCGCCGCTTTGCTCTCTCCAAAGTGCCGGAGAAACTGCGACCCTTTGCCGCACCGTATGTACAGCCCGGCACCGATCCGCAGATCGTCGTGCTCGATAACCGGCTCGATGCCATTTTCGGCCATTTGCCCGGTTGGTTCAGTGATCGCCATCCGAACATGGCCGGATACAACGTCATCGCCCACGAGTCGGCCAAATGGCTCACTCCACGCATTCGCACACGGTATGCCCGCCCATGATTCGCATCACGGCCATCGCCCTCCTGCTCCAGGTGACTGCCCATGCGCAGCACTGGGCCTTCCAGCCGCTGAAGCCCGGCAGGGCAAAGAGCATTGACGCCTATCTCCAAACATCTTCCGCCACACAGGCCGATGCCCATACACTCATTCGCCGCGCCCACTTCGATCTCACCGGCCTCCCGCCTTATGAGTCCTATTCGTCCCATGAGAGCTATGAAGCGCTCATCGACCGCCTCCTCGCCTCTCCTCACTACGGTGAGCAATGGGCACGCCACTGGCTGGATGTGGCCCGCTACTCCGACACCAAAGGCTACGTCTATGCCCGCGAGGAAAAGAACTGGGTCCACGCCTCCGCTTACCGTGACTGGGTCGTCCGCGCTCTCAATACCGACATGCCCTACGACCGATTTTTGCTGCTGCAAATCGCCGCAGATCAAATCGTGCCGCCAAACTCGCCGGATCTCGCCGCGATGGGCTTTCTCACGCTTGGGCGGCGCTTCCTTGGCGTCACGCATGACATTATTGATGACCGTATCGACGTCGTCATGCGCGGCACGCTCGGCCTCAGCGTCGCCTGTGCACGCTGTCATGATCACAAATTCGATCCCATTCCCACCCGTGACTACTATGCGCTCTACGGCGTCTTCCAGAGCTGCGCAGAGGCGCTCGTGCCCTGCGCCAGCGGCGAAAATGCCGAGCTCACCGAGCTAAAGCAGAAAAACCGCGCTCTCATGGCCAAACGCCGTGAGGAGCAGATGAAGCGCACCCGCGACCGCGTCGCCGACTACCTCGCCGCGACTCGTGAGCTCGATAAATACCCGGAGGAGGTCTTTGGCCAGATACTCGAAGAGAAAGACCTCAATCCATTCATCGTGCATCGCTTCATCGCATGGCAGCAAAAACACCCCGGCACCGAATTGACTGAAAAAGGGCTCCTCCAGCCTGATTCGCCCGCCTTCGTGCCCGACGAGCATATCGCCAACATCGAGATGTACTTCCCCACTGGCGTCACCACTGAGCTGTGGAAGGCGCAAGCAGAGGTGGACCGCTTTCTTCTCAAAAACAGCACCGCACCAGTCCACGCCACCATTTTGACCGACCGCCCGCTGCCGAGCACGCCGCGTGTGTTCAATCGCGGCAATCCGCTCATGAAGGGGGATGCCGTGCCGCGTCAGTTTTTGAGCCTCTTCGGCCCGCAGCAGCCTTTTACGAAAGGGAGTGGCCGTCTGGAGCTCGCACAGGCCATCACCGACCCGCAAAATCCGCTCACTGCCCGCGTGATGGTCAATCGCCTCTGGCAGCACCACTTCGGACGTGGCCTTGTCGCCACACCGAGTGATTTTGGCAAGCAAGGCAGCCCACCCACGCATCCAGAGCTGCTCGACTTCCTCGCCACCGAATTCATCCGCAGCGGCTGGAGCATGAAGCAAATGCACCGGCTCATCATGCTTTCAGCAGCGTATCGCGGCTCCAGCATCACGCCCCACCGTTTGAGCTTTGAAGAAGCCCGTGATGCCTGGCTCACTGCCGCAGGCCGACTCAATCCGCGCATCGGCGGCCGTCCTGAGCCCCTCTTCGCCGCCAGCAACACACGCCGCACGCTCTATGCCTTCATCGACCGCGAAAACCTGCCCGCCGTGATGCGCACCTTCGATTTCGCCAATCCAGATCTCTCCATTCCGCAACGCACCGAGACCACCGTGCCGCAACAGGCCCTTTTTGGTCTCAATCACCCCTTCCTCGTCCAGCAGGCCAAAGCGCTCGTGAACCGTGTTTCGACCGAAAAATCACCCGAAAACCGCATCGGCCTACTTTACCGCTTTTTGTTTCAAAGAAGCCCCCAAGCCGACGAACTCGCCTCCGCGCTCGCTTTCATTTCCGTCGATGAAAAAGCCGCCACGGCCCCGAAACCGCCCCTCACCTCCTGGGAGCAGCTCGCGCAAGTGCTCATGCTCTCGAACGAGTTCATGTTTGTTGATTGAGGCGACAGCAAAGTAGCCATCTCGCTCCGCGAGATGAGCACAAGACTCTCGCTAGCTCGAAGCCTCCCCCCAACTCGCTCCTTTCCGCGCAATGAAGACGCCAGGCTCATCTCGCGGAGCGAGATGGCTACTTTGCTTCGCTCCTGCGAGGTCTGGGTGAGTATAAGCGTTTCTTTCTCATGCCTCTCCCACTCACCCGCCGTGATTTCCTTGCCCGTTCCGGGATGGGCATGGCGGCGCTGGGGCTGGCGGATTTGCAGGCAGCGAAGCCGCATTTTGCGCCGAGGGCGAAGCGGGTGATCCATTTCTTCCTCAATGGTGGGCCGTCGCATGTGGATACGTTTGATCCGAAGCCGGCGCTGGCACGCTACGCGGGCAAACCGGTGCCGAGTCATCGCATCACGGAGCGGAAGACGGGCGCGGCGTTTCCTTCGCCGTTCAAGTTTCAACGCTACGGGCAGAGTGGGATCGAGGTGAGTGAGTTGTTTGCCAAGACAGCGGCGCATATCGACGACATCGCGGTGATCCGCTCGATGCAGGTGCAGGTGCCGAACCATGAGCCGTCGCTGATGCTCATGAACTGCGGTGACTCGATCCAGCCGCGTCCAAGCCTGGGTGCGTGGCTGACGTATGGCCTGGGCAGTGCGAATGAGAATCTACCGGGCTTCATCGCGATGTGTCCCGGCGGTATGCCGATCAAAGGCGCGGAGAACTGGCAGGCGGCCTTTTTGCCGGGTGCGTTTCAGGGCACCTACGTCGATTCAAAGCACGAGGCGGTGGACCGCTTGATCGAAAATATCCGCAGTCCACACGCGGACACGAGCGTGCAGCTCCGCCAACTCGAGCTGCTGCGTCGCATTAATGCCGCGCACAAGGCGGAACGCAGCGATCCGCGGCTGGAGGCCCGCATTCAGAGCTTCGAGCTGGCTTTTCGCATGCAGATGGATGCGGCGGATGCCTTTGATGTGACGAAGGAGCCGGAGCATATCCGAAAAATGTATGGCGAGGGTGTGCATGCGCGGCAGACGCTCATCGCGCGGCGGCTGCTGGAGCGTGGTGTGCGCATGGTACAGCTCTGGCATGGCGCGGGGCAGCCCTGGGACAATCACGACAACATCGAGACGAATCACCGCAAGCTGTCGAACGACATCGACCAGCCCATCGCGGCGCTTTTGAGCGATCTGAAGCAGCGCGGCATGCTGGAGGACACGCTGGTGATCTGGGGCGGCGAGTTTGGCCGTACGCCGACGGTGGAGATGAGTGGGACCAAGTCGAAACTAGGCCGAGATCACAATCACTACGGTTTTAGTGTGTGGATGGCAGGTGGTGGTATCAAAGGCGGCACGGTGCATGGCAGCACGGATGAGTTCGGCTTTGCGGCGCAGGATGATCCGGTGAGCGTGCATGATCTGCATGCCACGATCCTGCATCTGATGGGCGTGAATCATGAGGAGTTGACGTATCGCTATGCGGGCCGCGATTTCCGACTGACGGATGTTTATGGCGAGGTGATCCGCCCGGTGGTGGCGTGAAAAAGCGGTTTGGAGCAATGCTGGATGCAGATAGAAATGCAGCCATGGAGTCTGAAAAAACCAATGACCAGCCTTTCACCCCAGTGGAGCCCCCGAAACCGAGCATGGATGTTTGGCGGAGGATGGCGGCGTGGCTGAATACAAAGTCGCAGGATTACCGGCTGACGCGTTTTGTGCTGTTGAGGGTGATGGGGCTGGTGTGGTTTGTGGCTTTCCTTTCGGCGGCGCTGCAGTTTATCCCGTTGGTGGGGCATGATGGGTTACTGCCGGCGGATCTACTGGTGAAGCGTGCGGTGGAGCAGCATGGCGGGGATGCGTGGCAGGTGTTTTGGAAAGCGCCGTCGTTTTTTTGGTTTCACATCAGCGATGAGCTGATTCTGGCGGTGACGTGGACGGGGACGGTGCTGGGCCTGATCGTGATGTGCGGCTACGCGAATGCGATCATGCTTTTTTGTGCTGTGGGCGCTGTATTTGAGCCTGCTGCCGATCGGGCAGGAGTGGCTGGCGTATGGTTGGGACACGCAGATTTTGGAAACGGGCTTTTTGGCGATGATGCTGGCTCCGCTGCTGGATGGGCGGCCTTTTCCGCGCCGTGCGCCGCCGGTGGTGATCATTTGGCTTTTTCGTTGGCTGGCGTTCCGCATCATGCTGGGGGCGGGTTTGATCAAATTACGCGGCGATGAGGTGTGGAGCATGAAGGAGCTTTCCGCGCTGGTGTATCATTACGAGACGCAGCCGGTGCCGGGGCCGTTGAGCCGCTTTTTTCACTTCTTGCCGCGGTGGTTTCATCAGGCGGGATGCTTGTTCAATCACTTCGTGGAGGTGGTGGTGCCGTGGTTCGCGTTTTGGGGCCGGTGGCCGCGTCACATCGCGGGGGTGCTGATGGTGGGATTCATGGGCGTGCTCATTTTGACGGGGAATCTGTCGTTTTTGAATTGGCTGACGATCATTCCGTGCCTGGCGTGCATGGACGATTCGCTGTGGAGGCGTGTGTTGCCGCGCTTCATCACGGCGCGGGCGGAAAAGGCCGCGCAGAGTGCGGAATCGGCCTCGAAGGGGCATTGGGTGATGGTTTTGCTCTTCACGGGCTATGTGGGCTGGTGGAGTGTGGAGCCGGTGAGGAATCTGATTTCGCCCAATCAGATGATGAACACGTCTTTTGATCCGCTGCATCTGGTGGGGAGCTATGGGGCCTTTGGCAGCATCGACAAGGAGCGCTACGAGCTGGTCTTTCAGGGGGCTTATGTGGAGGTGATCGATTTGCTGACGGACTGGAAGGACTATGAGTTCAAGGCGAAGCCCACGGACGTGATGCGGCGGCCGGTGTGGATCACGCCGTATCATTACCGCCTGGACTGGGCGGCGTGGTTCCCCTGGCATCGCTATCAGGGTGGGGCGCGTAATGCCTGGGTGCCGCATTTCCTGTGGAAGCTGCTCCAGAATGACCCTGCCACGCTGGGGCTGCTGGCACAGAATCCCTTCTCGGATCATCCGCCGAAGTATGTGCGCGTGCTGGTGTATCGCTATCGCTATGCTCCAGCGGATGATCCTTCCGGTGCGTGGTGGACGCGTGAGCGAGTGGAGACGCTGGTCCCGGCGGTGTCCCTGGAGCATGCGCAACTGCGCCAGATCATGCGAGAAAATGGCTGGATGCGGGAGGAATCTCGCTGAATCGTGCCGCTCATCATGCCTTCGAGCGATTTTCCATCGGGCCCGTGGACGGGCTATTACCAATATCCGAGCAAGGAGCGCGGAGGGCAGGATTTATGGCTGACTTTTCAGGGCGGCCAGATGAGCGGCCATGGAAATGATGAAGCAGGCACCTTTCAGGTCAGCGGAAACTACAATGAGGAGGAAAAGGAGGCCGAGTGGACCAAAAGCTATCCAGATGGGCATCGCGTCCACTACCGGGGTTTCCGCGAGGGGGCGGTGCCGGGCATCTGGGGCACCTGGAGCATCCCTGGTGACTCGTCGGGCGGTTTTCACATCTGGCCACTGCCAGGCACCGAGGTGCCGGAGGCGGTGGAGGAGCGGGAAACCATCCAAAATCCGGTTCGCCGCCGGGAGCCTGCCATGATGCCAGGATGAGGCTTTTAGACCAGGGAAGGGCAGGAGAGCAGTGGGAGTTATGCGGAGAATTGTTCACATCTTCACAATTCGGATTGTGAAGATGTTTAAGTTTCGTTAATTATTAACCTGTCATGGGCAAGAAAAACCAGCGCCGACACCGAATCGAAGCCACTACTCGTCCAGCGGGTATCAATAACCGTGCCGATGCGCAGGGAGAGGCAGCGCTACTCTTCCTCAAGCGGGTCATCGGGGCTGTGTTGCTCTTCCCCCTGGCGCTGATCACAGCCATCACGCTCTGCGTCATGCTCTGGCGGGCCTGCCGTGATCTGGAGTTCTGGCGTAGTGCGGAGCTGGTCTTTTTCGCCCTCGGTGGCCTGAGCTGGTGGGCGATCTGGCTCTGTGGCATCCGGCCCGTGACGACCTATGTTTTTGGTCACGAGATGAGCCACTACTTTGTCGCGAAGCTCTTCGGCGGAGTGATCTTTGACTGGAAGGTCGGTGCCGATGGTGGCTACGTCGAGACGAACAAATCAAACACCTGGATCACGCTCGCGCCGTATCTCTTGCCGTTTTATACCATCATCGTACTGGGGCTCTTTGGCGTGGTTGGCATCTTTCTGGATCTGCACAGCCCTGTGCGGCTAGGGCCGGTGAAAATGGTGCCCGCGCTAGTGTTTTATTACCTCGTCGGACTGACCTGGTGGTTCCACGCGACCTACACTGCACGGACCGTGCGCATCGAGCAGGGGGACCTGCGGCGCAATGGCGAGTTCTTCTCCATGATGCTCATCTTCCTGGTGAATGTGGCCCTGCTCATGCTGATGCTGCTCGCGGCATCTCCCTCGCCCGCACTGGGCCTGGGTGAAGTGGTGCGCTGCTGGTGTGGCGTGGCGGCGGAGTTCTTAGACTTCCTGCTGCCTGGGTGAGGGCTGGCTCCATCCATTGGTGGCAGAGGGGAGATTTGAACTCCCGACCAAAGGCTTATGAGTCCTCTGCTCTACCCCTGAGCTACTCTGCCGTAGATGGCTCCTGAGGTAGGGTTCGAACCTACGACCTAGTGGTTAACAGCCACCCGCTCTACCGCTGAGCTACTCAGGAATCACTTTCCCTTCCGGGGAAGGGGCGGGATGTTTAGCCGCTCTCGCTTTTGGCGCAAGCATTTTGTCTTCATTGAATGCAGCGAAAATTTTGGCAGCAATCCGGGTCCGGGGGCGATGAGCATCATCGAGTGCTATTCCGCTTTGATTCGCACAGAGGTCCGCTTTATCAGCGATCCACACACCCCATGTCCGCCGCCACCTCCAGCTCCGGCTTCTTGCTCTCCTTCGAAGGCTCTGAAGGCTGCGGCAAATCCACACAAATACGCCTGCTCCAAGCTCGACTTGAGCAGCAAGGGCACCGCGTCGTAGTCCTACGCGAGCCCGGCGGCACCGAGGTGGGTGAGAGCATCCGTCATCTCCTCCAGCATGCCAAAGAAGGGGCAGAAATGACGCCAGAGGCCGAGCTACTCCTCTTCGCTGCCAGCCGTGCACAGATCGTGCGGGAAAAAATCCGGCCGCTACTCGCTGCGGGAGTTTTTGTCATCCTGGACCGCTTTCTCGACTCCACCACCGTCTATCAGGGTCATGCACGCGGCCTGCCGCTGGAGAGCGTGCGAGCCATCAATCATTTCGCCATCGGCGGCACATTGCCCCATCTCACCGTCGTGCTGGATCTGGACACCGCTACCGCCTGGCAGCGCATCCACGCCACTGGCCGCGAACTCGATCGCATGGAGAGCCAGCCGCCCGAGTTCTTTGAAAAAGTCCGCCAAGGCTACCTCTCCCTCGCCGCCGCAGAACCAAAGCGCATGCGTGTTCTCGATGCCTCCGCAGAGCCTAGCGTCGTGCATGAAGAGGTCTGGTCACTCCTCCCCAGCCATCTTACCCACGAAAAGATGGTCGATGCGCAGTAGGTGACCGTGTTTCTCATTTGGTAGCTGGGCTCCGTAGCGAAAACTTGCTAGGCGGGCGCTTTCAGGCACCTTTGTGACGATGACATCCACTCTTTCTCGTCGCACCTTTCTTCGCTCCTCGGGGGTCTCGCTGGCGTTGCCCTTTCTCGATGCCATGTGGGGACGCAGGGTCTTGGCGGCTGAGGCGGCTCCGCCGAAGCGGCTGGTGACGATTTGTGCTTCGCTGGGCATTTATGGACCCGATTTCTTCCCGGCGACCAGTGGCGATGCTTATGCGGTCTCTCCGTATTTGAAGATGATCGAGGCGCATCAGAAGGACTTCACGGTTTTTTCCAATGTTTGCCACCCGGATCAAAATGGACGCGATGGACATGCTTCGGAGATGACTTGGCTCACTGGGGCTCGGCATCCGGGGCTCGGTGGTTTTAGGAATTCGATCTCGCTTGATCAATTCATCGCGGAGAAGATCGGCTTTGAGACTCGCTACCCCTCCCTGCAACTCAACACGGGTGGCAATAACAGCCAGAGCTACACCCGCAGCGGGGTGATGATCCCGGCGGAGTCGAAGCCTTCAAAGATTTTCGCCAAACTCTTCCTCGATGGCAGTGCCAACGAAATCTCGCAGCAGATGCGTAAGCTCCAAGAAGGTCGCAGCATCATGGATACGGTGGGTGAGGAGGCAAAGCGCCTGGAGAGGCGTTTTGGCAGTGCTGACCGGGATAAACTCGAAGAATACTTCACCAGCGTGCGTGAGATGGAGCTGCGGTTGCAAAAGGCGGAAGCCTGGGTGCAGAAACCAAAGCCCAAAGTCGATGCGCAGCCGCCGAAGGATATTCAGGATGAGAAAGACCTCATCGGACGCATGAATTTGCTCTTTGACCTGATCCCGCTCGCATTCCAGACGGATAGCACACGCCTGATCACCATGGTTGTTCAAGGGCGCGGGGATGTGCCTACTATTCCCGGCGTCAAAGCGGATCATCACAATCTCTCGCACCACGGCCAAGATCCCGAAAAGATCGCTCAACTACGGCTCATCGAAACGGCGCAGCTCAAAGCCCTGGACTCACTGATGGGGAAACTCAAAGCCAAGCGTGAGGGGGCTAAAAGTCTGCTCGACAGCACCGCGGTGCTCTATGGCAGCAACCTCGGCAATGCCAACTCGCACGACTGGCACAATCTGCCGCTGCTGCTCGCGGGTGGGGGCTTCAAACATGGTCGTCACCTCACGGGTGATGCGAAGAACAACACGCCTATGGGGAACCTCTTCGTCCGCCTCATGCAAAACATGGGTATTGAAGTGGATGCCTTTGGCTCCAGCACAGGCGTGATGACGATCTGAGGAGCTCAGGGAAGGACGAGGACGGCTTTGGTACCGCGTGCGTTTTCTCCTGGTAGGAGATCGATGGTGCAGTGTGGCGGCTTCTTTGACGAAGCAGAGACCTAGTCCGCTGCTTTTTTTGCCGGTGTCAGGGCGGGGCAGGGAGTAGAAGCGCTCGAAGACTCGCTGGCGTGCATAGTCCGGGATGCCTGGGCCTTCGTCCTCGATCTCGATGACGCAGCGCTGCTCAAAGCGGTAGGACTTGATCCGTAGCTGGCCCTCTGGCGGTGAGAAGTCGATGGCGTTCTGCATCAGATTGCAGAGTGCCAGCTCTATGAGCCAGGGATCGCCCTCGACGATGAGTTCATCAGCGAGATCCTGTTCGAGGCGGAGATTTTTCGCGGTGGCGAGTAGCGCGTGGTGATCCCAGGCACGGAGGATGACCTCACGCAGATTGACGGGCTCGCGTTTGAGCAGTGTTTTCTGTTTTTCCAGTGCGGCGAGGTGGAGTAGGCGCTCGAGCAGATCGCGCAGGCGAGCGGCTTCGGCGCCGATGTTGCCGAGGAAGCGTGTGCGCTTATCCGCAGGCACATCGCTGCCTTGGAGGATCTCGCTTGCGCCGAGGATGGCTGCCACGGGGCTTTTGAGCTCATGCGTGAGGCTCTGGACGTAGCTCTCCACGTATTCGCGTCCCTCCAGCGCATCGCGCATGTCTTCGAGTGCGCGGGCGAGGGTCTTCATCTGGTGGCCTGGCATGCGTGGTGGCGTGCTGCGCTCACCACGGCTGATGGCCAGAGCGTGCTGTGCTAGGTCATCCAGCGGGCGAGTGGCCCAGCGTGCGGAAATATAGATGCCCAGCAGCATCAGCAGGATGGTGGAGGCCACTACCCACTTCAGCCAGCGCTCTGTTTCCCAGACAAAGGCCAAGACACCGCGCTGTGGCTTTGCCACGCTGACGACGCCCAGTGTGCGTCCATCCCGCAGGATCGGTGCGGCGACATACATCACCACAGAGCGCGGATCAGCCGCATCTGTGCGGGTGCTGCGTGCACCGTATTGGCCTGCTAGAGTGAGGGTGATGTCCCGCTTGCGTGAGATGGAGCCGGGGGCCTCCAGTCCGCTCGAGTCAAAGAGCACACGGGCCTGCGGATCGGTGACGTACACCTCCAGATCGACTTTTTGCTTGGTGTGGTTGTAGATGCGGGCACTGAGCTCGCGGGAGTGAGCAGTGCGGACAGCTTGGGCGATGTCTTGAGGCTGCAAAATGCCATTTTGAGCCTGTTGGGAGAGCATTTCGGCCAAGATGTTGGCGATATCGACCAGGGGCTCCTCGGTGGCCTCCATATACTGCCGCTCCACACGCCGGATGAGCTGCGAGAAAAGGACGAAAAGCCCCACGCTGGCGACGAGCGCGAACCCGAGTAGAAAGCGTGTGGTGAGGCTCATGTGGGTGAAGAGGGGAGAGTCTCGCCTCAGAGTGACTGCGCATGGCGGAGAATCCCCGCGCAGCCATCCTCCATGAGATCGAGTACTTTTTCAAAATCCTCTGGTCCGCCGTAATAGGGATCTGGCACTTCATACATGGCATGCTCAGTGCAGAAGTCGCAGAAGAGGCGTATTTTGGATCGGTGCTGGCGCTGGCGGTCCAGGGCTTCGATGTCACGCAGGTTTTCGCGATCCATGGCGAGGATGAGGTCAAAGCGCTCGAGGTCGTCCGCGCAGATTTGGCGTGCGCAGTGATCGAGCGTGTGACCGCGCTGTTTGCCGGCTGCACGCATGCGCGGGTCTGGCAGCTTGCCACTGTGCCAGCCTGCGGTGCCTGCGGAGTCGATTTCGATTCTTTTGGACCATCCGGCCTCTGCGACGAGTGTGCGCATCACGCCATCCGCAGCGGGTGAGCGGCAAATATTGCCGAGGCAGACGAAAAGGACGCTGAAAGTGTTTTTGGCCATGGATTATAGTAGCGGGATAAAGAGTCGTGCGAAGCCGTTGCGCAGCTTTTGTGGCCATGGGGCGGCCTCTAGGCCCTCACGCGTCACTTCGCAGCTTTGGGCACGTTTTTCGGCAAAAATGGTCTTCAGTCGAGTGGCGAGCGCTGGGTCATACAGGGCCACATTGAACTCGAAATTCAGCCGCAGACTGCGTGGGTCCCAGTTCGTGCTGCCGATGAAGCTCCACACGCCGTCGATGAGGAAAACCTTCGAGTGATCGAATGGCGGGGGACTTTCAAAGATGCGCACACCGACCTGAAGGAGCTGAGGATAGAGCGTCTGCGCGGCCCAGGCGACGAAGGGGATGTTGTTGACTTGCGGCGTCACGATACGAATTTTCACACCACGGATGGCTGCGAGGCGTAGCGCGGCTAGCAGCACGGGATTGGGTAGGAAGTAGGGCGTAGCGATGAGGATTTCTTCTTTGGCTGCATTGATCGCTGCGAAAAAGGCAGCGGGCATGACCTCCATGTCCTCGTCCGGGCCATCCACGATGCCCAGGGCACTAGCGGGGCCGTTTTCGACCAAATTCGGGAACCAAGTAGCTCCATCGAGAGTCTCGCCGCAGCAAAACAGCCAGTCTTCTGCGAATACTCGTTGAATCTGTGCGACGATGGGCCCCGTGATCTCGAAGTGCAGATCCTGCACCGGGTGCTCTGGCTTGCGTGAGAGCATGTTTCCCTCGCGAATATTCATTCCGCCCGTGAAGGCACGCTCACCGTCCACCACCAAGATTTTGCGGTGGTTTCGCAGATTCATGGTGATGAGGCGCAGGAGGAAATGGTTTGGCATGAAGCGCCGTGCGGGCACGCCTGATTTTTGCAGGGAATCGACCACTGGAGGCCACGAGTACTTGGTCCCCGCATCATCCACCATCACACGCACATGCACGCCACGGCGCACGGCCGCCGTGAGCTCTGCCACAAAGTCTGCACCGATACCGAGTGCCTCGAAAATGTAGCTCGACATGGTGATGCTGGTTTTCGCTGCGCGGATGGCCGCTAGCATGCGTGGCTTTGCCTCGTCGCCATTGATGAGCACGGAGGCGGTATTGCCCTGCGTGAAGCAGAAGCGGCTGATTTTATCCAGAGTCACAGCGAGCTGCTGATGGTCGCGTGCCTCGTTGCTTTCTGGGGAGAAGGGCAGGGGATTGGCAGGCACAGGATCATGCCATGGCTCATGAATATCCCGCCGGTAGTGCTTCCCCCTCCGGCGGAGGATATTGATGCCGAGAAATAGGTAGAGCAGCGGTGCGATGAGTGGTGAGAGCACGATCAGCGCCGTCCAGAATGCCGCCGCCCGGTAGTCCCGGTGGCGGATGAGCACATGCAGGAGTGAGGCGATGCCGCCCAGCAGAGACAGGCACACAGTGAATACATTCCATTCAAAAAGGACAGCATGGGAGAGGGGGTGTATGTCGGGTTTTCTCCCCCAGGTTTCAAGTTTCCTCTTCCAGGATTAGCCCCCGAGGCCAGAAAGCACCAAGGTGAAACTTGAAACACCCTCCGCAGCCCGCTATGGCCGCGCATGCCCGCAGATACCCGTGAAATCATCCTCGAAGCTCGTGACCTCACCCGCGAGTTCGACGGCGTGCGTGCGCTGGACCGGTTTAGCTTCCAGTTGCGGCGTGGAGAGGTCCTGGGCCTGCTGGGGGCCAATGGCGCGGGCAAGACCACGGCGATGAATTGCCTACTCGGGCTCACACTGCCCACGAGTGGCGATTTGTTCGCCTTTGGCCTGCCTCTGCACCAAAACCGCATCCAGATCCTCCAACGGGCGAATTTTTCCTCCGCATACACCGCCCTGCCAGGGAATCTGCTCGTGTGGCAAAACCTGATCGTCTTTGCACGCATCTATGGCGTGGCCGATCCGAAAAAGAAGATCGCCGAGCTGATGGAGATGCTGGAGATCACTCATCTGGCGAAACGAGTCACCGGACAGCTCAGTGCGGGTGAGTCCACGCGAGTGAATCTCGTCAAAGCCTTCCTCAATGACCCCGAGCTCCTCATGCTCGATGAGCCCACGGCCTCACTCGATCCCGACATCGCGGACAAGGTGCGCAAAGTCGTCCGCCGTGTGCAGAGGGAGCGTGACATCGGCATTCTCTATACCTCGCATAACATGCGTGACATCGAGGAGGTCTGCGACCGCGTGATCTTCCTCCACCAGGGGAAAATCGTCTGCGAGGGCACTCCGACAGAAATCGTCTCGCGTAGCAGCAGTGCGACGCTGGAGGATGTCTTCATCAAAATCGCTCGCGATGGCGAGATCATCGACGAGCCGAGCAAATGCAAAGCGCCAACTGGACCCGCTTAGGCTCCTTTTTGGCCGTAGTAGGCGGAGGGGCCGTGTTTGCGGTGGTGGTGCTTTTCGAGGATGTGAGCGGGGATGGGGCTCATGGCTGGATTGAGCGATAATCCATCGAGAGCCATGCGGGCGCACATTTCCAGCGCGATGCTGTTGTGCAGGGAGTCGAGCGCATTCTTGCCAAAGGTGAACGGAGCGTGGTGGAGCTGGAGCACCGCTGGCATGTGCAGCGGATCGAGCCCCTGGCTGCGCAGGCACTGCACGATGGCGACTCCGGTGTGGTGCTCGTAATCCTCTGCGACCTCCTCTGGCGTGAGTGCCCGGACGAGCGGCACGGTGCCGTGAAAGTGATCCGCATGCGTGGTGCCGTAGCAGGGCAGATCGCGACCAGCCTGGCAGAGCGTGGTGGCAAAAGGACGGTGGGTGTGGGTGATGCCGCCGATTTGGGGGAATTCGCGGTAGAGGTGGAGATGCGTCTTGGTGTCGCTAGAGGGGCGTAGGCTGCCGGCGACGACTTTCCCCTCCAGATCGAGGAGGACGATGTCTGCGGGTGTGAGTGCCGCGTAGTCCACGCCACTGGGCTTGATGCCCCAGATGCCACTGGCGCGGTCGATGCCGCTCACATTCCCCCAGGTGAGGCGCACGAGGCCGCTGGGCACGAGTGCGCGGTTGGCTTCACAGACTTGGTGGCGGAGCTCTTCGTGGGTCATGTGGACGAGGTTGCCTTTTTGAATCAGGACTTGCCTAGGGAGCGTGCAAGGCGGGCGCGGATAGTCGCTGCGCGGTCGTTGTCATTGATCATCTCCAGCATGGCGATGTAGTCCTGGCTGGTGGCCTCAAAACTGCGTGCCTCATGCGGGAGGTGCCCCTCTAGGATGTCGAGCGCACGGTCGTAGTGCCGCAGGGCCTCCGCGTTTTCACGTAGCTCGTGACTGGCGGTGGCCAGATTGCTATGCGACTGCGCCGTGTCGCGGTGGTCTGCTCCGAGCACTTTTTCCCGCACTGCCAGAGCATCGGTGAACATGTCCTTGGCCTGATCTGGGAAGCCCGCGACGTAGTAGAGCCCCCCGAGGTTATTGAAGAGCGTGGCCACAGCTTCGGAGTCGCGGCCATGGTTTGCCTCCAGGGTATCGAGGGCGCGGAGGTAGTGCTGCTCGGCGAGGGCGTATTTTCCCATGCCTTTGTAGGACATGGCGAGGTTGTTGCGGAGCTGCGCGGCGGTTTCCTTTGTCTCGCGGGTGCCCAGGGCCTCAAAGTCGGTGATGGCGTCTTCGTAAAAGGCCGTGGCATCTCCTTCGCGGCCACTGAAGTCGAGCAGGGTCGCTAAATTCATCCGCACGGCGGCCAGGGTGCCCACGGGTAGCTCACGTCCCTCCGCGCTCGTCAGTGCCTCACGGTAGGCGGTTTCAGCGGCGGCGGGCTCGCTCTCACGCAGGGTGTCTCCCAGAATTTGGAGAGCATTCACCAGCGCAGGGAATCTGGCGGGATCGGCTGCGGCGGCTTCGCGTGCCTTTTGGGCAGTGGAACGGGCATTTTCAGGGGAGGCGGGCATGGCACTCGGAAGTCAGGCGGCCAGATAGGAACCGGAAAACGGGAAAAAGAAATCGAAAAGTAGGCGCAAGATGAGTCAGGGCCTCCTTAGCGCTGCCTGGAGTGTGCGTCAGAGGGCGAAGAGGCCTTCTTTCGACCTCAATTATTCCGGCGGCGCATTTCATCGCGACGCCCGTCTGCATAGGCGGTGAAGACGGCTTTGATCTCATCCCGCACGCGGCGGAAGACACTCATGATTTCCTCCTCGCTGCCGGTGGCGTGGGCGGGGTCGTCGAAGGGCCAGTGGTGGCGCTGGAGCTGGCCGGGATACATCGGGCAGGCCTGGTCTGCATTGCCGCAGACGGTGATGACGGTCTCCACATCGCGGACGAGGAAGTCGTTCATGTGCTTGCTCGTGTGCGCGGAGATGTCGATGCCGATTTCCGCCATCGCCTTGATGCCGAGCGGATGCACGTAGCCCGCAGGTTTCGATCCGGCGCTGGCGACTTCGAGGATGTCACCCGCGACGTGGCGCAGCAGGCCTTCGGCAAGGTGCGAGCGGCAGGAATTGCCGGTGCAGAGGATGAGAACGAGCGGTTTGTTCATGAGGGAGTGGGTTCGACAGCTTTCGCGAGCGGCACGGCAACGAATGCGCCGAGCACCGTCGCAGTTAGATATATCCAAAGGTGCTCCAGGTGGCCGGAGACGAGCGCGGGAGCCAGCGAGCGTGCGGGATTCATCGACGCTCCGCAGATAGGGCCAGCGAACATGGCCTCCAGGGCGATCACACCGCCGACTGCGATGCCTGCGGTGATGCCTTTTTCCTTCGCACCAGTGGAAACACGCAAGATCGTCAGCATGAGGATGCAAGTGAGGATGAACTCCAAAACGAAGCTCTGCATCGCCGAGCCTGCGGGGAGCGTCGCACCGAGCTTTTCGTGATTTGGGAACAAAAGTCGCAAAACGCCGCTCGCGGCCACTGCGCCAGCGATTTGGGCCAAAACATAGCCGAGCACGCTTTTCCATGCGAAACGGCCCGCGACTGCGAAACCGAGCGTCACAGCCGGATTGAGGTGCGCCCCGCTGACATCGCCAAAGGTGTAGATCATCGCCATGACCACGAGGCCGAAGGTCAGCGCGATGCCCGCGTGGCCGATCACGCCGCCGCTCACATCATTGATCACGATGGCACCAGTGCCCGCGAAGATGAGGATGAAGGTGCCGAGGAGTTCGGAGAGGAGCTTATTCATGTCAGCAGCATTTGGAGCCGGGCGTGCAGCAGGTCTGTGGCAGGATTTTCGGTGCCGGAGCACACTCGCCCGGCAGACAAATCCCGCGTGCGAGGCAATCGGTGTGCTTCCAGCCGCAGCGGAAGGTCAGCGTGCCCTCGATCACCTCAGCGCTCTCGACCGGGAACTGCGCCACGACGCCGTCTTCGTATTCGATTTCCACGGGAAGCTCGTGATGCGGCAGCACATCGCCCGCTTTGTCAAAGATGGCGGCCAGTTTGCCCGCGTGTAGGCGGTGGGCGACATCGTCATGCACCCAGGTTTGCAGCAAACAAGTCTCCAGCGTGCGCCGCGTGCCGCCGCAGTCGATGAAGCGCTTCAATACGTGGCCAACCTCAGTAATGTGGAAGTGCGCGGGGATCAGGCCACCGTCCGGCAGGATGAAAGTGAGCGGTTTGTCCGCATGCGAGCGGAGGTGAGTGAGGAGTTCAGCAATGGTCATGGGGAATTAGCAGCATTTGGTTTTTTTGCCGCCGCAGGCCAGCCGGTCCACGCAGCGGAGGAAATCGCTCAGGCAATCGCAGGCGAGCGAGTAGTAGATATTGAGTCCGCGCTTCTCGCAGTTCAGCACACCCGCCTCACGCATGAGCGTGAGATGCTTCGAGACCGTGGACATGTCCGCGCCGACGAGGTCTTTGAGGTCACAGACACACATTTCGCCCTTCATCAAAGCCTCGGCGATGAGGAGCCGCGACGGATGCCCCAGCGCCTTGATCACGGCGGCGCGGTCTTCGAGCTTTTTCTTCGTGGTGGGCATCTATTTGGCGAAATAGCCAAATAAAGCGAGCGGGCAACAAGTTTCGCTCAGTGACGGGGCTTTACTTGCTTATGAACCGGGCGAGCCTCCCTCATGAAAACCATCCAGGTCTTTGATCCGCCCATGTGCTGCTCCACCGGTATCTGCGGTCCGAATATTGATCCTGATCTCGTGAACTTCGCGGCATCGCTGTCGCAACTAGCGAACATGGGGGTCAAAATCGAGCGCCAGAACCTGGGGCAGCAGCCGATGGCCTTTGCGAAGAACGCGGCGGTGAAGGCTCTGCTGGAAAAAGAAGGCACCACCGTGCTGCCAGTCATCTTTATCGACGGCGAGGTTTATATGAAGGGCCGCTATCCGAACCATGACGAGCGTCCGGTGTTCTTCCGCACGGTGTTGGGCATCGAGGAGGCCAAATCATGAACCTGCCCACTTACCAGCCTGATGCCGCCACTTCGACACGCTTCCTCTTTTTCACCGGCAAAGGCGGCGTGGGCAAAACCTCACTCTCATGCGCCACGGCGCTGCGACTCGTCGAGGCGGGCAAACGCGTCCTTTTGGTGAGCACGGACCCGGCATCGAACCTCGATGAGGTGCTCGAAACAAAGCTCACGAACGCGCCCACGCCCATCGTGGGTGCGCCGGGCCTCGATGCGCTGAACATCAATCCCGTGGCCGCTGCGGCGGCGTATCGCGAGCGTTTGATCGGCCCCATGCGCGGCCTGCTGCCGGAGGCGGCGCTGCGCAGCATGGAGGAGCAGCTTTCCGGCTCCTGCACGGTGGAGATCGCGGCGTTTGACGAGTTCTCCGGCCTCATCGGTGATCCGAATGCCGCGAAGGCTTATGACCACGTCATCTTCGACACTGCGCCCACCGGCCACACCTTGCGGCTCATGAGCCTGGCGAAGGCCTGGGACCAGTTTCTCGACAAAAACACCAGCGGCACGTCCTGCCTCGGACCGCTGGCCGGATTGGAAAAGCAGCGCGGCATTTACGAAGCCACGGTGAACACGCTCGCCGATGCCACCGCGACCACGCTGGTGCTCGTGAGCCGTCCGCAACTCTCCGCGCTGCGTGAGGCCGAACGCACCTCGAAGGAACTGCGTGCGCTCGGCATCGCGAATCAATGCCTCGTCATCAATGGTGTGTTTGTAGGCGCAAACGCCAGTTTGCGGTCTGACGGCCCCGCGTTGCCCAAACCGCGTTCTGGCGAACGCGCCTACACGGCCGATCCCATCGCACAAGCCATGCAGCAGCGTGGTGAGGACGCCTTGAGTGCCTCGCAGCCTTTCATTGGCAGCATGCCCAGCTTTGTGGTGCCGCTGCGCTCCATCAACATCCTCGGCATCGGCGGATTGAAGGTGCTTTTGAGCGATGAAGCCGATGCGGTGGCGAATGCGGCTTTCTCATCGTGGCAGCCGCCGGAGATGCAAAGCCTCGCTGATCTCGTCAGCGGCATCGAGCAGCAAGGTCACGGCGTCATCATGACGATGGGCAAAGGCGGCGTGGGCAAAACGACCGTCGCCGCCGCCATCGCCGTGTTACTCGCGAAACGTGGTCACCGCGTGCATCTCAGCACCACCGATCCCGCCGCGCACATTGCGCAAACGCTCGCCGGACAGGTGGAGGGCCTCACGACGAGTAAAATCGATCCCGCGGCCGAAACTGCCGCCTACACTGCGGAAGTCATGGCCAATCAAGGTTCGCAAATGGATGCCGCAGGCCGCTCCTTGCTCGAAGAAGACCTGCGCTCGCCCTGCACGGAGGAGATCGCCGTGTTCCGCGCCTTTGCCCGCGAGGTGGGACAAGGCACGAAACGCTTTGTCGTGCTCGACACCGCGCCCACCGGCCACACGCTGCTGCTTCTCGATGCCAGCGAGGCCTACCAACGCGAACTTGAGCGCCAAGCCCGCAGCACACAACCCGAGGAAGTGCTGAAACTCCTCGAACACCTGCGCGATCCCGCCTTCACGCACATCCTGCTCATCACCCTGCCCGAGGCCACGCCCGTGCACGAGGCCGCCGCCCTCCAGGCCGATCTCCGCCGCGCCCGCATCGAGCCCTACGCGTGGGTCATCAATCAAAGCCTGCTCCACAGCGGCTCCTGCGATCCCTTGCTGCAACGTCGCGAGCACTCCGAGCATCGCTACATCGACGAAGTCGTCGAAAAACAAGCCACCCGCACCGCCTGGCTGCCGTGGCAGGCCGAGGAGCCCATCGGGCCGGAGGCGCTGGTGCATCTGGCAATGGCGTGCCTGCACGAAACGTCTGTTTGTTGATGCCTGCGCAGGATGACAGCAGGAAGTGACGTTTTCCTTCCGAAGCATCCACTCATCATGAACCGAATTCTTCTTTCCTACCTCGCTCTCGCCCTCCTTTTGCCTGCTTTTGCCGCTGAGCCTGTTTCGACCACACCGAAGCTCGAAATTCTGAACAAGCAGATCGAGCGTAACCCGAACGACGCCAAGGCTCATTCGAACCGCGGCTATGTGCTGGCGCTTCTTGGACGAAAAGAGGAGGCGCGGAAGGATTTAAAGAAGGCGGTCGAGTTGCAGGACGACGCACCGATGCGCAACCGCGCGGGTTGGGCGTATTTCAACATGGGCGACTACGCGGATGCGGTACGCGAGTGTGAAGCGTCAGCGAAGCTCAGCGATCACGGTGCTCATTACGACTATTACTCGCTGGTACTCGGCTACTGGGGCACGGGCGACACGAAGCGGGCGCTGGAGAACTACGCGAAGGCCGTCGAGAAAGATCCGCGCCTAGGCGAATACAAGTCACTCAACGAACGCACCGCCGAGTGGACGCCGCTGGAGCGCCAGGCTATGCACGAGACGTATGTGCTCTGGAGCAAGGCTTGGCGGCCTTGATTCATCAGCTATCCCGATGCGTCGGCGTCGGTTTGCCGGGACGGAAGTGCTCTTCGTGATCGAGCGTGGCTTTGAGGCCGAAAAATTGCGCCGCAGTCGCTTCGACGCCTGCTTTCACCGCTTCCATGAGCGACGCCGGATCTGCCTCGGCACGCAGATTGATGATGAGCTGGCCGCCAGTGCTCGGTTCGTCGAGTTCCATGCCGAGCTCGGCCACATAGTCGCTGCGCACGAGATTGATGCTCGCCAGTTCGCCCGCGATGCCATCGTCGGGGCTGAAGGTCATCTTGAAATGGGCGATCTCGATGCCTGCGAGCTGTAACCGCCCTTGAACATGCGTGGCGAGCTTTTTGAGGAAGTCGTTCGCCTCGAACTCGTCATCCGATTTCAGCGTGACGGTGGCGTTCAGCCAGCCGAGCAGCGCTTCGCCATCGGCATAGACTTCGTAATCGACGGCCATGGGATTGCGCCGCGCTTGCTCATCGGTCATGAGGCTGGCGAAAAGCTCATCGAGACCGGTTTCCTGACGTGGCGAGGCCGTGACGACCTTCGCGAGCGGGAATTCCTTCGTCAAAACGGCTCGCAGCTCCTCGCGTTGTGTGTCGTCGATGAGATCGCTTTTGCTGATGACGATGATGTCGGCCTCTTCGAGCTGCTTTTTGAAGATGTAGGCCACTTTGGAGGAGAAGGTGCCGCCATCATCGAGACCGAACACACGGCGGGCGCGGATCGGGTCCACCAGCACACTCAGCGGCGCGATGGTGAAGGCATCGCCATACATGCGGCGCAGCGGATACGTCACCGTCGCCACGAGGTCCGTGCAGCTCCCCACCGGCTCCGCGATGAAGACATCCGGCTTGGTGCTGCTCGTCAGCTTGCTGGCGGCATCGACGAGCGTGTTGAAGCGGCAGCAGAAGCAGCCGCCCGCGATTTCCTCCGTCGCATAGCCCTGGCCGCGCAGCAGCTTCGTGTCCACGAGGCCACCCGCCTGATCATTCGTGATGAGGCCGACTTTGAGGCCCTGATCGCTCAAATACCGCGCCAACCGTCCGACGGTGGTCGTTTTACCGGCTCCGAGGAAGCCTCCGATCATGATGTAGCGTGCGCGTTGGGACATGGGGTGTTTTTATTTGCCAGATGTGGCAAATAAACAAGCGCCAACCACGCATCTTGCAAAAAAATCCACCACGCTGTATTTCCGAGCCATGCCTGCCCGCAAAACCTTCGACTGCCTTAGCGCCATGCGTGCGCTGGGTGAGCCGACGCGTCTGCGCCTCGTGCGCCAACTCATCGCGGGAGCGAAGCCCGTGACCGAGCTGTGCGAAGCGCTCGAAGTCACGCCCTACAACGTTTCCAAGCACCTCCGCGTGCTGAAAGAAGCCGGACTCCTCGAAGTCGAGAAACAAGGCCAGCAGCGCATCTACGCCCTCGCCGCCGCCTTTCGTGAGAAGCTCTCGAACAACGCCAAGACGCTCGATCTCGGCTGCTGCCAGTTTCATTTCGACAAGCTGCCGGAGTAGCGAAAGCTGGCAATAATACGTTTAAAACGATGTGGTATTAAAAACATCGTATTTTACTCACAGCCATCCCATAAGGCGGCTAGGCAGAGGGGTGTGAAGTGTGCTGACTGAGGGCGAGAAGTGGTTTGATTTGGATTGCGATGTCAAAACCAAAACACACCCAAGCCACCCAGCCAGCACGCCATCACATCAACGTTCTCGGCCAGATTCTCAAGCTCATACCGCGCAGCATCATCAGCACCGCTGCCAGGGAGACCGGCGTGGACGCCAAGGCGCGGACCTTTAGTGTCATGAGCCACCTCGGCACGATGATCTTCGCCCAGGCTCGCCCACGCCCTGAGCCTCAACGACATCTGCGACTGGCTGCGGCTCAAGACCTGCGCCATCGCCGCCTTTGGCCTCACCCCGCCCTCGCGCAACAACCTCTCCCACGCCAACAAGGAGCGCGACGCTCGCTTCACCGAGCTGGTCTTCTGGCGCACGCTCGAACATCTGCATCATTGCGATGCGAGCTTTTGCTCTCAGCGGCCCGGCCGCAGTTCACGCGCTCCGCTTCACCGTTTCAAAGTGAGGATTCACGCGGTTGACTCCACTGTGATGGAACTGGTGGCCAACTGCATGGGCTGGGCCAGGCACCGCCGCCGCAAGGCCGCCGCCAAGATGCACCTGCGCCTGAGCTTGAACAGCTTCCTGCCCACCTTCGCCATCGTGGGCAGCGCCGGCGAGCATGACAACAAGCGCGCCCGTGAGCTTTGCGCCGGATTGAAAGAGGGCGAAGTGGTCGTCTTTGACAAGGCGTATGTGGACTTCGCCCACCTGCATGATCTCGATTTGCGCGGCGTGCAGTGGGTCACCCGCGCCAAGGACAACCTCCGCTACCGCGCCCTTCGCAACCTGCCGGTGGTCAAAGGCAGCGGCATTGTGAAGGATCAGATCGTCAAGCTCACCGGGACGAAGTGGAAGTCGCTCTCCGGTTGGACCGTGCGGCGGGTCGAGGCATGGGTGGAGGTCGATGGCGAGAAGCGCCTGATGGTCTTCATCACCAACAACACCCATTGGAGTCCTCGCAGCGTCTGCGACCTCTACCGCGCCCGCTGGGACATTGAGGTGTTCTTCAAACAGGTGAAGCAAACACTCCAAGCTCGGCGACTTTTTGGGGCACAACGCCAACGCGATCCGCTGGCAGGTGTGGACGGCGCTGCTGGTGTATGTGCTGCTGCGCTTCGCCGCACACATGAGCCAGTGGGGCCACAGCTTCACGCGGCTCTTTGCTGTGGCCCGCGCGTCGATGTGGGAACGGCTCGATCTGCTTGGCGTTTTACAAAGCTATGGGACAGCAGGTGGCAGTTTCAAAATACTGGGCAGTCCGCATACCTCGTGGTTGCCAGGGTTTGAGCCTGCGGGCACGCAATCTCATGGGACAGCACCCGCGTGATATGCCTGCATAACCGCGCTTTAGGCCGTAAAAACTCAACTCGCCCTGCTCCGCTTTTAAGCCGCCCTCCCTTCGCAAACCACTCGCTTGCCCGTCAGTTTCCGAGGGCTATGGGATGGCTGTGTCTCCGACATGTAATTTTGCGCAGAGGATTAGACGATCTGGATGAATCAAATTGTGACGAAGCTACGCTGGCACGGCTTATTTGTCTCGCCGAAGAAGAAGGCAATCCTTCTGATTTACTAAAACTGGCCAGAATCTACTCTTATAAGAAGGAGTGGGAAAAGCTTCTTGATGCGTTTGAAAAGTTGGTCGCATCCCGCCGAGCAACACAGGAGCAGCAAGCGACCGCAAATTTTTATGCAGGTATCGCATTTTGCGAAACTGGCAGGCTAAATGAAGCAATCTCAGCCTACAAAATATCAGTCGAGTCCACTCAACGCGAAGACCTGAAAGCCTGGGCGCACTATAATCTTGGAACCACACTCGCCCAGGCTGGCTTCACCCTTGAATCTGTCTCTGAGTTTACAAAATTGCTCGAACTGAAGTCTCCACCTCTAGATCCCTTGTATCAAGGACTGGTAAACCGAGGCAGTGCGTTGATGGACCTAGGAAGGGTGAGTGAAGCTCTGGAAGATTTTGATCGAGTGATAAATGCTGCCGATGCACCCAGAGAGCAAAAAGCGACAGCTTTAGTCAATCGCGGTGTTGTAGAAGGAACGAAGCTCGACTTGGACGCCGCCCTCAAGACTTCCTCACAGGTGCTTGCAATGCTAGGTATCCCACAGGGAATAAGGGCACGTGCAGCTTTCCTGAGTTGTATGACCTTAAATGAGTCAGGAAGGCCCAAGGAGTTTTGCAATGACCTATTTGAAGTCCTAGAAAACACGGATATGCCCACTGTCCGCGAAATCCTTGTTCCAAATCACCAAATCGTGAGCATCGCGCTGATTCGCGCTATCCATGACCAGCCAGTTCGCGCATGGCCTGTAGCGATTTCGAGAGTGATTGGCAGTTTTTCCCGCCTTGGCTATCTGCCAAGTTTAGGGCGCTCATTAATTAGCCATTTGGGCGAATTAGACTGGCTGCATCGTAGTCATGAGGCATTGGATTTCTGGATTTCGTGCTGGCGTGATGCATCTGCAAAGCTGGATGCTAGCGCCAGAGCGGTGATGGCTATCCCGTTGCGATGGCTTTCCGCAGGCATCGAATACTTGAAGGCCCACGACGAAAACATCCTCCTTTCGTTGCCCCTCGAGGAACGTCGCATCCTTCGTGCTGTCCTCAAATCCCCCCCCGAAACCCAGCCATGACCTCTGCAACTCTGCAGCGACGCCCCAGCCGCCGTTCCGTGTGCCAGATCACGCGGGAGTGGGTGCAGTTGGCGTTGGCGACGGCAGCCGGGGCTGCCTTCATCTGGCAATGCCTGCGCCCGGACTCCGACATGAGAAAATGCAGCCTCCTGCTCTTTCTCTGCCTCACCTTTTTCGGTCGCCAGACCGTATTAAGGCATCTTCTTTCATTTCTCAAGCATCGCCCCGCTGCCGTCGCACGCGAATAGCACTCTCACCCTGCAAAACCCTCGATCTCGACTGCTGCCAGTTTCATTTCGACAAGCTGCCGGAGTGATTTTTTTTGTGAACCCCAGGAAGAAAAATTTCCACAGGCGTCCCATAGAGATTTGAGTTGGAGAGTGCTGACTGAGGGCGGGAAGTGGCTTGATTTGGAGTGCGATGTCAAAATCAACACACACACACGCTACCCAGCCAGCACGTCACCACATCAATGTTCTCGGGCAGATGCTCAAGCTCATTCCGCGTGACATCATTCACAAGTCTGCCAAGGAGACTGGTGTCGATTTCAAAGCTCGCACCTACAGCGTGCTCAACCATCTCGGCACGATGATCTTTGCACAGCTGGCTCACGCTCTGAGCCTCAATGATGTGTGCGACTGGCTGCGGCTCAAGACTCGTGCCATCGCTGCCTTTGGTCTCACGCCGCCCTCGCGCACCTTCAGCATCGTGATCCAAGTTTTGGACGGCAGCGTCCCGGCGGCAGTGCCGGGCATTCGCTGCTGCATCGATTCAAAGCACGCATCCACGCCGTTGATTCGACCGTAATGGAGTTGGTTGCCAACTGCATGGATTGGGCCAAGCAAGGCCGCCGCGAAGATGCATCTGCGGCTCGGCCTCAATGGCTTTCTGCCCACCTTTGCCATCGTCGATACCGCTGGCGAGAATGACAACAAACGTGCTCGCGAGGTTTGTGCCGGGCTGGAGGAAGGCGAGATCGTCGTCTTCGACAAAGCCTATGTGGACTTCGCGCACCTGCATGATCTCGACGTGAGCGGCATGCAGTGGGTGACGCGTGCGAAGGACAACTTTTGCTACCGCACCGTGCGCAATTTTCCAGTAGAGAAGGGCGGCAAGATCGTCAAAGACCAGATGGTGAAGCTCACAGGGAGCAAATGGAAGAAGCTCGCAGGCTGGACTCTGCGCCGCGTGGAAGCCTGGGTGGAGGTCGATGATGCGGAGCGCCTGATGGTCTTCATTTGATCCGCCCCTCCGGGGGGGGGCTTCGGGCAGCCTGCGGCTTGTCTATCTCGCTCCGCTCGGTTCCAACACCACCACCTGGAGCCCAATGAGCGTGTGCGACCTCTACCGAGCCCGCTGGGACATCGAAGTGTTCTTCAAGCAAGTGAAGCAGACCCTCAAGCTCGGCGACTTCCTCGGCCACAGCGACAACGCCATCCGCTGGCAGGTATGGACGGCGCTGCTGGTGTATGTGCTGCTGCGCTTTGCCGCACACATCGGCCAGTGGGGTCACAGCTTTACGCGGCTATTCGCCGTCATGCGTGCCGCGATGTGGGTGCGGATCGACCTCGTGAGATTGCTGCGAAGTTATGGGACAGCAGGAGGCAGCTTTACGCTGCTAGGCACTCCACAAACCGCGTGGTTACCAGGGTTTGAGCCAGCACGAACGCGATCTCATGGGACAGCCCCCGCCTGATTTCGCCCACGAAGTCACGCCGTAAGACACAAAACCTCTACTCGACCCCCAGCGATTTTATCCACACTGCCTGCTCAAACCACCAGCTCGTCCTTCATTTCGGCAGGCTATGGGATGGCTGTGAAAATCATTCGAAGATGTTACGGCTAAGGTGATACTGCCGTTGCTTCCAAAAGTGGTGTCTGTGGTGCCGTCCACATTAAGGCGCGTAAGGATGGCAGGATTATTGAAGTGATTGAAAAGCGCCAGGACTTTGCCATCGGCCTGTAGAGCAGTCAGGCAGCTCGTGCGCTCCAGAACATCAAATGCCTTAATGCCTGCCAAGGCATTACCTGTGTTTAGTGATGTGTCAGGCCTGCCGTTGGCAAGATACCGTAGTACCAGTGCATTCGTATTGTATGGAGATACCTCCATGCGATTCGTCCCTGCAACCACGATCCTCCCATCTGGCATCAAGGCAAAGCTGCTTACTCTTTCATCTCCACCCAAAGCCGTAATCAGGTTCATCCGGGAAGTTGGTGCGGCATTCAAGTGCCGGTGAGTATGTCTTTTGACTCGTGGAGCGCGTAGATGCGTAGGTGGAGGAAGTCCACATCGCGGTAGCCGTAGGCTAGGCGCGTGAGGCGGCCGATTTTGTTGTTGAGGCCCTCCATGATGCCGGAGCTGATCGGATGGTCGAAGTAGCTGAGTATTTGCCGCGCGTGCGTCAGCATCGTGTTGGCGAGCTGCTTGAGCGGCCCGATGGCCGTGGCGTAGGCTTTGAGTATCCACTCTTGCAGATACTTTTGCGCTGCCTCCTTGCCCGGCTGGTTCCATAGCTGGCGTAGCTCCTCTTTGAGATAGTAGGCTTTGGAGAGCGGCTCGTTGTAGGCGAGGGCTTCCTCCAATTTCGGGCGCTTGTCCGGCGGCAGATTCTCCCTGCCGTAGAGCAGCAGGTAGCGCGTGCCTTTAATGAACTTCTGTCCGGTGAGCTCTAGTGTGCGCTGCAGACCGCGCCGTATCTCGTCGATCTTCTCGTTGGCGAGCTTGATGATGTGGAAGTGATCAAAGACAATCGCGGCGTCAGGCAGGTGCTCGTTGATGGCGCTCCAGTAAGCTCCGCTCATGTCGCAGGCCACCGCCTCAATGTGGGCACCGCTGCGCCGCAGCCGCTCCCAGAAGCCCTCCAGGGCCTCCTTGCCGCGTCCTTTGCCCACCCAAAGCACGCGTCCGCTTTCCAGATCGACCACCAGGGTGACGTATTTGGCCTTCTTGCCAAGGTAGTTTTCGTCCACGCCGATGCGCCTGACTTCGCGCATTTCCACCTTCTCAAAGCGCCGTGCCAAATCGGCCTTCACAATGCTTTTGACCGTGTCCCAACCCAGGTGTGTGAAGCGTGCCACGTCTTGCAGGCTCATGAAGCGGCTCAGGCTCGCAGACGAATCGAGCTAGGGCGCGGCTGTGGTGGCTGTAGGCGGGAGCAAAGGGGGAGTGCTCGAAGCTTTTGCCACAGCCACGACACTCGCATTTGGGCACCTCCACCACCAGCACCACTTGTTTGGGGCCGATGGGCAGGGTTTTGATGCGTCGCTGCCTTTTGCCGCGCCTCCAATACTCCCGCCCCTGGCAGTGCGGGCACTCAATGTGCTGATCCTTGACCGCTAGATGGAACTCCACCCGGCCCTCCACATACTTCGTGCTGCGATACTCGTATCCTTCGCGCACGCCAAACGCGTGATATAGCAAACTCTGGCTCATCCTGCCCTTTTGCCATCGTCACGCCCCCCTCCGCACCAACTTCCCGGATGAACCCGTAATCACCACGCCAGGTGAAAAAGTCGTATCAAACTCACCTCCTTGGCCCAGGGCAAACAAAGTGGAGCAGGCAATAATAAATCCGCACCAGCAATGGGGATTACGTCTAGACATGGTGGCTGAGTGAATAAGCCAAGACATGCTCACGGCTAGCCGAAGTTGCACACTTTTTGCCAATAATAGCGAATTTTGTCCAATAAGTAGCCCCACTAACTGCTGCTTTGGTATGACCCTGATTCCGTGAGATAATTGAGTTATCGAAGGCAGAGGTGAAAACCAGCGGGTGGACTTGGAATGCCTGATTTGAGAAGGAGATGGCTGAATTAGCTCACGGATTTGCGATGACATTAGAGCGTGAACTTCTCACACTGGCCCATGAAGGCTCGTGGATTGTCCCAGGCGACGCGTTGGATCATTTCGGGGGGCCAGCCGCGGTGGCGCATGGCTTGCATGGTCTTGGGGACGGCTAGGGGGTCGCTGATGCCCCAGTCGCAGGCGCTGTTCATCCAGATGCGCTCGGCGTGGCGGTGCTCCAGCATGTCGATGGCGCGGTGCTGGGTGCACTTGCTCTCGGGGTAGAGGGTGATGCCGGCCCAGAAGCCGTGATCGAGGACGTGATCAATGGTGTGCTCCTCGACGTGGTCGATGATGACTCGCTCGGGTTTGATCTTGGGGAAGTTTTTCAGCGCATCGACGATGAGGCGGGTGCCTTTGAGCTTGTCTTCCAGGTGCGGGGTGTGGATGAGCACGAGCTGATCGTAGTCCTGCGCCACCTGGACGTGCTGCTCGAAGATTTTGAGCTCGTTGCGGCTGTTTTTGTTGAGGCCGATCTCGCCGATGCCGAGCACGCCGGGCTTGTCGATGAACTGCGGGATGAGGGCGATGACTTCTTCGGCGAGTTTCATGTCCTCGGCCTCCTTCGGGTTGATGCAGAGCCAGCAGAAGTGCTTGATGCCGAATTTGGCGGCACGCTTGGGCTCGTACTCGGTGATCTGGCGGAAGTAGTCGTAGAAGCCGTCGGCGCTGGCGCGGTCAAAACCGGCCCAGAAGGCGGGCTCGCAGATGGCCTGGCAGCCTGCGAGTGCCATACGCTCGTAGTCGTCGGTGGTGCGGCTGACCATGTGGCCGTGGGGTTCGATGTAGTTCATGCGCTTCGCTGTTCTCGGTTCGCAGTTCTCAGTTCACGGTTTGTGAGCGCCAATGGCGCCTTGGATGGTGGCTTTGGCGATGGGGTCGGTGCTGGGATCGCTGAAGCTGAGGAGGACCTCCTTTGCACGCTGCGGTTTGTCCTGGGAGAGCAGGGCGAGGGCGTTTTTGAGGGCTTGCACGCGGAAATCGCTGTCTTGACCGGCACGTTGCACGCGGTCGAGGAAGGCGGCGAGGTCGATGAGCTTCGAGCGTGAGTCCATGAAGCCGAGATCGACCAGATTGACAGAGGATGGGGGTGTCCAATCGGGCATGAGCGCAGTTTAAGCAGCGTAAAGAGGGCCGCAACCGTCGGAATCGTTGCATGCAGGCGGGGCCGCGCCATCGTGTGGGCTGATGACAGACCTCAGTACTGACGAATTGCGCCGTTATGCGCGGCACCTCGCGATTCCCGAATTCGGGATCGAGGGGCAGCGTCGTCTGCGCGGATCGCGGGTGCTGTGCATCGGTGCAGGCGGTTTAGGCTCGCCCATCACGATGTATTTGGCGGCAGCGGGCATCGGTGGGCTAGGCCTGGTCGATCCTGATGTGGTGGAGATGAGCAATCTCCAGCGCCAGATCCTCTTCGGACAGCGTGATCTAGGTAAAAAGAAGCTGGAGGCCGCCCGCGAGCGCCTGCTGGACCTCAATCCGCATGTCGATGTGCAGCTTTACCCGGAGCGCTTCACGGCGGCCAATGCCATGCGCATCGCTGCGGACTACGATGTCATCATTGATGGCACAGACAATTTCCCCACGCGCTATCTGAGCAATGACGTGGCTGTCTGGCTGCGCAAGCCGAACGTCTATGGCAGCATCCTGCGCTTTGATGGGCAGGTGAGTGTCTTTGCTCCGCACCTGGGAGGGCCATGTTATCGCTGCATGTGTCCACAGCCGCCGCCGCCGGGTCTGGTGCCTAGTTGTGCTGAAGGGGGCGTGCTCGGGGTGCTGCCGGGTATCATCGGGAGCATGCAGGCGCTGGAGGCCATCAAGCTGCTCACCAGCACCGGCCAGCCGCTCGTGGGCAGACTGCTTCATCTCGATACTCTGAGCATGCGCACACGTGTGCTGAATCTGCGCCGTGATCCAGACTGCCCGGTCTGTGGTCAGAATCCATCCATCACCCAACCCATCGACTACGAAGGCTTTTGCGGCATTCCCAAAGTGCCTGCATCGACCTCCCCCGAACCCTCTATGACCGTTCACGAACTCAAACAGCTCCGCGATGCCGGAGACGACCATTTTCTCCTCGATGTGCGCGAGCCGCACGAGCAATCCATCTGCCGCATCGAAGGTGCCACCCTCATCCCCCTCGGAGAGCTCGATAATCGCACCGCCGAGCTGCCGAAAGGCAAGCGCATCCTCGTCCACTGCAAAAGCGGCGGACGCAGTGCCCGTGCGGTGAGCCGGCTGCGTGAGCTTGGTTTTGAAAATGTGTGGAACATCTCTGGCGGCATCATCGCCTGGGCGCGTGAGATCGACCCCAAGATGGCGGAGTATTGAATCACCGATGAACTCCACGGACTGGATCGACGACTTTCTCCCCCTCTTGCGCTGTCCTGACACGCAGCAGCCGCTACGCCGTGCTACGGCCGAGGAATGCGCCGCACAGGGCCTCCAGGCTGCTCTAGCGCGGGTAGATGGCAGTGGCTTTTTTGTCATTGATGCCGGGATTCCCATCCTACTGCCGAAAGAGCCGGTCAAAGGATGAGTTACACAGCAGCCATGCTGACCCGACTCTGCCTTTTTGCTGCTGTATTGCTCACAGTGCCGCTTTTTGCCGCGCCACCGAATGTCGTCGTGCTGCTAGCCGATGACGCAGGCTGGGGCGATTACTCCATCAACGGCAACACGAACCTCCAGACGCCGCACATCGACAAGTTGGCCCGTGGAGGGGCTAGTTTTGACCGTTTCTTCGTCTGCGCTCTGTGTGCACCGACTCGGGCGGAATTCCTCACCGGACGCTATCACAGCCGTGGTGGCGTGCTCGGTGTCTCCGAGGGCCAGGAACGACTCAATACCGATGAAAAGACCGTGGCAGACCATTTTAAGGCCAGCGGCTATGCCACGGGCATCTTCGGAAAATGGCATAATGGCAGCCAGTGGCCCTATCACCCGAACGCACGCGGTTTTGACGAATTCATCGGCTACACCAGCGGGCATTGGGGTGAGTACTTCGATCCGCCGCTGGAGAAAAATGGCACGTTGTTCAAGGCGAAGGGCTTCATCGTCGATGTGCTCGTCGAGCATGCGCTGGGCTTCTTGGAGCGGAATCGCGAGCGGCCCTTTTTTTGCTACATCCCGCTCACTACACCGCACTCGCCCTTTAGCGTGCCAGATCGGCATTGGGATAAGTTTAAAGACAGCCCTGTGAAACTGCGCGGAGCCGATGGCGATGCGGAGGACTTGCAAGTCACCCGCACCGTGCTCGCCATGCTCGACAACATCGACATGAACGTCGGTCGCGTGCTGGAAAAGCTCACGCAGCTCCAACTCACGGAAAACACCATTGTCGTGTATTTCAACGACAACGGCCCCAACAGCGCTCGCTGGAACGGCGGCATGAAGGGCAAAAAAGGCGTCACGGATGAAGGTGGCGTGCGCAGCGTTTGCTACATCCGCTGGCCCGCGAAAATCAAAGCTGGGACCCAGCTCACCCAAATCAGCGGTGCCATCGACCTGCTGCCCACGCTCACTGCCTTGGCCGGGGTGCCCGCAGAGAGTGCAAAGCCACTCGATGGCTGGGATTGGTCCCCGGAGCTGCTGGGGCTGGGCGTGCGGCGGCCCTCACGCACCATCATGAACTACAACGGCGGTCGTCTCAGTGTGCGCACGCAGTCACACCGGCTCGATGCCTCTGGGGCTCTCTTTAACATGGAGACCGATCCTTTGCAGAAGACCGACATCGCCGCTGCACAGCCTGCCATCACGGCAGAACTCAGCGCCGCAGCGACGAATTGGCACCGCGAGGTCTTTGGGCGTCCTTATGCCGCTGCACCCGCTGATGGAAAAAAGAAGGGGAAGGCCAAAGGTGGTGCCAGGATGCCCGATGACCGTCCTTATCCCGTCGGTTACGCCGAATTCCCCATCACCATGCTGCCTGCACGCGATGGCAAAGCCCACGGTGGCATCCAGCGCAGCTCAGGGGCACCGAACTGCTCCTATTTCGTGCATTGGAATTCAAAAGAGGACTCCATGACCTGGGACATCGACGTGCATACCGCTGGCGAGTACGCTGTCAGCATCGACTACGCCTGCCCAGAGGCCGATGTGGGCTCCACCATCGAGTTGAGCCTCGGAGAGGCCAAAACGAGCACTCAAGTCACTCCCGGCTGGTATCCGCCCCTGCACGACGACCAAGACCGCGTCCCGCGCAAAGGCGAAAGCATCATGCGTGACTTCAAAACGCTCACCCTACCGCCTCTGCGGCTCCCCGCAGGTCGCGGGCTGCTGACGCTGCGTGCTCTCGAGATCCCCGCTGCCAGCGTGGCGGAGATCCGCCGCGTTACACTCACGCTGAAGAAGTAGATGCAGCGCTCGATCCTGGAGAGAATAAAAATTGCGCAGCCTTGAATGTTCGATGTTCGATGTTTTAGAGAGGCTGCATGAATCACGACACACGCCTCATCCTCCCCTCCTTACTCGCCGCAGACTGGTCAAAGGTGGGAGCAGAGGTGCAGCGAGCCGAAGCTGCGGGTGCTCAGTGGCTGCACCTGGATGTCATGGATGGTAGTTTTGTCGATAACATCTCCTTTGGCCCCCAGATGGTGCAGACCGTGCGGAAAGGCACCTCCATGTATCTGGATGTGCATCTCATGATCCATCGTGCGGATCATTATCTGGAGCGCTTCCTCAAAGCTGGCGCGGATAACATCACCATCCACGTCGAGGCCGACTACGACAGCTCCGTGGCAGAGACTCTGCACCGCATCCGTGCCGCTGGGAAGCACTGCGGCATCGCCCTGCACCCCAGCACGTCTTTTGAGGCCGCGCTGCCCTTTATCCAAGACATCGACTTGCTCCTCATCATGACCGTGGTGCCAGGATTCGGCGGTCAGCCCTTCATGGAGAAGGAAACCATGCCAAAGCTCGCCGCAGCACGCGACTACCGCGCTGCACACGGCCTGAAATACCACCTGGAGGTGGATGGCGGCATCTACACTCACACAGCGCCCATCGCGCAGCAGCATGGCGCGAATCTTTTCGTCTGCGGCACATCCTCTTTTGGCCACGCAGACATGAGCACGGCTATGCGTGAGCTCGCAGCCTCCGTGGCCTGATCCACCCATCCACATGAATCTCGACCGCACCGTCAGCGAGCCCTCCAAGCTGCTCCCCCATCTCTTCACCGCCTACCCGGAGGTCCAGAAGACCAAGGTCCGCCAATGGCTGAAATTCAGTGGAGTCCACGTCAATGGACAGCCCATCACCCGTCATGATCACGAGCTGGAGAAAGGTGATCGCATCACCATCCAGCCACCTAAAGCCCCCGCGCGTGTGCAGCAGACGCCACTGCCCTCTGGCCTCAGCATCGTGCATGAGGATGATGACCTGATCGTGCTCGAAAAAGGCGCTGGATGGCTCACCATCGCCAAAGACAATGGCAAAGGCCGCAATGTGTACTCGGTGCTCACAGACTACGTGCGCTCCGTGAACCCACGGCTGAAGGTGTGGATCGTTCACCGCCTCGACCGCGATACGAGCGGCCTAATCGTCTTTGCGAAAAACGAGGAGGCCAAGCACTGGCTCCAGGACCACTGGCAGGACTTTGAAAAACGCTATCTCGCTGTCGTCGAAGGCTCCATCGCGACCCAAAGCGGCACGCTGCGCTCCTTTCTCGATGAATCGAATCCGCTCCGCGTCCGCAGTGCGCCACCTAGCGAGGAAACGCGTGAAGCCATCACTCATTACCGCGTGGTCAGGCAGTCTTCCGGCCACTCGCTCATCGAGCTGACGCTGGAAACCGGGCGCAGGCACCAGATCCGCGTGCAGCTCTCAGACGCCCGCTGCCCCGTCGTCGGGGACGAGCGCTACGGTGCGAAAAAGGACCCTCCCGCCAGCCGACTGGCCCTGCATGCCGCGCACCTGCACTTTCAGCATCCACGCGATGGTCGTGAGATGACCTTTGAGTCACCGCTGCCTGCTGAGATGGCAAAGATGATGAGTCATTAGAGGCGGAGGATTTTACTTCAGGAGTGCTTCCGCTGTCTGAATTCGACGTCTCTTTGGTGATCCATCGCGATATTGGCAGGTAGATGGCGTTTAGGACGTCTCTTCGCATGGATAGCTCTCTCCGCCCCACCCGCACCCGTCATGGCGTGATCCTTTTCGCCGTGATGCTCGGCATCATTCATTACATCGACCGCGTGTGCATCTCGAAGGCTCGGCCCTACATCCAGGAGGATCTGCGGCTCGATGACACCCAGATGGGACTCGTCTTTGCCGCCTTCACACTGGCGTATGCGCTTTTCGAGATCCCAGGAGGATGGCTGGGAGATAAATGGGGGCCACGTCGGGTGCTGCTACGCATCGTGATGTTCTGGAGCTTCTTCACCGCCGCCACTGGCTATGCGTGGAATCAGATGTCGATGATGGTGTGCCGGTTCCTCTTTGGCGCTGGGGAGGCGGGAGGCTTCCCGAATATCGCCAAGATGTTCAGCGTCTGGCTGCCAAAGCGTGAGCATGACATGGCGCAGGGCATCACCTGGCTGGCTGCACGATGGGGTGGTGCCTTCACTCCGCTGCTGGTCGTATGGGTGCTGAGCATGGTGAGCTGGCGGATGACCTTTGTGATCTTCGCCTTCCTAGGCGTGTTATGGGTGATTTTTTTCGCCCTCTGGTTCCGCGATGATCCGGCGAAACATCCGCGTGTGAATGCCGCAGAGCTCGCCTTGCTGGAGCAGTCACGGCAGAATCTGGGTGCTGGCCACGCAGCGATTCCTTGGAAGAGGCTACTGACCTCACGATCCGTGCTGCTGCTGTGGCTGTACTATTTCTGCATCAGCTATGTGTGGTACTTTTATATCACTTGGTTACCGAAGTTCATGGAGGCTGAAAACGGTCTTCACATGGACATGAAAGCCACCACCAGCTCCGTGCTCAATGGCCTGCCTCTTTTTCTAGGCGGCATCGGCTGCTTTCTCGGCGGCATACTGGCCCGGCGGCTGAGTGCTGCCACGGGACGTGTCAGCATGGCGAGGCGTGTGCTCGGCGTCACGGGCATGCTGGCGGCAGGATTGCTCATCGTGCTGGCAGCGCAGACGAAAAATGCCACCTGGGCCATGCTGGCACTGGGTATGTCGGGTTTCTTCAATGATCTGTCCATGCCCGGTGCCTGGGGTGCCTGCATGGACATCGGTGGCAAGCTCGCCGGCTCGGTCTCTGGCAGCATGAATATGATCGGGAATTTCGGCGGGGCACTGGGCAGTGTCGCGGTGCCGTGGCTGATGAAGGAATTGGGCTACGGCTGGGAAGGCGTGATGCTGGTCGCTGCCAGCACCTATCTCATCTCCGCGCTCTGCTGGGCCTTCATCGACAGTGATGAGCGATTGCAGGAATGATGCGGCATGTCCGGCCCGGTAGTTTGAGGGATGAAAGCCCTTTGTTCCTGGCAAAAAATGGTCATAGCTGCCTCATGGACGCTTTTTTTAACCAATTGGGCCGCACGGTGCTGGAGCGCTGGAAGCGTGCGAATTTTTCTCTGGAGCAGTTTCCTGCGATCGCTCAGCAAGCTCTCACCGAAAAGCCGCCGTCGAAGCATGTGAATCTCGCCACGCTGATGCGTGAATTCCTTCTCCAGGAAGAGCAGCCGCTACAGAGTCAGTCGGGCTTCGGGCAGCCAGAAATCATGGCCTACGAGCATCCGCGCTTCTACATCCAGCTACTCTTCTGGATGGATGGCACCACGGACATCCACCAGCATGAGTTCTCGGGTGCTTTCCATGTCATGCATGGCTCCAGCATCCATGCGCAGTATGGTTTTGAAAAGGCGCAGTCCATCACGCCCCATCTGCGAGTGGGAGAGGTGCGGGTGAAGAAAATCGAGCTGCTGGAGACGGGCCGCACGGTGCCGATCATCTCTGGCTCTGCCTGTATCCACGCGTTGTTTCACCTGGATACGCCCTCTGTGACCGTGGTGGTGCGCACTCAGAATGATCCGGGCACGAGGCCGCAGTTTAATTATCTGCCGCCGCACGTCGCCATTGATCCGATGCACAGTGATACACTGACGATGCGCCGGAAGCAGTTGCTCGATGTGCTAGAGCAGACAGGAGCGCCAGATTACGCCAAAATCGTGCTCCAGATGATCCGTGGCCTCGATTTTGAGCGTGGCTTTTTCATTCTGCAAAACGCCATGGCCCATCTGCATGATCTGGGGCGCTGGGAGGCTGTTTTGGCTGCTTTTAGCAAAAACATGGCTCCCTCGCTCACGGTGTGCCCGCGACCCTGCAAGAGGGTGTGCGACGTGATGTGATCAAAAATCTGCGTGGGCAGGTCACGGAGCCGGAGCACCGCTTTTTCCTGGCTTTGCTGATGAACGTGACGACGTGCAAAGACCTACTCACCCTCGTCAAACAGCGCTTTGCAGACACATCTCCCGTGGAGACGGTTTTGCGCTGGCTGGAGGAGCTAGCGATCCAGTCCGAGGACGGCGTGAGCATCCTAGACGCCTATTTCCCAGAATCCGTGCCCATCACGCCGGATGAGCAACTCAGCGTGTTGCTCGCCACCGCACGCTTCTTCATGACTGGAGGCAAAAAGATGCCTGCGCTGCTGCGCAAGATCGACCGGAGCTATATGCCCGCGCTCATTCTCACCTTCACCCGGACGAGCCTGAGCCCGCTGATGCATTCTGCCGAGTTGGCGAACCTCCAGCGAGCTCGCTGACCGTCGCATCGGTCGCACAGTGTCACGCGGCGCTGCTTTCTCCCTTGCGGGCTTGTCGCCTTGCGCGGAATGCGTGAGTGCTCCTTTCCCCCATGGCACGCGCAAAGAAGAACAATGTCCCCACGGATCAGCCCGACCTCTTTCATGAAGGGCAGGGGAATGCTGTGGCAGGGTCGCTGACACGGCGCTTCCTCGGCTGGGAGCGCTCGCTGCTGCGGGCAGTGGCGGAGCATCTCGCCGCAGAGTGGGATGGCCATGGGGCACTCGATTTGGATGGTTGGCTCATCATTGTCCCCACGCGGAATGCAGGCCGGAGACTGCGTGAGGCACTAGCCATGCTGGCGGCAGAAAAAAATGCCGCAGTGCTGCCGCCGCGAGTCGTGACGCCGGATTTCCTCACCTCGCCAGAGCGGCTGGAGGATGTGCAGACGGCTGATAGCATGCAGACCAGGCTCATCTGGGCTGCGGAGCTGCTGCGGCTGGATTTTGCGGCGCATCGCCAGCTCTTCCCGGTCGATCCGGTAGAGCGTGGCCTGAAATGGGCACTGAAAACGGCGGGCGACCTGCTGGAGCTGCGTGAGACGCTCAATGAAAAAGGCCTCTCCATGGCGGATGCTGCACGCCTCTTTGAAAACACCGCCATGGAGCCGGAGCGCTGGCTCGATCTGGCCAAAATCGAGCTCCAATGCGTGCTCGCGACTGAGCAATACGGTCTGCTAGACTGGCAAGTGGCACGCCGACGTGCTGCGGCGCTGGGAAAGCCGCCTGCGGGGCTGCGCCGTGTGGTGATGGCCGGCGTGACAGATCCCTCTGCCCTAGCGATCGAGGCGCTGCAGCGCTGGGCACGCTCCGTGCCGGTGGAGGTGCTGATCTATGCGCCAGAGGCCACGCATGGCGGATGCTATGATGCCTTTGGCAGGCCGGTGCCAGAAGTATGGCTGACACGACAAATCGTGATCCCAGAGCCCGAGTCCACTATTCACATCGCGGGCTCGCCCGTGGAGCAGGCAGATGCCGCCGCAGACATGTTACGCGGATATGATGATCCAGGCAGCATCGCCGCACTGGGTGTGGCGGATGCTGTCGTCACAGCTCCGCTGGAAAAGGCGCTGGAGGCCCGTGGCATCAACGCCTTTGATCCAGCGGGCCGTAGCATGAGCACGCATGGCATTTTTTATCTGCTGCGGCTGCTCGCACGGATCACGGACACTCGCTCCTTCCGCTCCGTGGCAGAGCTTTTGCGCTGTCCAGACATCACGGAGACGATCCGGCATCATCTCAAGAATGCAGAAGACGAAAACCCCTCGCTCTCTCGCCTTCTCGATGACTTCGACACGCTCGCAGCGGAGGCGCTGCCGGACACGCTCGATGATGCGCTGGAGCTCGCTCCGCGAGTCTTCTCTGGTCCACGCCGTGAGGGTAGCGCGGTGCCTTCGGCATTGGCGTGGATCGACTCGCGGCTGCAAAAGCTCGCTGGTGGCGATTTCGGTGCCGCATTGGCTGAATTTTTGGGTGAAATCTTCGAGCGACGCAGCTTCCGCACGGATCGGCCACAGGATGCTGTATTCGTCGAGATCGCCAAGCAGATCACCAGCGTGCTCGATACACTCGAAGGCTCTGTGGTGGAAAAAATCCCCGGTGGGCTCGATGTCGCGAGCAAGCTGGAGCTGCTCCTCCTCGCTCTGGAAGGTCAGTCCTACTATCCAGATCGTCGTGCACGAGACATCGACCTCCAAGGCTGGCTAGAGCTGCTCTGGGAGGATGCGCCGCATCTCATCATCACTGGCATGAATGATGGCAAGGCCCCCGAGTCCATACTTGGCCACGCCTTCCTACCAGACTCCGCTCGGCGTGCGCTGGGCCTACGGCACAATGACACGCGTTTCGCCCGTGATGCGGCGCTGCTCGATACACTCATCGGCAGTCGCAAAGAGCGTGGTGGGCGTGTGGATCTGCTCTTTGGTCGCACCGGTGCTGAGGACGAGCCACTGCGCCCATCTCGCCTGCTTTTCCAATGCTCCGATGCGGAGCTGGCTAGCCGCGTGCTGCATTTTTTCAAAAAGCCGCCTTCTCGTGCCGACATCGTGCCGTGGCGGCTCGCGTGGCAGCTCCAGCCGCAGCCTTTATCGGATGCGGCGTCGGTGTTTCACAAACTCAGCGTCACCAGCTTCCGCTCGTATCTCACTTGTCCATTTCGGTTCTATCTCTCGCATGGGCTGCGCATGCAGGAAGTCGGTACAGCAGGTGGCGAAATGGAGTCGATGGACTTTGGCAATCTGCTGCACGCCGTGCTGGAGGCCTTTGCCAAAGAGCCTGCTGCACGCGATTCGGAGGATGCAGAGGTCATTCGTGCAGCCTTTCATGCGCTGCTAGATCGGCATCTGCATGGCAAATACGGCGCACGCCTTACCGTGCCGGTGATGATCCAGCGTGAGGCCGCTCGGCAACGACTCGGTTGGTGGGCGGATGAAGAGGCCGCACAGCGTCGTGATGGATGGCGCATCCTAGCAGCGGAGACACCGATCAGCACCGATGAAGAGCCCTGGTTGCTCGCGGGCATGCGGATCAATGGCACGGTGGACCGCATCGAGCGGCATCCGCAGCGCGGTGTGCGCTTGATCGACTTCAAATCCTACTCGCCCTACGACGCGGTAAAGCGGACACGCCGCACCGTGGAGGAATACCACATCGCCAAACTGAAGCGTAGTGACGAACCAGCCCTCCTGCCGCCATGGCAGCTCACCACCACCTCCGAGGGCGACGCTGCACGCTGGACCGATCTGCAACTGCCGCTTTATCGTCTGGCCATGCAGCGTCGCTATGCTGGTGAGCGCCTCACCGCCGCCTACGTCACACTGGGGCGCACGCGGGCTGATTTAGGTCTCGATGAATGGCCCGCACTGGAGGGCGAGATGCTGCAAAGTGCCCAAGCCTGCGCCGAAGGCATCATCGCCGCCATCCGTGCCCGCACCTTCTGGCCACCAGCAGAAAAAATGCCCTTCAGCGACGACTTTGAGGCACTCTTCCTCGGTGATGTGCTGGCGGCCGTGGATGCCTCCGCGCTCACTTCTGTGCCCAAATGAGCTTCATCGCCTCAGCGTGAATTTTTCCGTCGAAAAGAGTCCGCAAACCACTGTTTGCAGCCGCTTTGAGGAACCAGTAAAGACACAGGCATGTCCACCGCACTCCCGAATGAAATGATCCTCGCCTCGGCGGGGTCGGGGAAGACGTGGCAGCTCACGAATCGCTTCATTGCCCTGATGGGGCAGCAGCGCATGGCTGGCGTGGATGTGACGCCGGAGCGGATCGTGGCGGTGACTTTCACGCGAAAGGCCGCTGGCGAGTTCTTTGACTCTATTTTGGTGAAGCTGGCGAAAGCGGCTGCGAGCGCAGATTTCGCCGCTGGGCTTGCTGGGGATGAAAAAGTCGATCCCGAGGCCAAAAATGATCCGTTGAGGCCCATTTTGAGAAGCCTGAGCAGCGATGATTATCGAGCGCTGCTGCGTGTCTTCATCTCGCGGATGCCACGGCTGTTTCTCGGCACGCTGGATAGTTTCTTCAGTGGCATCTTGCGCAGTTTTCCGGCGGAATTCGGCCTAGCGGGTGATTTTGAGATCCTCAGTCAGCATCAGGCCACGGTGGAGCGTGAGCGTGTGTATCAGCAGGTCTTCCAGCGAACCCTGCCGGGGCTGCAATCTCGCCCAGATGGCCTCGCGGCGCAGAAGAATTTCCTGGAGGCCTTTCGCCGCGCGACGTTCGGGCGTGAGGAGGCTGGCATCCGCTCGGTGCTGGATCAGTTTATCGAGAATCATCATGAAATCCTGCTCCACGCGGCCCGTGAGCAGTTGTGGGGCGATCCACGGGTCATCTGGCCGCAGGGCTGTCCCTGGCTGCATAGGCTCGATGACGTGGAGGCGGCTTTGGTGCGGCTTTTTGCTGAATTGGAGACTCTCAACATGGAGGAGAGTCAGCAGGCGTTCTGGGATGAATTCCGCGCAGAAGTGCCGCGCCATGTCCCAGGCTCTGCCTTGCCACGGCGGCTGCATTCCTTTCTGGAGAAGGTTTTGCCAGCCTGGAGCGAGCTGGAGGCCGGAGAGTTCACCCTCACCGTGAATCGCAAAAAGCAGAAGCTGGGCAAATCCATCTGCGCTGCCTTTTTGCCGATCCTGCGGCACATCGTGGCGGGTGAGCTCATCACACGGCTGGAGCGCACACGCGGCGTGTGGCAGGTGCTCAGTCTGTATGAGGAAAACTGGTCGCATCAGGTGCGGCGACGCGGGCGGCTGACTTTTCAGGACATGGAGCTGATCCTCGCGGGGCATGAGTTCGCAGCGGACATGCCGCGGCCCATTCTCACGCAGACTGCGGATGCAGAGGCGCGGCTGCGCATCGACTACCGGCTGGATGCACGGTATGATCATTGGCTGCTGGATGAATTCCAGGACACCAATCATGTGCAGTGGAAGGTGATCGAGAACCTGATCGACGAAGCGGTGCAGGACAGCAGTGATGAGCGCACGCTCTTCCTCGTCGGCGATGTGAAGCAGGCCATCTATGCCTGGCGCGGGGGCGATACGCGGCTGCTGGATGACATCCGTGCCCGCTACAATGCGGGAAGCCAGGATCGCATCGTCACGCGGCCACTGAACGTCTCCTGGCGCAGTGGGCATGACGTGATTGACATGGTGAACCGTGTCTTCGGTCATAATGCGGCCTTTGAGGAAGTGAAGGTTCCACTGGAGACACGCCAGCGCTGGCCATGGCGTCCTCACAGCGTCGCCGGTGTGCATGATGCGATGCCGGGCCATGCCATGCTACTGCATCCAGCGCCGCCAGAAGGCGGCAAAGTGACAGAAGAGGAGCGCTTCGCACTCACGGTGGGCATTTTGGAGGAGATCCAGCCCGTGGCACGCGGTCTGAGCTGCGCCATCCTGGTGCAGGATAATCGCACGGGCCGTGCGCTGGTCGATCACATCCGTGCACACTCGCCTTCACGCATTCCGGTGCTCTGCGAGTCGGAAATCGCCATCGCCACGGACAATGCGCTCACCTTGGCCCTACTGAGCATCATCAAAGTGGCCGCGCATCCCGGTGACACGATGGCCTGGGAGCATCTACGCATGACGCCTTTCCGTGTGGTGCTGGAGCGCATGGAGATGCCACTTGGCCGCATGGTGGATTCTGTGCTGCGGCAGATTTTTGAAGAAGGCTTCGAGGCCGTGCTACGCCGCTGGCAGCGTGAGCTGGAGAGCACGGGTGGCGTGGTGCTGGATGCCTTCAGCCTACGCCGTGCAGAGGAGCTGGCGCTGGCGGCGCGGCTCTTTGATCAGGGCGGTGGGCGTGATGCAGATGAATTCCTAGCCTATGCAGCTAGCTACACCTCGCGTGAGCCAGATACCCATGGAGCGGTGCAGATCATGACCATTCATAAGTCGAAGGGCCTCACCTTTGACTGTGTGATCCTGCCGGATGTGGAGGGGGACAAGCTCACCGATGTGCGGCGCGGCATTGGGGTGAAGCGCGGCCCCCAGCGGCAGGTGGAGTGGATCTATGATCTGCCACCTTCGGACATCGTCCGTGCTGATCCGGTGCTAAGACAATACCGCGAGGATTTGGAGGCCGAAGCTGCCTACGAGGAGCTGTGCAAATTCTACGTCGCCCTCACGCGTGCGAAGCATGCCAACTATGTCATCGCCGCTCCACGCTCTGCGACATCGAAGTCGGAAAATTTCATCAAACTCCTGGGCATCACGCTGGGTGAGGGCGGTGAAGACTGCGATGCATGCCAGTTCGGCGGAGTGGATGCCGTGATCGCGTATCAATCCGCCACGAAGGCCACTGATCCACGCTGGTTCGAGCAAGTAGCGCGTGAGTCGGCAACTCCAGAGCCCCAGGTGTCTCAAGAGATGCCCACCGTGTCTGCGCCTGGTCGCCAGCGTCCGGTGCGGCGCACGCCGAGCGGGAGCGAGAAGGCCGTCGTCACCGCCAAGCAGCTCTTCTCACGCGGTGGTGGTTTTGCGCGGGCACATGGCACGCTCGTGCATGCGCTGCTGGAGCAGATCGAGTGGCTGGATGAGATGAGTGAGGCCGATCTCGCGGCCCGCTGGGTTGCCGTGCCCTGTGCAGAGCCCAATCAGCGCCAAAGGGCGGAAGACGAGGCCCGGCGCAGCCTCTCCGTGCCTGCCATGCGTGCCGCGCTGAGTCGCCCGAGCCCGCAGGCCGTGTGCTGGCGTGAAAAGCGCTTTGAGATTCTGCTAAAGGATGAGTGGTTGAGCGGGACTTTTGACCGTGTGGTGATCGAGCCAGGCCATGCGACGATCCTGGACTTCAAAACGGATAAAACCGATTCCGATGAAGCCCTCGCCGCACGCGTAGAGGGCTACAGGCCGCAGCTTGAGACGTATCGTGAGGTGCTCAGTCGCATGACCGGCCTGTCCACCGATCAGATCGCTTGCCGCCTGCTTTTTACTCAGCGCGGCACGGTGGTGGAACTCTGAGCGGGGCTGTTTTTCAGCCGATAGAGCGTCAGATTATCACTACCGCAGACGATGTAGCATTGAGCGGCGATTTCTGGCGGAATAGGCCCATCTCCAGCACGCAAAATGTGCCGAATGCCGACATGGTGCATGAATTTCAGGCTCCACTCATGAATAGGCTCTCCTTCACGGAAGGGAACCATCTCCATCGGTAGGAAATCCATCGCTGCACGGGAGAAGCGGTTTTCAAAGTCTGCCGACTTCAGCGGCCAGAGCCGAATGCAGCGAGTATCGAGCAGCGCGGCGACGAAAGACTGCTTTGGCAGCCACCAAGCGCGATCCTTGGCGGAGAAGTAGCCGAAAGGCTCTCCCGCGAGGGCTTGTTTGATTTCGTTGAGCTGTGCGGGTGTCCATGGTGTCTTGGCCATGTCTTTTTGCTGCCGGTTCAGGGTCGTCACACCGAAGGCGGTGCATAAAACCATCGCTACAATCGCGATCCATCGCTGCCAGGCCACGCTCGCGGTAGAAAGCCGTGCGAGTCCCCAGAAGCCGATGGGCATAGCTAGGAGAGTATTGGGGAAATCGGTGAAGTGGAGCTGTTCGACGTTTTGGAAAAGATAAGTGGCCACCATGCCTCCTGTGACACCGCTGAACGCTAACCAACCGAGAAGCCGTGCACGCTGTGAAATGGCATCTTCACTGCGATTACGCACAAGTCGCAGCCATCCAGGCAGGAATAACACACACACGCCGATGCCGACGAGGGTGCTCAGACCACCATGCATGAAAGCCGTGGCAGCGTGCTTCAGGGTGATGCCTTCCTCGCCATTGCTGACGGATGTGGTGGCCCCTAGCCCTGCCTGCACGAGGATCATGGTGACTAAAATGAGTCCGACCGCCGCTGCGGCGGGCTTGTAGAGCGAGCGATCGCGCAGGAGTACACCTGCACACATCAGCACGCCCACGGCGATGCCGGCACCACCGACGAAATGTGGTGAACTGATCGTGGCGCAGACGATGAGCGCAGCCGCTAGCGCCTGCCGCCCACGCAGCCAAGAGAGCAGGATGGCGAAGACCATCACCGCCTCATAATAATAAGAGATGAAGAAGAAAAAGCTCTCTCGCGAGTGCTCCACATGCCCAAAGGGAGCGAATGCCCGCATCGCCTCCGGGTAGGGCATGGCCATCAGGGAAAGCACGGCGATGGCGAGACTGCGCAGCGGGGACCAGCCTGTGAGTGTGCGGACGATCGCTGTCACCAAAAGTAACACAATCAAGGTGGTGATGATGCCGGTAGTGACGAGCACGGCCTCGATGGAGGGCATGCCTGTGACCTTGGAGATGAGCAGGCCCATCCACATCGGCCCCCAGTGATACCAGAGGTCCTGTGAGCGGCCTGCGGCCACGGCGTGGAGCCCCGTCGTCGCGGCCCAGCCGGTGGAGACTTTTGCCTCTCCGATGCCCTTTGAAAGCATCGCGAAATATCCGTAGTCACTGTGATCGAGCCGGATCAAATCGCCCTCACCCGTCCAGTCTGCACGCCAGAGTTGATAAGCGCAGCAACCTGCGAAGGTGAGCAGCACCACGAGCCAAATACCGCGCCGCTGCTCCGCCGTTGCATGATTAGGTGCCGCCGCAGCGAACTTTCGCCGTGCCCAAAAAGCAAAGCCCAGCAACACCAGCGGCGGCATGAGATGAATGCCCGCGCGGCCAAAATAAAGCGTGATGCCGATCCCGATCGTGAAGATCATCCCGAAGACCAGATTCAGCGCTAGACGCTTCAGTGCATCTCCATCATCAAAACGCCGCGCGGTGAGCAAGTGACCGACAACAGCAAACAGGACCAAGCAGACGAGAGCCGTAAAAATGTTCGCAAATGGCTGCGCAAGGACGGTGGGATTAGAGAACATTGAGTAAGCTCGTCTCCAGAAAGGTCTTTTCAACGCATTTGGACTAAGCGGCAGCTTTGTGCTGTTTTTCTTTCCGCCACAGGCCTCGCGGCGCTCGCTCGTTCCCAATTCTGCAACCCAACAACTACAATCCTATCATGTCTGCTCCAGTTCGCTTCGCTTTCGCCGGTTTCGGCACCTGGGGAAAGTTTCAGTCTCTATCAAATCCATCCGCCAGGGAAAACCACTACCCGTGGGCGAGCTGCTGAAGTTTTAGCGCTGTTGGCCGCGTATCGTTCGCATGCGCCTCCTCGCTCTTTTTAGCATCTTCTTCATTCGGGCCGTTTTTGCGGCGGAATCTCCCACATTGCACCCGCAGGCATCTGCCCTGCATGCGGCGCATCAGGGGCCTTTTGTGACCACGGCAGATGGTGGCGTGCTCTGCATCGACTCAAAGAATGCCCTGCGCAGCGCTGATGAAGGGCGCACTTGGTCCACGAGTCCACTTTTCGCCGCTGGGGCCAAATTTGCCGTCAGCAACGAGCGGGCACTCCTGCGCACGCGTGAAGGTGTGATCATCTCTGCCTGGATGAATGGTGCAGAGAGGAAAACACCGCCCGGCTGGCACTGGGGAGAAAAAAGTGTGAAGTGGACAGATTTCATCCTGCCTACCTACAGCTGCCGCAGCACTGATGACGGAAAGACGTGGCAGACGCCAGTGAAGCTGAGTGACCCGTGGTGCGGCTGCATTCACTCAATGATCCAACTGAAGAGCGGACGCATCGTGCTTGTGGGGCAGGAAATCATCGCCCAGTGGCGTCATGCCACGGTGATGTGGGTCTCGGATGATCTCGGCCAAAGCTGGCAACGTGGTGATGTACTCGATTACGGCATCGGAGAGCATGACCACGCGGGCAGCCTCGAGGGTAGCGTGGTGGAGCGAGCCGATGGCTCACTGTATCTGCTGCTGCGCACGGAGTCTGGCTTTCTGTGGGAGGCGACCTCACGCGATGGCCTGAAGTGGGGCGGATTGAAGCAGACGGCGATCAAATCCGTTACTTGTTGCCCACAGATGGCACGCCTCTCCGATGGACGCATCGCACTGCTCTGGAATGCCTCTCCGCGCCACAATCCTAGCAGCGGCTCCAGCCGTGCGGAGCTGTCATTGGCCTTCTCCAGCGATGAGGCGGCTACTTGGAGCAAGCCCATCATCGTCGCGGCGAATTACGCCCCCGCAGGACGTGTGTCCTATCCCTATTTATATGAGAGAAAGCCCGGCGAACTATGGATCACCACCATGCAGGGCGGTCTGCGCATGCGGGTGGAGACAGCGAGCCTCAGCAAAGGCGAAATTCCCGTTTTTGTGCCCCCACCGCAGTCCGTGCCGAAGCCAGGCGGCATTTTCATGTTTGGTGACAGCACCACCGCAGCACGCGGCACTGTGAAAGTCTATGCCGAGCGTGTGAACATCATGCTCCAGAGCATCGGTTCCTCTTTGAGCGTCTATAATGCCGGGAAACCCAGCGATACCACCGCACAGGCCGTGAAGCGCCTGCAAACCGACGTTTTGGCCTACAAGCCCCGCATTGTCGTGATGCAGTTCGGTATCAATGATAGTGCGGTTGATGTGTGGAGAAAACCGCCTGCCTCCACCCCTCGCGTGAGTTTGGAGTCCTACACGTCGAATTACCGCTCGATGATTCTCGCGGCACAGAAGTCCGGGGCCAAAGTCATCCTCATGACGACCAATCCGCTGCGCTGGACCTCCAAGCTGATCGAGCTCTATGGCAAGCCGCCCTACGATCCTGAAAGTGAGGGCGGATTCGAAAAACCGCATCTGCTCGCCTACAACGATGCCGTGCGTGCCCTGGCCAAGGAACTGAAAGTCACGCTTGTCGATGTGTATGCATCTTATCCCGAGTTTACGGCGAAAAAGAAACTCACCGTCTCGGAAATGATCCCTGATGGCATGCATCCTGGTGATTCTGGGCAGGAACTCGTCTCCCAGCTCCTGCTGCCTGCGATTCGTAGCCTCCTGCGCTGAGTTTCACCCATGCAGGAAGGATCAGAGCATGCGCAGCGTTCAAAGTCCGCACTTGCAGGCCTGTTTCCGCCTGTGAATGCTCCCACTGACCATGAATCGCCGCCACTTCTTCACTACCGCCGCCGCTGCACTCGCCGCCACACGTCTCGATGCACAGAGCACCGCCAAAGCGTCTGCCGACCCTGCTTACAAGATCAAGAACAGTGGCATTAAGCACACCCTCATGGGCTGGTGCTGGAAGCCGATGGACACACTAGAGCTAGCGCGGCATGCGAAGGACATCGGTCTCATCGGTATCGAAGGCATTGATCGCAAATATTATCCCGATGTAAAGAAGCTCGGCCTCGACATCTCGCTCGTCGGTGGCCACGGCTTCGCCAATGGTCCCTGCAACCCGAAATTCCGCGATGAGGTCATCGCCAAGCTCACGGAGGGCATCGACGTGGCGAAACAGTTTGGAAGCAAAAAAGTCATCACCTTCACGGGCATGCGATTCGATGGCATGGACCGCGAAAAGGCTATCCAAGACTGTCTGGACACCTGGAAGGCCGTTCTTCCTCATGCTGAGAAAAACGGCATCACACTCGTCCTTGAGCACCTGAACTCACGAGACAGCTCCCACCCGATGAAGGGCCATCCAGGCTACTTCGGTGATGATGTGGACTTTTGCGTGGATCTCATCAAGCAGATCGGCAGCCCGAATTTCAAGCTGCTCTTCGACATTTACCATGTCAGCATCATGAATGGTGACGTCATCCGCCGACTGCGGCTGCATAAGGACTACATTGGTCACATTCACACGGCGGGCAATCCTGGGCGCTGTGAGCTCGATGAGCATCAGGAGATCAATTACCCTGCCGTCATGCACGCGCTGGTGGAGACGGGTTACCACGATTTTGTGGCTCATGAGTTCATCCCGACATGGGAGGATACGATCCTGGCCCTGCGGCATGCTGCCATGGTCTGCGATGTGTGAGCTGGCTACTTCGGCGCGTCCTTTTTCTTTACCGGATATTTGCCCGGACTTTTCTCAAAGGCGCTGAGGCAGTCCGTGCAGCAGAAAGCGACGGGACCTTCCGCTGTCTTGACGCGATAGATCGGGCGTGCTGCCTTGCCATCGACAGGGCAGACGTCATTGATCGGCCAAGCGGCGAGCACGGTAGTCGCGGCGGCGAGACTGAGGAACCAAGTGGCGAAGTGTTTCTTCATAATGTGGTGCGCAGTGGGTTGTTCGTTGGCTGCGTGTCGGAAACGTAGAAGGCCAAGCGCCTCGTAGGTCTTCGCAAGAAACGCCCTTGGATGCACAAGGAAGGGTGCCTCTGCGCTGGGCTTTCACTCCAGCGCCTAATGGATTCCATCATCAGGACGGCTCAGTTTTATGAAGGCGGCCATAGTCCACGATCACCCTGCCAGTGAAATCTTCGCAGTACGTTTTTACGAAGCGCTCTCCGAATCGGATATCCGCTGAATCGTAGCCATGCTGGCTCTGCATGGCGGCTGAGATCACTGTGTCCACACCGACCATGGATGCGACAAGGTGCATATCTGTCTTTTGGATTTCCTCCAGGGTGATGCCGTGAAGCGGGCTCGACTCATCAATCACATGCATGAGAGTGAGTGCGGAGGGGAAGAGGGGTGAGGTAGTCGAAGGTGAGCTTCAGCGAATGAAAGGTGCGGAACAAGCCGTGCTCGAGAGTCTGCTACTGGCGGTGCATCATCATGCGGAATCCGTCCCCCCCCCTGGCGGGCGTGTAGCAAACTCTTGCTGGGAGTGGCTAGCGTGGCAGGGTGAGGTATGGCCGCCACACTGCATGCTGAGACAGACTTTTCCCTGCTGGGAATGGAGACACCGATCACTCGAATCGACCGTGCCCTGAAAGCATTATGGGCGGATGACGAGGCCAAGACGCGTGCTTCGCTGATCAATCTGGTGATTTACACCGAGGACACCACACTGTTGGCCGCTGACAATGATTTACTCGGTCAAGTCGCCGCAGAGCACGCCTGCCGAGCACTGCTGGTGCTGGCGCTGCCGGATGCAGAGCCACCACGGGCACGCTCATGGATACAGGCGCTGTGCAGGCCGTATCGGGGCCGCCAGACAGTTTGCAGTGAGCAAATCAGCTTTGTGTTGGAGGGCGGGGATGCGGCCCAGGTGCAGAATGTGGTCTTTGCGCATCTGGATAGTGATCTGCCGCTGGTGGTGGCTTGGCAGTCGGACCTGACGAAGAACTTCGAGGAGCGATTCTTCAGCCGCATCGACACGCTCATCATCGACAGTAGCCGCTGGACTGATCCTGCACGCGAGCTGGATGCTCTGACGGCGATGCGAGCGGAGGGGGCAGACTTTGATCTGCGTGATCTGGCGTGGACGCGGTCGCATTTCATGCGCACAGCGCTGGCTGGCTGCTTCCAGGACGCGTCAGCTTTGCAAAAACTGCCGCTGCTTCAGGTGTTACGCATCACCTACTGCCGGGGGCAGCGCATGACGGCGCTGCTGCTGGCGGCGTGGATTCGCCAGCGGCTGAAAAATGAGCTAAAACTCGATTTGATCGAGAAAGAGGACGGCCCCGCGTTGCAAAGCATCGTGCTCGAAGGCGAAGGTGTGCGTGGGGAAGTGCGGCGTGATTGTGACTCGCGCTTTGTGCATGTTTGCACGTCTTGTGGCGGTCACTCGCACAAGGAGCTGCTGCCTGCGGATGTGGATAGCGATGCCGAGCTCATGAATGAGCAACTGAGCCGATTCGGAGGAGATACGCTGTATTCTGATATGCTGCCAGTCGTGCGTGCGATGCTGTGAGTGCTGACGAATGAATCTCTGCGTCATGAAAAACGAATCAAGTTTCTGGGCGGCGTGGCTAAAGCTGGCGCGTGTATCGAATCTGCCGACGGTTTGGACGAATGTGCTGGCCGCATGGGTGCTCTCTGGTGGCTGGTGGCGTGAGGGAGTGGTGCTAGGGCTCTTGGTAGCCGGATCATTGATGTACACGGGTGGTATGATCCTCAATGATGCTGCGGATGTGGCCTTTGATCGGCAGCACCGAGCGGGGCGGCCGATCCCGAGCGGCCAGATCAGTGCGCGTGCGGCGTGGAGTGTGGGGCTGGTGATGCTGCTGGGTGGCGCTGGTCTGGCTGTGTGGTGCGGGGCCGGGCTATGGATGACGCTGGCATTGATCGGAGCGATTTTGTTTTATGATCTGTATCACAAGCCCTGGGCTGGATCGGTGGTGGTGATGGGGGCCTGTCGCACGCTGCTGTATCTGTGTGTAGCCTCTGCGCTGGGTGGTCAGGTACTGGCGCAAAGTCTGCTGCTGGGGGTGTACATCGTGGCGCTGAGTCTGGCCGCACGCTCACGCGGTGGATGGTGGAGTGTGCTGCTATTTGCCCCGCTGGTGTGGGCGCTGGTGGTGATGGGGACGGGAGCGCTGCGGCATCTGGATGTCTTTGTGCCGGTGTGGCTGGCGCTGCTGGTGCTCGTCCTCTATGCGCTGCTGCATCTGCGAGCAGGGAAAGTCGATGACGGCGTGGGTTGGCTGCTGGCGGGCATCGTGCTGGTCGATGCGCTTTTCATCTCCAGCCGTGAGCCATGGCTGGCGCTGGCTTTTGTGGCGGTGTGTCCGCTGCTCCGTCTCTGGCAGCGCTGGGTGGCCGCGACGTGATCATTTCCAGAACACTGCCTAGAGTGGCGTTTTGGCTCCGTAGTAAGAGGGTATGTTGCGCATCTCTTTGCTCCTTTTATGCCTCTGTGGGCCAGTGCTCGCCAAGGACGCTGGTCCTAGGCCTGTGCCGTGGTCTTTCGCTCCGCTGCGGCGGACGGAGCTGCCGAGTGTGAAGAACCATGCGTGGCCACAGAGCCGCCTAGACTACTACATTTTGGCGAAAATGGAGGCCGCAGGCATGGAGCCCGCCCCGAGGGCCACAGATCGCGTCCTGCAACGCAGAATGGCCTTTGATCTCACGGGATTGCCGCCGGATGGGAGCCCGCAGTCTGCCACGGCGAATCCGCTGGAGAAATACCTCGCCTCTCCGCATTATGGTGAGCGCTGGGCGCGGCACTGGCTGGATCTAGCTCGCTACACAGACCGTACACCGGACTGGCTTGACTCGACGAAGTATGCCTACCTCTACCGCGACTGGGTGGTGAAGTCACTCAATGAAGACATGCCGTATGATCGCTTCATCCTGCGACAACTTGCGACGGATTACCTGCCGGAGTGTGGTCCTGCGGATCGCGTCGCGTTGGGTTTCATCGGCCTGAGTCCCACGTATTTTAAGGAACTGCAGCTCCCGCCAGAGATCATCAAGACCACCGTCGCAGATGAATGGGAAGAACATGTCGATGCGATCGGTCGCACGTTTTTAGGCCTCACGCTGGCCTGTGCCCGGTGTCATGATCACAAGTCCGATCCGATCTCTGCGCAGGATTATTATGCCCTGGCAGGTGTCTTCGCTTCGGTGAAGCTGGGTGAGGTGCCGACGATGGGTGATGAGATGTGGAAACCGGTCGAAAAAGCCCGCACGCAGGTCGCCGCTCTGGAAAAGCAGATCAAAGACCTCGCGAAGAAAAAGCCCCAAGATCCCGCTGCGGAAAAAAAGAGGCTAGAGGCGCAAATCGCCGCTCTGAAGGCTCAAACGCCGCACTACAACATGCTCATGGCCAATGCTGTCGAGGATGCAGCTCTCTTTGTCGTCCATAAAGAGAAGGAACATGGCTCCAAACTCGATTACAGGGCCGGTATGGCCCGCGATCTGGAAATGCAGAATCGTGGCAATCCGAACGACACCGGCGATGTGGTGCCACGGCGCTTCCTGAGCGCCTTTCCATCGAAAAGCGGGCTGCCGCGTAAGTTTTCCACCGGCAGTGGCCGATTGGAGCTGGCAAAGGCACTCATCGAAGACGCAGCGCCACTGACAGCTCGTGTGATGGTCAATCGTGTGTGGAAGCACCACTTCGGGCGGGGACTGGTCGATACACCTAGTGAGTTCGGGAATCTGGGTGAGGCACCGACGCATCCAGAACTGCTCGATGATCTGGCTGGACGCTTCATCGAGAACGGTTGGTCACTGAAATGGCTGCACCGCGAGATTTTAAATTCCGCGACGTGGCAGCAGAGCAGTGTCGCTGCGGCCTCAGAGCTGCGTGACCCCGAGAACAAGCTCTTTGCACGCATGCCGCGCCGCCGACTGGACTGGGAGGCATGGCGTGATGCCATCCTGAGTGCCACGGGCACGCTCGATCTCACTCCCGGTGGTCCCGCAGGCGACATCAGCGATCTGAAAAACCTCCGTCGCTCACTCTACGGTGCCTCAGACCGCCAGGATATGGACCCGATGCTACGCATCCATGACGTGCCAGACCCAGGTGCGCATAATCCCTGGCGTAGCGAGACGATCACGCCGCTCCAGGGCCTCTTTGCGCTCAATTCGCCCTTCATGCAGGAACAAGCTGTGGTCTTGGCCCGCTGGGCGATGAAGCGGCCATACACAGATGTTTATGCCCGCCTCTTCCAGCGTGAGCCGACTGCTATGGAGCAGCGTGTATCCCGCCAATTCCTCGCTGGTAGGGAAGGGGACATCACCGCCTGGACACACTACACACAGGCGCTGCTAGCCGGGAATGAGATGCTCTTTGTGGACTGAGTGCTCATCGCACAGCAGCTCTGCTTTGCTGAAGTGCAGCGTAGGCGGTGTCGCGCAGTAGGAGCTCGTGCTCGGTATTCCAGTTCGCGGTGCCGGTGGGATTCATGGCCCGTGCCTTCATGGCCCACAGGCAGGCCATTTCAGCCTCTTCATAGCGACGCAGGGAGTGTAGATAGATGGCCAGTGCCACACGCGGCTCCTCATACAGTGGCGCGAGGTCCATGGCGCGGTGGATGGCGGAAAGCGCCTCCTCCATGTGCCCAGTGGCACGCAGGGCATCCGATAGCGCTAGCTGGTAGAGGTATTGATGCGCATTGAGTGCGCAGGCACGGCGTAGATCCGATAGACCGGCCTCCAGCAGACGGTGGCGCTCGGATTCGCTCTTGGTCGGGCTCCACTGGTCCAGATGTGCCACGCCACGCAGGAAGAAAACCTCCGCATTATGTGGATCGATGTCTCCCGCCCGTAGCAGATGCTCCAGAGCACCTGCGGCATCTTTTTTACTCTTCAGCACCGCGGACACCCCGGCGTGGTAATCAGCTGCGCCCCAGATCAGGGAGCAAAAAACGAGCGCTAGAGATGCTGCGAGCGATGCTAGCTTCATCCCCAGTCGGGCCCATGGCATGCGCGGTCCGCGTGAGCTGTCCGCATCTGCATCGAAGCCCGGATTGGCCAAAAAACCCAGTAAAATCGCGCCCGTGACTGCCACAGCTGGGATGTGCCAGTGAAACTCCACGATCGCATGCGTGAAGGATGCTGCTAGGGCCGCTAGAGAGCCCAGAGTCAGCGCCAGTGTCGTGCCTGAGAGCTGGCCCGTGCGTATGAATTTCCGATGCGCGAACCAATGCAAAAAGCGCAGTCCTTGGATGAAATGCACTGCCACCAGTGCGGCCAGCAGTAGCAGCCCGATCCAGCCATAATCGGCGAGCATCTGAAGGTACTCATTGTGGGCAAAAAGAGCCTCTCCGTTGTAGCCCGCCATGCGTGGGTCACGGTAGCGCACACAGCCAGAGTAGAACATGCGCGAGCCCGCACCGAGGAGTGGCGCTTCTGCATTCTGCGCTACGGCAGAGGGCCAGATCACACTGCGGATGTCCTTTGTGGCGGAGTTTTCCTGGGTGCGCCGGACGAGCATCTCCTCATTCACCTTCCACAGCACTGCTGTGCCGAGTCCTAGCAGCAGCGTGCCGCCGATGAGCATCCATTTAAAGAGATGCCGCTGGGTCTGCCACACCATCCACAGCCCCAACACGCCAAAGACCGCCACCCCTGCCGCTGCACCCAGTACTGCTCCGCGGCTGACTGTCAGCGCCGTCCCCGTAGCGATGGTGAGCAGTACAAAACCCAGAAACAGCCGCATGGCCGTGCCTGCACGACCAAAGAGCATCCAGCCCGCGCACATGAATAGCACCATCGAGAGGAACGAGGCGAGGTGGTTCGCATTGTTATAAAAGCCGCCCACACGTCCAGCACCACCAGAGCCCTCAAAGCGTGCAAATCCTGGCACGATGTGGAAATCCCAATGTCCACTGAAATGAATCATGCCCACGGCCAGATTCCCCACCGTGAGTGCTAGTAGCACGTAGATCAGGCCCATGCGCACTCGCGGATGGCTGCAAGCCGTCACCGTGAGCAAATAGGCTACCAAGGCTGCGCAAAGGATGAACACATCCTCCCGCGCCCACACTGCCACAGGTGAAAAAATTGCCCGAGCCGTGATATACAGCGCAAAGAGCAGTGTCGTGGCAAGACACAGGTCCGAGGGCGGGAAGGTCAGCTTGATCCGCCACCGCACAGCCGCGAGTAGCCCCGCCAAACCCAGCAGCAGACAGCCTGGCCAGAAAAACAGCATCCGCGTCTCTGTCGCCAGCACGCCAATAACCAGCAGCGCGAAGAAAAAGAGGGCGATGATGAGTTTCGGCATGAGGGAGTTGGTTGAGTGAGCTTTGCAGTATCAAGGTGAGAAGACTCGCTGGCGGAGCATGCAGCCCACGCGCATTATCCACAATGCGGATGGCCCGCTTTTCCTGAGGTGGAGCGGTGATGGATCGGGAACATGATTTTCAATTTTCCACCTTCACCAGTGCGACACGGCGGTTTTTCGCCCGGCCTTCTTCGCTGCCATTGCTGGCGATGGGGCACTGATAGCCCACGCCGCAGGGCGTGAGTCTGGTGGCGGCAGCGGGGAGCCGCTGCGTGAGTGCGGATACCACTGCTGCTGCGCGGTTTTTAGACAGCTCGATATTGCCTTCGAATTTTCCCACGATGTCGGTATGGCCGACGACGAGCAGGCGCAGTGCGGGGTCTGATTTGAGCAGCTTCGCCACTTCATCAAGTGTGGCATCAGACTCTGGCTTCAATGTGGCGGAAGCGGTGTCGAAATGAAAGCCGTAGAGGTTTACCACACCTTGCTGGATGATCCCAGAGGCCATTTCCTCCGCTTTGACCAGCACCATCTTTTCCTCCATGTCCTTGGATTCGATCAGGTCGATAGCGATCACTGGCACTCCCGCTTTCGGTTGTAGGCTCTTGGGGTTCACGGTGCCTGCTTTGAAGTTCGCGACGAACAGCGCCAGATGGGCGCTGCCTTTCTTCGCTGCTAAATACTGGGCCCCAGGATGACTAAGGGCAAAGGTGCCACCGGGGCGATCCGCAAAAAGAGAACGAAACAGAATGCCTTTGCCAGCACTGAGTTCCTCGCCCGTGCCTGTCCATAGCGTCTCCCAGCCACCTGCGGCGAGCTCGCTCTGGTAGTTCCGAAAGACTTCCAGCGCCGTGCGATTGGGATCGTTACTGATGTAGGTGACTTTCGTCACTTTGCCCTCCAGCGCCAAACTATTGGCAAAGATGTTCACGTTCGACTTTTTCGTCAGTTTTCCCAGAGGCAGTGTGTAGCTGCCAAAGGCCTTTTCTTCAAAAAATGTTGTGCGCGTGCCCTCATAGCGTTTCAGCCCAGCGGGGTCTTTGGAGCCGGGAAGGTCCGCCGCATTTTGTGCACTCAGTAAGTGGGGGAAACTGAGGAAGAGTGAGGCAAGGACAATGAGGTTCGGTTTCATGCAATGGGATAGAGGTATGTACGAGCTGCGGTGACTGACCAGACTGACCGTCGAAGGGACTTTCACACATCCAATCCGTCAAGCATGAGTTCAAGGGCATCGCTCTAGGATTCGACCCGTGTGGCGTTTTTTGCACTGTTCAGTCAGGTGCTCTTCTTGGCGCTGCGCAAATGCAGAAAGGATTTTGCGCAACGAATGGCACCTTGGCGACGTTCTGGCCGGGCATGAATCATTCACCACCTCCGCAGCCGGGCCGTCGCCGTTTTTTAGCACTCGCGGCAGGGGCTTGTGGTGCAGCGGGGTGGTGGCGCTGGCAAGATGGGCTCAAGAAGGTCACACAGCAGTCCCAGGCACTCGGCGCTAATGTTTCGATCACGGCACTGCATGCGGATGAGGCCACCGCACAGCATGCGCTGAAAGCTGCCTTTGCCGAGCTAAAGCAGATCGAGTCGGTGATGAGCCTCTACCGGCCTGAAAGCCAGATTTGCCGACTGAATCGACATTCCGTGCTGGAAGCACCGGATGCGCAGTTTTTGGAGGTACTGCGTTTTGCGGCACAGATGGCTGAAAAGTCCGCTGGAGCCTTTGATATGACCGTACAGCCTCTTTGGGCACTGAAAGGTGCCGCAGCGGATGCGGCGGTGCTTTCCAAGGTGGGCTGGCAGCGTGTGCATATCAGCCCTGAGCGAGTGCAGATGGAAAAAGGCATGGCCATCACGCTCAATGGCATCGCCCAGGGTTACGCCACGGATGCGGCTCTGCGGGTGCTGCGGCAGCACGGCGTGCAGCATGCGCTGATCGATGCCGGCGAGCTCGCAGGCATGGGCCAGAGCCCGCGTGGTAGGCCGTGGAGCATCGGTATACAGCATCCGCGTGATCGAGCTGCCTTCGCCGCGATGGCCGAGCTGCCCGACCGTGCTCTAGCCACCTCAGGCGACTATGAGACGGCTTTCAGCGGCGATTTCAGCCGCCACCACATCATTGACCCTCACAGCGGACTGTCGCCAATGGAGCTAGCCAGTGTCTCGATTGCTGCACCGGATGCGATGACGGCAGATGCACTCTCCACGGCTATCTTTGTGCTCGGGCCACAGCGAGGGCTGGAGTTGCTGCATTCTTTTCCCGGCACGGATGCGCTATTCATCACCAAAAATGGCCGCCGCAATGCCACAGCGGGCTTTCCTTTTGCCGCCTGATCGGATGAAGACGCTCTCCATACTCCTTTTCTTAACCGTGGTGGTGGTAAGCCGTGCGGACACAATCGAGCTCATCAGTGGTGCCAAAGTAGAGGGCAAAGTGCTCGCCAATGATGCTGCTGCAAAGACCCTCACAGTGGAGTTCTTGCTCAGTGGCAAGCTGACGCAGCGCACAGTGCCGTATGCGACCGTGCGGGCCATCACCGTCGGTGGTGTGCGTAGCATGATCGGTGCAGCGGCGGCGGTCGCGGCAACTCCCACCACGCGCACTCCAGCGGAGGTGAAAGCATTCATCTCCTCAGTCGGACCCTCTGAGCCGGATTGGCTGAAATCCACAGGGCTGAATCTGCCCAAGACACTCGATCTCTCCTGGCCGGAGAAGCCACCCCAGGGCTGGAACAACCAAAAGAATGTCGGCCAATTCATCTGGGACATCATCAATCCGAACACCAACCGCTGGAAAGAAGGCGTGAAGCTCATGCACGACCTGCTCGCGACGAAGCCCGACGCTGCTCTCAAAGCCCGCGCCACCAAGGAGCTGGCGAACATGCACTTCCGCTTCTTTCAGGACTACGCCCGCGCCGCCTGGTGGTGGCAGCAGGCAGAAATCACGGCCAATGATCCGCCGGGCATCCATCTGGCCGAGTGTTATTGGCGTCTCGGTAGCAAGCAGATGGCACTCGATTTCATCGGTCGGTCGCAATATCTCACGCTCAACGCAATCAAGCTCCTCGGGGACATGCAGGAGACGGACCGCGCTCTCGAAATGGCCGATGAATATAATGACCCTGATGCATGGCTCTTAGCAGGAGATGCCTGTCGCCTCGCTGGTCGTATCCCCCAGGCGAAAGCTCTCTACGAGAAAGTGGTGAGCACTCCGCCGCCTGCGGGCCAGAAACCAGATCGCCTGAAGCGCACACAAAACCGTGCCCAGGCCAGTCTTGAGGCCCTGCGGCTCTACGAACTCTCCGACGTGTCCAAAGTGGCTGATGGCACCTACAAAGACAGCAGCCTCGGTTACGAAGGCCAAGTGGAAGTCAGTGTGAAGGTGAGTGGCAAAAAAATCGAAGGCGTCCAAATCACCCAACACAAAGAGAAGCAGTACTACTCCTCCATGCGTGATGTGCCGGAGCAGATCATCGCCAAACAAGGCGTCAAACAAGTGGATGCCACTAGCCGCGCCACTATTACCAGTGAGGCCATCATCAATGCCGTATCCAAAGCGCTCGCTCAGGAGCGAAATGAGGGGCGTTGAGCCTAGCTCATTCCCCCACATCGATCACTGTGAAATCTCCGGTTCGAGCGAGTAGGGATGGATTCGTCTCCGCTGTCAGTCGGCGCATGTGATCGAGTGCATGCTTGTCGATGATGACGCGCTGCTTCTGGAGCCCCTGCGAGATGATGGGCCCCTCGATCCAGCGTGGCTCATGGCCAAAGGGGGACTGTGAGGGAAAGTAAACGGCAGCGCGGCCTACATTCTCGTCGATGAGCTGTGAGGGGGCACCGCCAGTGAGATGGCTCACGGCGGTGATGCAGCCTAGCTCCACGGCCCGTGCGGAGGCGCAGCGGTCCACGCGCTCCACGCCCAGCAGCGTCTCGGTGGCGCTGGGCACGAGCACCACGTCCACACCGCGTCCGCGTAGCTGGGCACTGATTTCGGCGATCTCGATGTCCAAACAGATCACCACAGCGAAGCGCACTCCGCCGAAGTCAAACAGCCGCAGAGCATCTCCAGGCGTGAAAATCGACTCCCAGGGCGTGAGGTGCAGCTTGTCCTGATAAAGATCGCTTTCGTCGAGCAGGATTGGAGCACGGTTTTTCAATGCTGCGCGGTCTGCATCCCAAAAGGGAGCCGTCCCGAGGACCACGCCCTTTCCAGGCCTGCGCAGCAGGGAGCACAGGGTGGGATAGATCTCTCCCCAGAAGACACGGGCCACTCCAGCGGGCGTGGGTGGCTCCACCAGCGGCTCCAGCCCCATCCAGGTGAACTCTGGCAGCAGGACCATGTCTGCACCGCTGTCCCAAGCGGTCTCTACGCATTCCGTCACCTCCGCCGCGTAGGCTGCCGGGGATTTGGCACCGGAGCCTGGATCAAAGGTGCAAATATCGAGCGTGAGAGGCATGGGAGAGGCTCGTCAATGTGGGGGTTCGATGGCGCTATTGATCTTTTTCAGCGCTGCCCACAGGCCGGGGTCTTGCAACATGCCATTGAAGAGCACCTTGCCCTCCGGGCTCAGTAATACAGTGCGTGGCAATGTTTGGATTTCAAAGAGCTGGGTGAAGGGCCGCTCTTTGGGCTCGATGAGCCAGGGGATGTGCATGTCCTGCTCTTTGCGAATGCGCTCGGCGATGGTTTCCGCCACCTCATCATCTTTATTCATCGCGATCACTGCGATGCCGTACTTCGCCAGTTCCTCCGCCTCTTTTTTCAGGGTAGGCATGAGCTGCATGCAGGGGCCACACCACGAGGCCCAGAAGTCGATGAGCACCGCTTTTTTTCCATGCACGAGATCACCCAGCGTCGTCGTCTCTCCCATGGAGGTGACGATCGGTAGCGCCATGTCCACTTTCAGCGTGGCCATTTTGATCTCACGCCGATGCGACTCGATGGTCTGGATAAAAACGGGGGCCTGTGAGGGCTGTAGCCAGATGGCTTCGAGGATGTGTTTTTTGAATTCATCCTTGTTCCCGTCGCCCTTCGCTTTGAGTGCATGAATGTAGGCGATGAAGGACTGCACCGCCTCGGCACTAGGGATGGCCGCAGATTGAGCTGGATCGAAGTTTTTGGCCAGCACCTCCGCCTCGGGGAGGAGTTTCAGCAGATAGGGGACATTCAGGTTCCGCAGGCCATAGATCAGACGTGCTTCGATGATCTGCTGGCGTGGCACCCCCATTTTGTTCGCATCTTTGGCCAGCTTTTCGAGCTCCTCTAGGGGGATGGACGGATTAAACATCTGCTGGAGTATCTCCTGGGCGGTCTTGGTCGCCTCAGCACGGATTTGCTCGGGTGACTCGGGGGCCGACGGTGCCGTAGGTGTCTGGGCTGGAGCAGCAGGAGCGGGTGGGGCAGACGCTGGCTGTTGCGCTGGCAGATAGGAAGTCAGCGAGAGCAGCAGGTAGGCGGAAAGAGCACGGGAAGGTATTTTCATGCGTCAAAAACCTCCACGCATGGCCCCGAGGTGTCGAGAGGAAACTCTCCGCCACTCTTTCTCCTGCGGGTGAAAGATGAACACGACTTCCTCCGACTCATGCCTCGTTCTGATTCATTCCCCCATCCATGAAAACACAGCTCACCCTGCTCCTAGCTCTCGCCACGGCCTCGATTAGTGCCTTTGCGGAAAACAACACGCCTCCAGCCGGATTCACCGCCCTCTTCAATGGCAAGGACCTCGCAGGCTGGTATGGCTGGGGCACGCAAGATCCCACGGACCTCGCCAAAATGACGCCTGAGCAGCGAGCCGAATACCGGAAGCACTCCATCGAAGGCGGGCTCAAAGACGCCAAAGGCAACGACAAAGGCGACCACATCCACGCCCACTGGAAAGTCGAGAACGGCGAGCTCGTCAATGACGGCAAAGGCCTCTACCTCACCACCGACAAGGACTACGGCGACTTCGAGCTCTGGGTGGACTACAAGATGCTCCCCCTCGGCGACAGCGGCATCTACCTGCGCGGCATCCCCCAGGTGCAGATCTGGGATTTCACTGAAAAAGACGAAAAAGCACTCTCCCTGGGCAAGCAATTCGGCTCTGGCGGCCTCTGGAACAACAAGAGCCCCGAAGGCAAAAACCCGCTCAAGCTCATGGATAAGCCCATCGGCGAGTGGAACACCTTTCACGTCAAAATGATCGGCGAACGTGCCACCGTCACGCTCAATGGCGAAGTCATCGTCAAGAATGCCGTGCTGGAAAACTTCTTTGCCAATCGCAAAGCCGGCTACCTCGCCTACGGCAAAAAAGACGACAAAAAAGGAGCCGCACCCGCTGCACCTGCCAATTGGATCCCAGACCCCACCTTTGCCCGTGGCCCCATCCAGCTCCAGACCCACGGCAGCGAAATCCGCTGGCGCAACGTCTTCATCCGCGAAATCACCGCCGAAGAATCCAATACCACCCTGGGCGGCAACTGGGCGGAGGAGGGCTTCACCCGCCTCGACAACGGCATCGACCTCAGCAACTGGCAGGGAGCCGTGCAGAACTACGAAGTCGTCGATGGAGCCATCGTCTGCAAAAAAGGCAAAGGCGGCGACCTCCTCAGCAAAGAACAATACACCGACTGCATCATCCGCTTTGAAGTCCAGATCCCCGAAGGCTGCAACAACGGCATCGCCCTCCGCACCCCCGTGGGCGGGCACAGCGCCTCAGACGGCCTGGAAATCCAAGTCATCGACAACGACGGCTACAACAAAGCCCACCCCGGCAAAGAGCTGAAGGAGTATCAATACCACGGCTCCGTCTATCACCTCGTTGGAGCCAAGCCCGGCTTCCTCCGCCCCGCAGGCCAGTGGAACTTCGAAGAAATCGAAATCCGTGGCAACAAGATCAAAGTCACCCTCAACGGCACGCGTATCCTTGAGGCCGACCTCGATAAAGTCGATCTCACCGGCCACAAAGTGATCCCCAAAGGCATCGCGAACAAAACCGGCCACATCGGCTTCGCTGGCCACAACGACCCCGTCGCCTTCCGCAACTTCCGCGTGAAGCGCCTGTGACCTGACCGCCGAAAAAGCCCCCCAATCCCCCTACTTAGCCGCCGGATTCACCCCGGCGGCTTTTTGTGCCAGATTGCCTTCCGAACGACACAACGATGAAGCTGGCTCATGAATCCACCTGACTATGACATTTGGACGATCCGCCGGACGATAGGATGGCAGAGGCAGTCCAGGTCCGGCAGCGAATACCGGAAGGCATGGTGACGGCGATAACCACGCCACCCCCGAAATTTGGGAGGAAGAGCTCGCATGCCGCATGCGATGGACAAGCCGTTGCTTGCCAAAGGGAGAGCGTCTGGCTAGTCTCGGACCGGTTCGTCCGCAGATAACGGTGAACGAATCAGATCCGCCCACAGTTTATTGTGACTAAACAACGTCGGCCAACCCAAGATGATCGTAATCCATTCCAAACGTTACAGATCCCTACTCTTCGGGTGGGTATTCTCACGGGCCGCATTGGCCTTTCTTGTGCTGCGACTTTTCCTCGATCGCAACGATTTCGACCTAGCCAACTTCGCGCAGAATATCACGGGTGTCCTACTGGTTACCGGAGTGAGCGCATTTTTTGAGTGTGACTCATTGCCAAGTCGTTTTTGGTTCGAGTCAGATGTATTGTGCGTTGAGGACGCCAGCGGCAGGATTGATCGCTTTGAGAGATGGGTCATCACGAAGCCATTTGGTTTTGAGACGCTCTATGCTCAATCCTCACAGCAGAGACTTCGAATGCCTTTGTGCGGATATGTGAAAATCTCGCAGAGTTTGGAGGTCATTACAGCGAAAACCGAACAGCCAATCCAAAACGTATGAAAGCCTCTCCGATTTCGCTGCAACATTGCCCATACCAGGGCGAAATGGATACAGGCAACGGCTCGAAGGCTATCTGTCGTGTCCGCATCGTCTTGCGCTCGCCGCCGCCTGATCCGAGCCGTTAGGCCAGAAAACCACGCTACCACCAAATGATCTCAGATTCTGATAAGAAAGCCTTTTTCGATGACCATGTTCGGAGGATCGACGAGGACGGATTTTCGACCATGTCGGTAGTGGGCGATCCCCCTCAGTTTTCTTATACTACAGGTCTCTACAAGTCCTATGCTCATCCCGAGCTGATCGTATTCGGGCTTCCGCCAGCGAGAGCTGCTGGGCTACTTTCAGACATCGCCCTTAAGGCTCGTGAAGGCACGCCATTCGATCTTTCAGAACCAACCGACGAGCTTCTTGTGGACTGCGATGTCCTGTTTGTTGAGGTTCTTAGATCGACATTCGCAGAGTATTGTTTGTTAGCTATGCGATATTACGGCGAGGAAGAGTTTCCTGTCTTTCAGGTCGTATGGCCGTCTGCTTTTGATGGGTGTTATCCGTGGGATTCAGATGCCGATCCGGAGTTCGTTGCCATACAGCCCGTCCTTGGAAAGCCGAACATTAAAGCGCGGTAGCCAACCACTGTCCTCTCTTTCTTTTTTCCATGCTCACCTTAACCCGAATGATCCTCGCGCATCCACCCGCTCCCTCGGGCGACGGTGGCTACGCTTGAGTCGGCCAAGAAACAGAGTCCATTGCCGCCTGATGCACAATTTTGACGTTCAGATTGAACCTTCGATGATGAGAATCGCCTGGAGAGCGTGGTTCTTTCGCGCTCACCGTGTCGGCAGACTCGCGATAGCCTTTGGACTACTTGCCGCCGCCGTTGTTGTTGATCTTTGGTCTGGCCGATTCACCACGGTGTCGATCATCGCGCTGACGATAATGTCATTTACCATATTGATCTATGTCGGAGCCTACTTTGTAGGTCTTCGTCGTTCACAGGCTAAGTTGGCGTCGATCTCAGATGGTCGGGCCAGCTACTCACTGACAGACTCACACATTGCAGCCACAAGCCCACTCGGAACGATGTCATTGTCATGGTCTGCCATTTCAGAGTTGAGGCGCTACCGGGATCTTATGTTTATTGGATTCCGAGGATCGGCATATTCCACCATTCCATTAGCGCAAATCACTCCAGAGGCCCTAGAGTTCTTGATCGAGCGCTGTCGCTCGGCGGGTGCCAAGCTCGTTGACATATGACCCATCACCACAGACACCACGACAACAAGAGGCCGAATCGAGTGGAGTTGACAGGATTGCGCCTGTCACCCTTCCCACACCACCCTCGAAAACTTGGAAGGGAAGGCCCGCATGCCTCATGCGATGGAGAAGCCGTTGCTTGCCAAAGGAAGAGCGGCTGGCTAGTCTCGGACCGGCTCGTCCACAGATAACGGTGAAGGAATCAGATTCGCCCATAGTTTATTGTGACTAAACAACGTTAGGCCCACAAACAGTGCAATGCCCAACTATCCTGATGCAGTTGATGCCGAGAAGGTAGGTTCTTATCCTGCGACAGCGGGAGCAGGCGGTGGCTACGTTTGGGATGAGGTGCTGGAGTATCGAGTCTGGTGTCACCCTGAGCGAGGAGCACCCGACGAGGATGAAGGGAACGACTATTTCTATACCTTCGCCACCTATGAGGAAGCTTTGCAGTGCTCGGAGGCCATCACCGGGGCGGAGGAGCCATTGGTTCTCATATTGCAGCGCGAGCACATCAACGAAGTTTCTCCCGGTGAGTATGTTCATGTCACCACGGAGCGGATTGCAGAGTGGCCCGTAGAGTTCTTGAAGCGCCCACGGCGCACCCCATCGACCATCCCTGACTTTCTTGCCCCGGACGCACCACCCAATCGTCTCGACATCATCCGAGGCCATGCTACCGAGTCGCCGTAAACCGAGGGCCGAAGGCGCGGCTGGCAACCGCAGTGGCGACTTTCGCTTTTTCCATGCTTCACTCACACTTCAACCTCAACCCAGCTTCCAACGCCCTCCGCCGCCACTGCGGTGCCAGCGGTTAGTCGTTGGCCAACTAATACGCACGCCATGCTGTCAACGAAGCTCGCAACATGTTTACTGGGATTGGCATTACTGGTTCCAATCACAGTGTCTTTTTGGTTGATGATACTCTACAAGCCGCAGACCGATGCGGAGCTTCAGAACTCATTGGATGACGCTTTGGCTAGTGTGAAGGCGGACATTGATTCACAGGTTGAGCCGGGTTTTCCCGTAGCGATGGCAGCATCGGTTCAGATACACCACCAGGTTACATTGCCCATTCTTGGGCCGCGCATCTGGTTGTTGGCTCCTCGTGCGTGGGTCGGTGTTGTTGGCTTTGTTTGCTGCCTGACAATTGCCGGACTATGGATTTTCAGTTCCTTCGTTTCGTCCATCGCGGTTTCGGGTGGCTATGGCCGATCCGGCATGGATGAGGCTTCATCTCACGGGGCCAGCCCGGGCCAGATCATCATTGATGAGTCATCTGTTCCAGAGTCACGCGCCATTTACTTGGACGACCAGAAATAACACCATGGACAGCCGCCAAATCACCGCCAAGGCCCAACAAAACGGATGCAGTAAAACGGCTCGAAGGCTATCTGGCGTGTCAGCAACGTCTTGCGCTCGTCGTCGCCTGATCAGAGAGGCTATATGAGTATTGCAGTCGAGACATTTCCGGTGATGCCGACGCGTCCCTGTCACTTTTGCTTTTCTTTACAGGGCGGCAGTGTGTTCGCCGACTTCGATGCAGGCGACGAAGGATTGATTTCACTCCGGCGGATTTCCTTCGATGGCTACGGTTGCTGTCGTTTTGAGACACCTATCACGAAGATGAGTTCTGCGGATTCACGGTTACTGACTATAAACCCGGCTTATTAGTGTCGCAGAGCCCCATTTTCGAGGAAAGAGGGACTTGGAGATGGCTCTGGACGGGGGAGGCGGGCTCGAACTGGGGTCCTGGATCGCTCAGGGCATGCATTTACATGGTAGGCACAATTTTTCAGTTGAGAAGCCTGCCTCTCCATCTATAAGCCCGCCCGCGTTTCTAAGCGTCCGCTGGCTGGCGAGATTTTTTGACCCGCCACGACAGCGTGTCACTTCAACCATCTCTCCAACCCCCAAATCCCATCCAACCCCACGATCTATGATCCAGGTGAAGAATCTCCGAAAAGAGTTCGGCTCGAAGGTGGCCGTCGATGACGTGTCATTCAAAGTCGAAAAAGGCGAAGTACTCGGCTTCCTCGGCCCGAACGGCGCGGGCAAATCGACCACGATGCGTATGGTCACTGGCTATTTCCGCCCTACGGCTGGCTCGGTGAGCCTCGGTGGTATCGACATGCTGGAAGAGCCCGAGAAGGCGAAGCAAATCCTGGGCTACCTGCCGGAAAATGCGCCGCTGTACTCCGATATGACGGTTTCTAGCTTCCTGGGCTTCTGCGCGGAGCTGCGCGGCATCCACGGCGCGGCGAAGACGAAGGCCATCGACCGCGTGCTCGATCTCTGCTTCCTGGACCGCGTGCGGAATCAAAGTGTGGATACGCTTTCCAAAGGCTACCGCCACCGCACCTGCTTCGCCCAGAGCATCATCCATGACCCAGAGGTGCTCATCCTGGATGAGCCCACCGACGGCCTCGATCCAAATCAAAAGCATGAGGTGCGCAGCATGATCAAGCGCATGGGCCAGAATAAGGCCATCATCTTCTCCACCCACATCCTGGAGGAAGTCGATGCCGCCTGCTCCCGTGCGATGATCATCGACCGCGGCAAAGTGGTGGCCGATGGCACCCCCGAGCAACTCCGCAAGCTCGTCCCCGGCTGCAACAGCCTCGATGAAGTCTTCCGCAGCGTCACCCGCAGCGATACCGAGAAGAAACACGCCTGATCGTGCCTCCCTCACCGCCCACTCTTTTTTCTTTCCAACCAACCACTCCAACCCCTCGATATTCCGCTCATGACTAAACGCGACATCGACAATACCCTCGCCGTCTTCAAACGCGAGTTCCTCGGCTACTTCAATTCGCCCGTGCTCTACGTCATCGTGATCATCTTTTTGCTGACCACGATGGGCTTCACGTTCTTCTTCTCACGCATCCTCGATAGCGATGACGTCTCGCTGTCCTCCCGCTTTTTCGTGTGGCATCCGTGGATCTACACCGTGCTCGCTCCCGCTGTGGGCATGCGTTTGTGGTCGGAGGAGCATCGCCTCGGCACCATCGAGCTGCTCATGACCATGCCCGTCTCCCCCTGGCAGGCCATTTTGGGGAAATTCTTCGCGGCGGCATTTGTCTGGCTCATCGCGCTGGCCCTCACTTGCACCGTCGTGATCACCGTCTGCTGGCTCGGAGAGCCTGATACGGGCCCGATCATCAGCGGATACGTCGCCAGCTATCTGTACGCTCTGGCCTGCCTCGCAGTGACCTCCGCCATCAGCGCCATCACCCGCAGCCAGGTGGTGTGTTTCATCATCAGCGTGGCTTTCTGCCTCGGCATCGCCCTCATCGGCGATCCTGGCTTTACCCAGGCCATTGTGAACTTCGTCCCCGCTGGCTGGGAGAGTGTGGTGCGCTTCATCAGCTATTTCAGCTTCATGGATCACTTCTTTGAAATGACCAAGGGCATCTTCGTCTTCCGCGACGTGCTTTACTTCCTCTCCGTCATCATTGGTGCCCTGTTCATCACCGATCTGGGCCTCCGCTCCAAGCGTGCTTGATCGTGAACCACTCTTCGAACTTACCCTTTTTCATTCTTTAATTCTCAATCTCTCACCTGCATGAGCGCTTCCAATAAGACAGCCACTCTCGGCATCACCGCCCTGCTCGTCATCGCCGTCATCGTCGCCGTGAACTACCTCGTCGGCGGCATCGGTTTCGGAAACTTCCGCGTCGATCTCACAGAGGACGGTCTCTTCACCCTCTCCCCCGGCACAAAGAACATCCTCAGCCGCATCAATGCGGATGAGCCTGTCACCATCAAATTCTATGCGACCAATGACGACCGCGTCATGCCCAATGTGCTGAAACCCCATTCTCGCAACATCGAAGACCTGCTGCTGGAATATGAAAAACAAAGTGGCGGCAATGTCAGTCTCGAGGTCATCCACCCGAATCCAGACACGGATGATGAAGACAAGGCCAAGGAAGACGAAGTCCGTGGCATGCAGGTCAATCAAGAGGGAGATAACATCTACCTCGGCATGACCATTCAGTGCCTCGATCGGAAAGAAGTCCTCCCCTTTCTCAGCCCTGATGATGCGACCGCCCTGGAATATGAAGTCTCCCGTGCTGTCGCAAAGGTGATCAAGCCCGCCAAGACCATCGTCGGCTACATGAGTGCCATGCCCATCGGTGGCTCTCCCATGTACATGATGCAGCGCCAGCGTGGCCAAGAGCCCTGGGCCGTCATCCAGCAGCTCCGTGCCGATTACGAGGTGCGTGAGGTCCCCCTCGCCACCGACAAGGTCGACAGTGACATCACCGTCCTCATCCTCATTCACCCTGCTGACATCACGGAGAGCACCGAATACGCCATCGACCAATACCTCCTCGGCGGTGGTAACGTCATCGCCTTTGTCGATTCACAGAGTCTCCTCGCACAAGCTTACAGCGGTCAGCAGAATCCCATGACAGGTCAGCCTGGACAGATGGTCAATAACACCTCCGATTTGGCGACCCTTTTTAAAGCCTGGGGCATCAACTACAAAAAAGACCAGATCGTCGCCGACATGAACTACCGCGGCATGATCCAGGGCCGCATCAATCCTACCGCGCTCCAGATCCCCGCCAAGTCGCTGAATGCAGACGATCGCTTCACCACGGGCCTGCAATCCCTCACTCTCATGGGTGCAGGCTCCTTTGGAGTCGATAAAAAAGAAGGCATCGATGCCATCACCCTCGCCACCAGCTCGGAGACATCCGAGCTCATCGACCAAGCCGCCGCTGAAAAACTCCGCCGCGAAGATCTCACCAGCTTCACCCCCAGTGGCAAAAAGCAAATCCTAGGCGTCCGTCTCCACGGCAAATTCAAAAGCGCCTTCCCCAACGGCAAACCCGCCGCCCCCGCCGCTCCCAAAGAAACTGGCGGTGCCGAACAGGATGCTACCTCTCCTGCCGCATCCAATCCTACTCCCGCTCCGACTCCGACTCCGACTCCGACTCCGACTCCCGCTGCGGCCTCTGCTCCGGCTCCTGCAACCGCCACCACGCCCCCCGTCGCCGTTCCAGCGACATCAGCCCCAGCCGCCATCACTCCAGCTCCTGCTGCACCCGCTACACCGAAGCCCGCAGCCGCCGCCACTGAGCCTAAGAAAGACGACGGTTCCCTCAAAGAATCCAAAGACAGCGAGCGCAACGTCATCCTATTCTCCGACTCCGACATGCTCTATGATGCCTTCAGCCTGCGTCAGGGTGAGCTAGGTGTGGGACTCGTTAGCAATGGCGGCAATCTCCCCATGATTCTCAACGCCGTCGAAATCATCGCCGGTGGCGGTGACCTCGTCCAAGTCCGTAATCGCAAGTCCCCCGTCCGTCCCTTCTCCAAGCTCAAGGAAATGCGTGAGACGGTGGAAGAGAAATACCGCCCAAAACTCGTCGCACTCGAAGCGGATCGTCAAAAAATCGCCGAACAGCTCAGCAAAGCCCGTCCTCAGCTCGATCTGAAAAAAGGCCAAATCCTCATCGACAACGCCACTATGGCCAACATCAAGGAAATGGAGAAAAACTCTCGCAACATCGAGCTCGAAGTCCGCAAAATCAAAAAAGACGTCAATAAGGAAGTCGAGCAGAACAAGACCTGGCTCAAGGTGCTCAACATCATCGCTGTCCCACTTCTTTTGCTCATCATTGGTCTCCTCCTCGCCATGCAGCGCCGCGCCGCTACCGCCGCCGCCTGATCCCCAGCCAGAAGGTCCGAAAACCGAGTCACCGAGATACTCATTCCATCTCCCCCCACTCTTCGCCCTACGCCCATAGCTCTCCGCCCCCGCTTTCCGTCATGAAGAAGATACTCACCCTCCTCATCGTCCTCGCCGGCATCCTCGCCATCGCCTATTACCAGAGCAACGAGCGCAACTCACGCCTCAATCGCTCCACAGGCAGCGCCAAGCATCGCGAGCTGCTCATTGAAGAGCTCGATATCAACGGCATCAAAAAACTCCACCTCAAAGAGGACAAAAAAGAGACCACCATCGAGGTCAAAGGCGACCGCTGGGTCGTCGCCGAGCGTGGTGGCTACCCCGCCAACAAAGAGAAGCTCCAAGAGCAGCTCATGTCCCTCCGCTTTGAAAAGGTCAAAGCCGCACGTCGCGTCGGTAAAGACTCCTGGGGCAAAATCGGCGTCAACTCGCCTGGCGATGCCACAGCCTATGGTGTCGGTACACTCGTCGAGCTGCATGACGACACTGGCGGGGTGAAGCATAGCATGGTGCTCGGTGGCAAAGTCAATTCCTCCGGGGGCTCCAATGACCAAATGGCCATGTTCGGCGGTGGCCCCACTGGCAATCGCTTCATCCGCCTCAAAGACGACACAAACATCTACGAAGTCGCCAATCAATACGAAGGCCTCGCCAATGATCCCGCTGCCTGGCTTTTGAAGGACTTTGTCAACGTCGCCAATATCCAGAGCCTAGAGGTCATCGCCGCCAAACCTGAAGACTCCTGGAAAGTCTCGAAAAAGGCCGAATCCGACGCCGACTTCACCCTCGAAGGTGCCAAGGCAGGAGAGAGTCTCGACAACGGCAAAGCCTCTGTCGCCAGCTTCCTCAGTGCCCCACAGTTTGATGACGTCCAGCCGAAGGAAAAAGCCGCTGAAACCATGAAGGACTCCGTCAAAGCCGTGATCACCACCTTTGACGGCTTCACCTACACCATCCAGGCCGCCAAAAAAGCCGTCGATGGCGCGGACAAATACTTCATGATCGTCACCACCACCGCCAAGATCGCCGATAAGCGCCCCGCCGTGAAAGACGAAAAAGAAGAAGACAAAAAGAAAGCGGACGAGGCCTTCGCCAAAACCAAAAAAGAACTCGAAGACAAGCTCGCTAAAGAAAAAGGCTTCGACGGCTGGGTTTACCAAGTCAGCGAATACACCATCAATACCATCTTCAAGAAGCGCTCCGAAATCCTGACGGAGAAAAAAGACGAGTCCCCCAAAGAGCCCACCCAGCCCGTCATCCCCGGTCTCACTCCTGGTACCATTCCCGGCCTGATGCCCTCCTCTTCAGCACCACCCCCAGCGGCCCCCACTAGCTCCGTGCCGCCGCCAGCCAGCGCTACCTCCGCCCCCATCACGGTCACCACCCCGCCTGTCAGCGCCACATCCGCCGCTAATGTGATCAAGGACAAAGCCCCGCTCCCGGAGGCACCTAAAGTCGAACTCAAGCCTGCTCCTGCACCCACCTCTCCGCCCGCTGCTGAGGCGAAGAAGTAAATGCTGCCTACGATCGCATTTTTTGACTTCGTAGACTCATAGTGGGAATGGGCAGACATCGGTCATCGAGCCTTAAGATGAATCGGCGTCACTTCGCCGCGCCTCCGTCAAAAGTTCTCGATGCGGCACTTCGTGTTTCACATTAAGGCGTAGAGAAGCTGTGTTGGATGAGAAAACTGCGACCTTGTGCTCCGCACTAGGCCGCTCACACATCTCGCTTTCCGCACCACGGTTCTTCCATGCGCCTCAACCACTATCTCCCTACGCTCAAACGAGCGAAAAAGGCGGATCGCAAGCCGCCTGGGAAAGCGCGACGCATTTTAGAGCGGATCGGGCCGACGATGGCCTCCGCACCCCTACGGCGGCTGATTCAGGCGATTTGCCTCGTGACGTTCCTAGTCTCGTTTTTTTATGTATGCTGGCCCTATACGGCCAAACCAGCCTCGACAGATGAAGCGCCCGCCACTGAGTCCGCGCTGGATGCCCTGCTTGCAGGCGAAAAACCATGGCCCTCGCATTACACCGATGATTTGGCTCAAAAAGAGGCCGTACTGCCTGCAGATCTTTTTCTGCGGATCGATCCACTGGTGAGTCTGAGCACTGCCATCGCATCGCGGAGCTGGATTTACTCTCTGCTCAGTGCTGGGATCATCCTACTGGGGTGCCTAATAATCCCTCGCGGCTTTTGTGGTTACTTATGTCCATTGGGCTCGCTCATCGACTTGTTTGACTGGCTCGTCGGACGCCGCGTTCGGCGCTTTCGCGTAAAAGGGGAGGGCTGGTGGGTTCACATCAAATACTACCTCCTTTTCGGCACTCTGGTGGCAGCCGCAGGTGGTGTGCTCATCAGCGGCTTTTTTGCCGCCATTCCGGTGATCACGCGGGGCCTGCTTTTCCTCGGTGAACCATTGCAGACGGGTTTTCTACGCGGCTGGCATCTCGTGGTGCCATTTCATGCCGGGCATGGCATTTCGATTTTGCTCTTTCTCGGCGTACTCGGCTTGGGACTGCTTCGCCCGCGTTTTTGGTGCAAATACGTCTGTCCCAGCGGTGCGGTGTTTTCCGTGGCCAATCTTTTCCGTGTGACCGAGCGCAAGGTAGAGGACACCTGCATCAAATGCCGCAAATGCGTGGACATCTGCCCCTTTGACGCCATCAAGCCGGACTTCACCACACGCGTGTCCGACTGCACCCTGTGTCAGACCTGCGGCGGCGTATGCCCGAGCCTCTCGATCAAGTTCGTGGACCGCTGGGACGTGATGAACCTCAAAAATCGCAACGAACCACCCACGCACGAGACACCTCTCGGCAGACGTGGTTTTGTATCGCTCGCCACTGGCAGTGCGCTAGCCGTCACAGGCGGTGCCGCTGCAAAAGCCGCATCAGGCCTGTGGGGAGCCGATTTGGACAATCCGGCGGCGTTTCGCCCTGTGCGTCCGCCGGGCAGCGTGCCGGAAAAGGAGTTTCTGCAAATGTGCATTCGTTGTGGTGAGTGCTTCAAAGCCTGCCCGAACAACGTCCTTCACGCAGAAGGCTTCGAGCAGGGCCTGGTAGGCCTGTGGACACCCATGGTGAAGGCCGACTGGGCAGGTTGTGAGTCTAGCTGCAATGCTTGCGGCCAAGTTTGCCCCACAGGTGCCATCCAGCCACTGCCGCTAGAGGTAAAGAAGAAAACACGCATGGCTTTGGCCGAGCTGAATCTGCAAACCTGCCTGCCACATGCGGGCAAAGAGGCCTGCCAGCTCTGCGTGGACGACTGCACAGCCGCTGGCTACAACGCCATCGAGTTCGTGCAAGTCCACACCCAGATGGACGCGGCGGGCAATCCCATCGAAGACAGCGGCTTTGTCGCTCCTGTCGTCCTCGCGGACAAATGCGTGGGCTGCGGTTTATGCCAGACACGCTGCTATGGCATCAATGTCCTCGAAAAAGGCATCCTGAAGAAGTCCGCTATCAAAATCGCCGCCGGCAATGGGAAAGAGGACCGCGAAATGCCAGGTACAACTCCATCATGAAAATCACCGCCATCGAAACCCTCGTTTGCCACGCCCGGATGCGAAACTGGGTCTTCGTCAAAGTCGTCACGGATCAGCCCGGCCTCATCGGCTGGGGTGAGGCCACGCTGGAGTGGCATACGCGCAGTATTGTTGGGGCCATCGAAGACATGTCCCATCTGCTCATCGGCGAGGACCCGACTCGGGTCGAATATCTCTGGCAGGTGATGTATCGGCAGCACTTCTGGCACGGTCATGGCATCGTCCGGGCCACCGCCATCGCTGGCATCGACCTCGCGCTGTGGGACATCGTGGGCAAAGTCGCCAACATGCCACTCTCCAAGGTCTTTGGCGGTCCCGTGCGGGATTGGGTGCGCACCTATTGCCACCTCGGCGGTGGAAAGATGGAGGATTTTTACCAAACACCCGCCGACAACGCGAAACGCTTCGCCGAACTGGCACAGCAGGCCGTGGCAGATGGTTACACCGCCTTTAAAAGTATGGCCGTGCCCAGCACCATGCCCATCGAGGGCATGAAACCCATCCGCGCTGCCGCCGCAGCCGTCGCGGCCATGCGCGATGCCGTGGGGCCAGACATCGACATCATGGTCGATTGCCACGCACGACCATCACCCGCCATGGGGCTGAAGTTTGGCAAAGCGCTCGATGATTTCGGCCTCTACTTCTTCGAGGAGCCCTGCTGGCCGGAGGCGGTCGATGGTCTGGCGAAGATCAATGCCGCACTCACCACGCCCGTGGCCAGTGGCGAACGTGTGACGAACCTAGAGGCCTTCAAAGACATGTTTGAGAAGCGGGCCGTCGAGATCTGCCAGCTCGACATCACGCACTGCGGCGGCCTCAGTGCTGCGAAGCGCATCGCCGCACTCGCAGAGGCACATCGCATCGCCTTAGCCCCGCACAATCCGCAGGGGCCCGTCAGCACCGCCGCCTCTCTCGAATTCGGTTTCAGCCAGCCGAGCTACATCATCTGCGAAACCGTGCACAACGACGTGCCCTGGCGTCAGGACGTGGTCGAGGAAGGCTTCACCATCGAAAAACAAGGCCGCATTGTCCGCCCCAACACCAAACCCGGCCTCGGCATCACCATCAATGAAGCCGAGGTGAAGAAACACCCCTTCCAGCAGGAAATCGTCCTACGTGAGTTCAGCCCCGACGGTGCCGTGACGGACTGGTGAGGCCACTCAGAATCCACGGATGCTGATTTCCAAATACGCGAAATCGCTGTCACCTCGGCGCACATTCGTTTCGACAAAGCTGCCGGGCATGAAGTGCGCGTAGCCGAGAGTCGCTTCAATTTGCTGATTTACCTGCCAGCGGGCGCGGATGTCGAGCTCCTGTCCCAGGGAGCTGCCGCTAGCTCCAGTGAGATCGCGTGCATTCCGAGCACCGGGGAAGCGATCCGTCGCACTTTCCAACCAATAGGCGCTGTAACCGAAGTCGATGCGCAGATACTTACGCGGGGTGAGTTCCACTCGCAGTTTCGGTGTGCGGATGTTTTCATAGACGATGTACTCATTCGCGGACCAGGGGCGGCCAAAACCATAAAACCGCTCAAAGCGATTATCCGTGCCATCCGTGGGATCATGGTCACCCGTGGCGTGACCATAAAAAAGGCTCACTCGTGGCTTCCATGCATGCGCCCAGCTATACCCGACCTCCGCCGTCGCGGCCCAGGCCCGAATGCTTCGTGGGCCATTGCTGCCAAACTGCTGCGTGTAGCTGAAATCATAGTCGAATCCGCCCTCCAGCACTCCATAGGCCCGCAGTCCAGGGGAGTGGACGCTCCGCTCCTGCACCCCTGCATACGCAGACTGATGCAGACCGAGATAAAAGGGCTCCAGCGTCAGCTCCGGCCCAAAGCCGCGCCAGTGACCGATAGCGGCATACATCCACATCTGCTCCACGGGCCGATCCCAGTCATAAAGACTGCGTGCGAGCGGCTGCACGGCCAAAAGATCGATCTGCCAATCATTTGCCTCCTGTCCGAGTGACGCGGTGAAGCCCTGGAAGGCATTGGCAGTGTTTCGCCATTGATTGTTCCCGATCAGGCGGCGGTCCAGCAATTCAAAATTGTGAATGCCGTAGCGCAGACTCAGCGGACGCGGGTTTCCGCGTAGATCATGGCCCAGCGCCGATTTGAAATACAGCTCCACGTATAGGCGGGTGAACTCAAATTCGTTCACATCGCGGTTGTCGCGTGGATAGGCACTGCCGTAGCGGCGTGCATCCTGCATCTCCACTGCAAAGCGCAGCGGATCGATCACATCATGGACGCCCATGTATGCCCGCGTGCGGTGCAGCATCAGATCGTCCAGTCCGCCCTGTGCCCGCCGAATATCGTCATCGCGGTACTCATAGCGAAATCGGTAATCGAGGCCGAGATCCAGCCACGCTGCCTCTTTGAGCACGCCTTTTTGAGCATACTTCGGCAGATCAGGATCACGCGTCGTGCTATAGCTACGCGGCGCGGTGTAGTAGCTCTCCGCCGCGAATGCAGAAGCAGCGATAAAGATGTTTATAATCCGATAAAGGAAGGACATGTGGCCGAGCAGTCTCCACTGAACGATAAAACTGCTTTTGTCATGCTCATGGCTTGCAAAAAGGCATTCGCGGCATCGTTTGCTGCCGCCCACACATGAAACTCATTCTATCCACTCTCATCCTCAGCGCCGCAGCACTCGCGGCTGCCGATTCGAAGCCTAATACTGCTAAAGCTGCAAAAGCCGAAGATAAACCCTCCCCCATCGGCTACTCCGATACGCCCATCATTCCAGGCACGCAGTGGAAGGTGCATGACATCGATCGCCCGCGTCCCGTAGCCGTCGCTCCTGGCAAAAAAACTGGTGATGCACCCGCAGATGCCATCATCATCTTTAACGGCAAAAATAGCGACACCCTCCAAGCAAAGGAAAAAGACGCCAAAGGCAAAGAAACCGGCAAAATCATCCCATGTCCCTGGGAACTCAAAGAGGGTGAACTCCTCATCAAGGGGGGCGACTGCTGGACGAAGCAGGAATTTGCCAGTTGCCAGCTCCACCTTGAATGGATGAGCGAGCCCAACACCGCAGGCAATTCACAGAAGAAAGGCAATGCAGGCATCTTCTTCATGGACCGCTACGAGACGCAGATGCTCGACTGCCACAACAATCCCACCTACGCTGATGGCATGACCGGCGGCGTCTATGGCCAGACCCCACCGCTGGTCAATGCGGTGCGTCCCGCCGGCGAATGGCAGGTCTATGACATCATCTTCACCGCTCCGAAGCTCCAGAATGGAAAAGTCTCCGAGCCAGCCTACATCACCACCTTTGTGAACGGCATCTGTGTGCAGAACCACACCCGAATCCTAGGCCCCACCAAGCACAAACAGATCACCGATTACACCGGTGACTTCCCAGAAAAAGCCCCCATCCGCATCCAGGATCACAAAAATGAGCCCCCCGTGCGTGTGCGGAACATTTGGGTCCGTCCTATGTGAGCTAAAGTAGATCCAATAGCCATGTTCCTCACAGCTTGGCCTTTGAAACTAGGTGCCGCAGCAGAAACGCTGCGGCACTTGTCTTTTCACCCGTCTGATCCTGTATTACGATGCAGCTCACGCCATCTGCCGCGCATTCCTTAGCGATGGCACGGGCATGCTGGATGCAGTGCAGCCACTCACCGCGATTGCTCGGCGCATCGACCACCTGTGGGTTATTCAGCAGCAGAGGTGGGTCCCCCGGCGTGATCCAGCCCAGCATGTCGCACTCACGCAGGATCGCCTTGCCCTTCTCCGTCGAAAGCGCCGCGAATCCTGGCTGATGGTAAAACAAAGCTGCCTCCATCTCGCTCGTGCGGAACTCTGGCTTCGCCTTCCCGAGAAAGGTCTCCCAGCGAGTGACATCATAGGTAGCCTGCGTGGCATTGCACACCGCACAGGTGAGCCGGGAGGACTCCCGCAGCACTGGATCTGTGGCCTGTGGGTCCGCCAGATCATCCCGTGTCGCCAGCCACAGGGAGGTGCCAGCACCCGCACTACCGCCGATGGCTGCGAAGCGAGTTTTATCCAGACCCCATTCACCGGATTTGCTGCGTAGGAACTGCACCGCACGGCCGCAGTGCTTCAGGATGTCCTGGATAGGCATGTGCGTGAGGAATGGGTAATTGATCGCGGCACAGGACACTCCGCCATCCACGAGCGATGCCATGTCCCTATCCTTAGCATACTTGGACTTATCCCCATTTCGGAAGCCTCCACCGTGAATGAATACCACCACTGGCGCTGGCCCCTTGGCTGCCTTTGATGGATAAAAATCCAGTCGATCCCGCTCATGCGGTCCATACGCCACATCGGCAAATTCCGGCGTCAGAGCCGGTGCCGTCGTCGAAATAAGAAGTAGCCCGATGAGGATGCGAAAAATCATGTTCGCAATCCAACGCGGAATCACAGCAAAGGTTGTCGAAATGCCACGTTAAACCCGCATGGTCAAAACTCTCGCCCTCCTGCTCCTCAGCGCAACAGCGCTGCTCGCTGATACTCAGACACCTGCCTCCTATGTTGGAGATTTCGTCATCAAGGTGAACTACCGCTACCTCATCTCCCGCCCAGAGGGCTACGAGGCCGATCCAGCGAAAAAATGGCCCCTCATCCTCTTTTTGCACGGCTCCGGCGAGCGCGGCACCGACCTGGAGCTACTCAAAAAGCACGGCCCTCCGAAACTCATTGCCGCAGGTCAGCAGATCCCTGCCGTCATCGCCAGCCTGCAATGTGAGCCCAAGCAAATCTGGAATCCCCATGGCGTGAAAGCACTCACCGACCACCTCGTCCGCACCGAGCGCATCGACACCGCACGGATTTACCTCACAGGCCTCAGCATGGGCGGATTCGGCACCTGGGAGACCGCCTTTGAGTACCCAGATACCTACGCTGCCATCGCCCCCATCTGCGGAGGCGCAGGCGTGCGCTGGGTCATGGCAGAGCGCATCGCCCACTTGCCCTGCTGGATCTTCCACGGCGACAAAGACGCCGCCGTGCCCGTGGAGTTCAGTGTGAAAATGCACAAGGCGCTCGAAAAACTCGCAGCCCCCGTGAAGCTCACCATCTACCCCGGCGTCGGCCATGACTCCTGGACGCAGACCTATGATGACCCCGCCTTCTGGAAGTGGCTGCTTGAGCAAAAGAAACCGTGATGGTGCTCGGAGCTTTTCAATATCACACGAAAGCAGGGAATGACTCCACCCGCACCGCTGAGTGCTTGTAGCTCGGCTGGCGGCTGTGCGGATCAAAGCTGGCATGCGTCAGTTGGTTCACCCTCCCATCGTGCATCGGTAGATATACCTCACCGGGTTTCACGCACGTCGTCAATCGGGCTACGGCGTTCAATTCAGCTCGCATGGAGATCACCCGCACTTGCAGACCATCCCGAATGCACAGCTTCGCGGCATCTTCAGGGTTCAAATCCAGCATCAGCTCCTCGGGTACCATTTTCCCCAGCACCGCCGATTTCCCCGTCCGCGTCTCCGTATGCCACTGCGCACTGGTCCCTCGTCCGGTCATCAAAATCAGCGGAAACTCCGCGCTCCGCTGCTCCGGCGGCACCACCGGCTCATCAAAACAAAACTTCGCCCGCTGATCCGCCGTGTAAAACTTCCCATCCTCAAATAAACGGGACTCACGCAAAGGCGCAAAGGCGCTAAGGTTCCCAGAGCCATTCTGAACTTTGCGCCTTTGCGCCTTTGCGTGAGACTCTTCTTCAGCTTGACCACCTGAATAGGGCCATTGAATCCCACCGCTCAGGGTCACATGCGCATACCCTTCGATCCCCGTCACATCACACGGCTGTCCTTCGGAGCAGCGTTGCAGCACACGAAACACCGCCTCCGGCGTCTGCCATTCGCGAAACATCTCCCCGCAGCCCCAGTAATGCGCGATGAGCCGGAAGATGTGAAAATCCGCCAGCGCCTGCCCCGGCGCACGGCGCACCTTCGGCGAGTAACCGATGCGACGCTCCGAATTGATGAAGCAGCCTTCTTTTTCGCCACAACCCGCCGCCGGAAGCACCAGATGCGCCCGCTTCGCCGTCTCGGTGCTGCAATACATGTCCTGCACGACGAGGAAGTCGAGCTTATCGAGCACGCGGTTCATCTCGTTCTGGTCGATCCACGAGTGACTCGGATTGGTCGCCACAAACCAAATCGCCTTCACCGTACCTGCATCCGCCGCTTGGATGATCTGATCATACGCGAGGCTCGGGCGGTCTGGAATGCGTTCGACGGGGATGCCTGTCGCAGCCGCGATCTTCTCCCGATGCACCGCATTCCGAAAATCATGTCCACCGAGTAGATTCGTCGTGTTCGAGAACAACCGCGACCCCATCGCATTGCACTGGCCGGTGATCGAATTCGCTCCCGTGCCCTGTTTGCCGATGTTTCCCGTCATCAGCGCCAAATTGATGATCGCCTGCGCCGTCCGCGTGGCCTGATGCCCTTGATTCACGCCCATCGTCCACCAGAAGGACACCGCTTTGCCTTGGCGGATGGTCTTTGAAAAAAGTGCTAAGTGATCAGTGCTCATTCCGGTTTCGGCGCAGACTCGCTCCGGGGTGAAATCGGCCACAAAGCTCTCGAAAGCCTCAAAGCCATTGGTGTGAGCTTCGACGAATGCTTTATCCACTCCACCCTCACGAATGAGCAGATGCGCCAAGCCATAGAGCAGCGTCAGATCGCTCTTCGGCTTGATCGCGTAATGCTGCGTGGCCGCCATCGCGGTTTCTGTCGTGCGTGGATCAACCACGATGATCTCTGGCTGGCGTTTGTTCTTCAACACCCGCTGCCACATGATCGGATGCGCGATGCATGGATTCGCGCCCACAAAGACGAGCACATCACTCTCCTCAAAGTCCGCGTAGGTGAAGGGCGGCGCATCAAAGCCGAAGCTCTCTTTGTAAGCCGCCACCGCCGTGGCCATGCACTGACGCGTGTTGCCATCTCCATGGATCATGCCCATGCCAAACTTCGCCAGCGCCCCGAGGAAGGCCATTTCCTCAAACATGATCTGCCCCGTGCTCAAAAACGCGGCGGCCTCGGGGCCATGCTGATCGAGGATGCGCCGCATCTGATCGCAGAAGTAACGCAGCGCCGTGTCCCAATCGACCTCCTTGCCATGCAGGATCGGCATCCGTGCCCGATCCGGCGCATCCAGCACGCTCAGTGCCTCCCAGCCCTTCGGACAGGCTGCGCCGTGGTTCACTGGGTAATCTGCATCCGGCGTCAAATTGATCGCCTCGCCATCCTTGAGATGAATCGTCAATCCACAGCCCGTGGAGCAAAACCCGCAGATCGCCTTCGTCGTCGCATCCGGCACCAGCCTCTCTGGAACCTGCCCAAGTCCGAACCTCGCGGGCTCGCGCACGAGATCGGCCGTTAGCGGGCCGGTCCATTCGCGGAAGGTCAGGGCGGGTGCAGTGATCATGGTTCAGTTTCCAGGCATCTTGGAGCCTGCGGCGGCGGTGAAGAAGTAGTGACGCTCGACGAGCTGACTGGCAAACGTCAGTGCCAACGAGATGGTGAGCATCCAGGGACTTGAGGCATCTGCGGCGATTATCACAGGAATCAGCAGTCCGGTGGCGACGAGAAGCAACGCACGCAGTTCGATATGATGTGGCAGATGCTTTTGAAGAATGAGTGCGGATTTATGCCAGGGGCAGGTTTCATCCTCCAAAGCCAGACGGTAGCGCGAAATCTCCCAAATGGAGAGACTCCAGCGAAACAGCAGCGTGAATGCCATGGCCCATGAAGCGATGGCTAGCTCGGCCCAACTCCAGATGACGGCGCACAAACCAGCGCCAAGCAGCAGCATCGTGCCGAGGAACTTGCCTGCGCTAATACGCAGCGACCAGAACGGCCGGCGTGTGTCCACATACACCATCACCGAGCAAATCACGGCGGCGAAGGCGGCCAAGGCGGTGCCTGTGACGGCGAGACGCAGCCATTCCATGCTTCCCAACCACCAAGTCGCTGCAATGGCTGCTCCTCCACCAGGTAAAGCGCCGAAGGCGAGGATCTCGCGTGACAACCATGATTTTTTCCAGCCAAGAAAGGCTCGCCATGCTTTCAACGGTTGCCCGAGATGCAGAGTGCTCAAGGCGATGCCCGCCAGACCAAAAACAAGTGCTGCTGCGCTGGTAATCGCGGCCTGATTCAGCGTCAGCATGTTCATCCACATCGCTGCTGCACAGCCGATGAACGCCCCTGCGCTCATTTGCGTGAGCACGAGCATCCAAGCTAGAGGCGGATGGCCATGATCCAACTCGATACGGCCTGCATCGGCCGCTTTCGCGGCAGTGGGAATGGGCTTCGACGAGACGTACGTCGTCGTGGGGCGTGTGTAGCTCGAATCAAAGGCTCCGGTGATGATTTGGCCGTGATCCGGCACAGCGGTGAGTTTCACGACTTTGATTTTGATCGCCTCATTCGGGCAGGCTTGCACGCAGGCGGGAGCTTCGCCCTCAGCGAGGCGGCCATGGCACATGTCGCACTTACGCACGATCCCACGCTTGAGGTTAAACTTCGGTACGTCATACGGGCATTTCAGGATGCAATACGAACAGCCGATGCACTGGTCATCGAGATGCCGCACGATGCCGGTGACGGCGTCCTTATCATAGGCGAGCACCGGGCAGCCATCCGCACAGGCTGGCTCGGCGCAGTGGTGGCAGGCGGTGGTGATAGTTTGTAGGTAAGGCTGCCGCCGCGTGCCGACGAGCAGGCCCATGTCACGCCAGCTTTCGTGGTCATCGAGACCATTGAGTGAGTGACAAGCTGCCACGCAGGATTTGCAGCCCGTGCAGGCATCCAGATTGACCTCGAAGGCATACTGCTCACCAGGGTTCGGCTTGGACAGCGGGATCAGGTGTGTGAAGCGCTCCCGAACCGACGTGGCGTCGTATTCATCAGCAAACAGTGCCACGGGAGTGCGCAGTGTCTGCTGCTCACGCAGGGCCTCTGTGACGCAGTAGCTCATGAGCTGAAAGCGACTTGGAGTTCGCCCACGCTGTGTCGATTGCAAAAGCTGTGAAAGCTCTCCTCCGGCCCTTTGCGGCCTTTCAGGTAGCCTTTCAGCATGCTCTCCAGCGTTTCGCCGAGCGCTTCAAAAGCCACGCCGCTGAAGACCTGACGGCCGATCTTGCGATTCTCGCCGAAGCCGCCACCGACGGTGATGTGATAGCCTTCGCCACTTTCAGTTTTTACTTTCGTGCCGAGCAGGCCGATGTCTCCCATGAAATGCTGGGCGCAGGAATGGGCACACCCTGTGAAGTGGATGTTCACGGGCTTGTCTAGTTTCACCCGCTTGTCGAGGTACTCCATCATCGCGATGGCGTGTCCCTTCGTGTCGGTGGCTGCGAATTTGCAATACTTGTTACCGGTGCAAGCCATGAAGCCGCTCTTCAAATTCGACTGTTCACAGGGGAAGCCGAGTTTCTTCAACGACTTCGCAAGGGTGGCCGCATAGGCCGTTTTGACGTTCGGGATGATGAAATTTTGCCAAACCGTGAGCCGCACTTCACCGCTGCCATAGCTGTCCGCGAGATCGGCGATACGGTCGAGCTGATTGGCTGTCATTTGACCGACTGGAACCATGGCACCGATATACACGAGTCCTTCCTGCTTCTGCGGATAGGTGCCGACATGCGAGTGCCCTTGCTGTGAATAGGAACGATTCTCCTGAGTCGGTGAATCCGGCGCGAGTCGTGTGAGCTTAAATTTGAGATGCTTTTCAGCCTCCAGGAGCACGCCTTCGAGACCTTTGTCATCAATGACATACTTGAAGCGGGCCTTCTTGCGGTTTGTGCGATCGCCAAATTGGATGAAGACGCGGAGCAGAGCCACCATCACGTCGTTGAGTTGCTCAGGCTTGACGATGACGCCCCAATCGCTGGCGAAGGTCTGATGCCCCGTGACGCCGCCGAGTGCGATACGGAAGAAGACTTCATCGCCGATCTTCACCGCGCTGGCTCCAATGTCGTTCGTGTCTTCCACGGAGGAGATGAGGCCGCCGCCGTCGTAAGCGATGTTGAACTTGCGTGGCAGGTCGTAGAACTCCTTCGATCCGATGATGAGCGTGGCGAGTTCGTTCACCAGCGGACGCACGTCGATGAGCTCATGCGGATCATAACCCGCGCATGGGTTCATGGTGATGTTGCGGATGTTGTCAGCCCCCGCGCCTTTGGAGTGCAAGCCGCAGCCTTGGATGCGCCGGAGTACCTCTGGGCAATTCTTTGGCTCAATGAGGCGGATTTGGAAATTGTTCCGCGTGGTGATCTGGATGTAGCCGGTGGTCAGATCCCGAGCGATGGCTGCGATCTCGCGAAGCTGGTAACTCTTCACCACACCACCCGGAATGCGCAGTCGGCACATGTAGCCGTCTTTGACGGGATTCAGCCAAAACAAACCGTTCCATTTGAAGCGAAACACGGATTCCGGCTCCGGCTTCGCATTCCACCGCGCATCCATGACGAGCTGCTCGATGGCATCGAAGGGATGCAGCTCCCGTTTGATGCGCTCTTCCTTGGTTAAATCGTCGAGCGAAGGCCCTGCGGGCGCCGCAGGAGCTGGTGCGAGATCACCGAAGGTGACTCCACCTGCCGCAATGCCCGCGAAGAAGCCTTCGAGGTAACGCTTTTGCTCAGCGGAGAAGTCTTCGGTCATGGGCACCTCGGCCCTTTCTATGGCAGGAAGGGCGGCGATCATGGCTGGTGGGCGTTTTTTAGGTTCTCACGCAAAGGCGCAAAGGCACAAAGATCAGAAGGTTTGGGAACCTTTGCGGCTTTGCGCCTTTGCGTGAGACTTCTGAATGGATCTTCAATAGACATCGCGGGCATAGCGTTTGGTTTTCTTCATGTCCGCGACGTAAGCCGCAGCTTCTTCGGCACTCTTGTTGCCTTGGGTCTGGATGATCGTGTGCAGGGCTACATCGACATCCTTCGCCATGCGTTTGGCGTCGCCGCAGACGTAGAAGTGGGCGCCTTCTTGGAGCCATTGCCAGAGTTCGCTGGCGGCTTGGAGCATGCGGGTCTGGACGTAGATTTTTTCTTCCTGATCGCGGCTGAAGGCGGTGTCGAGACGGGTGAGGTGGCCGCTTTGCACCCAGGCGATGATTTGATCGTGGTAGAGGAAATCGGTGCTGCGTTTTTGGTCGCCGAAGAAGAGCCAGTTTTTGCCGGGGGCCTGGGTGGCCTCGCGTTCTTCGAGGAAGGCGCGGAACGGCGCGATGCCAGTGCCGGGGCCGACCATGATGACGGGCTTCGTGAGGTCAGGGGGAAGGCGGAAATGGTTCGCGGCGTGGAAGTAGATGCCGGTGGTCTCGCCGAGCGGCAGTCGATCCGCGAGAAAGGTGCTGGCGACGCCTTGATGCGCGATACCATCGGCGCTGTAGCGCACCGCACCAACGCAGAGATGCACTTCATCGGCATGTGCCTTGATGCTGCTGGCGATGGAGTAGAGTCGCGGCTGGAGCTTGCGCAGGTTTTCGAGGAAGGAATCGAGCGTGAGGCCAGCTTCGGGTGTTTTGCCGAGGAGATGACGGACTTCGTAATCAGTGAAAAGGGCCTCGCGAAGGGGTTTGGTGCCGACTTGGGCGTTCGGATCGAATCCATGCGCGGCGATGACGCTATCGACGACCTCCGGGCTGTTTTTCACGAAGACACCGAGGGCGTCTCCGGTTTCATAGGTGAGGCCGCTGCCAGCGAGGGAGAAAGCGATGTGGCGGGTGTCTTTGGAGCTGCCGGGGGTGTTTAGAGGAAGGTTTTGGAGGAGCTTGGCGGGGAAGGGGTTTTTCTTGGAGTAACTCAGATCCGTCTGATCAGACGGATCGGACTGATCTTTGGAGGCACCGAGGATGGTGAAAGCATTCTTCGACCACTCCTTCGCCAGCTCATCAAACTCCACATCGCAGTCCACGCGATCCACGATGCGCGTCGCGCCGAGTTCGGAGAGGCGCTCGTCGAGCTTCTTGCCGGCGAGGCAGAAGGTGTCGGCGTAGTTTTTGTCTCCGAGAGCGAGCACGCTGTACTGCACGCCGTCGAACTTGGGGCTGCTGCCGTTTTGATTGATGCTGTCCCAGAAGGACACGGCGTTGTCGGGCATGTCGCCCTCACCCCAGGTGGAGGTGATGAGGAGGACGTTCTTGTCTTGGACGAGGTCGGCTGGTTGCAGCGAGTCGAGGCCCGCAGCTCGCGCCGCGAAGCCCCGACTCGATGCTTCCCTGGCCAGCCGCTTGGCCAAACTTTCCGCGTTGCCGCTCTGACTGCCGAAGGCGATGAGCAGAGGCTTTTTCGCCGCAGACGCCGCGCTGGGTGCACTGCGTCCGAGCACTCCGGCGAGGAAGCCATTGAGCCACGCACGTTGTTCAACGTTGAACGGTGCGTTTTCGGGGATGAGCGGCGTGATCTGCATGTGAGGTGCGGTTAAAAATCGATCTGAACCTGAGCGTAACCGAAGTGTGCGTCGTCGGAGGCACCGGTCGCAGCGAGGTAGTCGCCCGCTTTGAAGTAGGAGTAACCAAACTGGAGTCCGACGTGCGGATTGAGTTTGTAGATGGCGGTGAAGTCGAGTTCCTGACCGCGGAAGGTGCTACCAGCAGCAGGTGCGATGGGGCGCACGGCGAGCACGCCATTCACACGCCGCCAGGCGTCATTGTTGGTGGCATTCCAATACAAATGGTAGTCGAGCATGATCTTGAGCTTGGCCGTGGGCGAGAAGCTCAGGTTGAGCTGCGGATTGTGCATGTTGATCCAGCCCGTGGTGTCCATGTAGCCGTAAAACAGGTGGTTCGTGGGATAGAGGTTTTGAAAGGTGCCAATGTCGCCGTCCGCCGCATTGCTGTCGCCACTGCCGTAGTTGTATTGGACGCCGAGGCGGGGCTTCCATGGATGGGTGAGCCAGTTGTAGCCGACATTCCAGTTCCCCGCGAAAGCAGCGAGGTCACGGCCAGAGACCGTGCCGGTCTGAAAGGCCATTTCGGTGCTGTAATCCCAACCGGCGAGCTTTTTGGGGTCGCCTTTCCACAGGGTGCCAAAGGTGTAGAAGTCGGTGGTCGCCGAGGCGTTAAAAAAGTCGCCGTTGCCGTCGTCACGCTTGTTATAGACGTAGAAGTCAGTGGTGAGATTGAAGGGCACGAATTGCGTGGCGAGGTAGATGCCGCTGAACATCGCGTTGAGTGACTCGTCGTTGTCGAGGAAGGGCGACTGATTCCACATGTTGTTGGTGAAGGTGACGGGCGAGGACACGAAGAAGTCGAGCGAGTACTTTTCCGCTGCGTAACGGAACTTCACGGCGTCAAAGGTGCGTGCCTGATTCAGCCATTCGAGCGGCCCGACGAGGCGCTGGTCGCCGTAACTGAGGAACTGGCGACCGATCGTCGCGCTGATGCCTTTTTTGAGATTCCCCATCTGCACATAGGCTTTGAGGATGTCGAAGACGTCGTCGCCTTCCGCGCCGAAGGTGCCGATATCGTTCGGGCGGCTGCCGCCGATCTCGCGCACGTCTTGGCCTTGCACATAAAACTTGAGCCACGGATTCACATCATAGCCGAGGCCGAGTCGGAAGCGCTGGAGCAGCCAGGAGGCGTCCTGCGGGCCATTCAGAGCGCTGTTGAAGTCGAAGTTGTTGTCGCGGATCTCGAAGCGCATCTTTTCCTGCACGTCGATGGTGAGGTTGCCATACTTGATCGGTGCATAAGGCGGTGCCGGTGGTGCGGCAGCAGCTGGCGGTGTGGTGACGGGTGTGCCAGCGAGGGCGAGGGACGAAGTCGCAAACAGAATGGGTAGCAGCCTTTTCATGGTAGTGCGGTGTTTGGGTGTGGTGTTTGGGTTTTTGGTTTTCGGCTACGCGGCGGCTGTAGGTTCCAGGGAAAGGGTGATGAAGATGACCACTGACTGAGCCAGCCCCGTGCCAAAACCCGCCTGCGGGGAAAACAACCGATTGAATCCTTTGCGTGGTTTGGATGAATTCCGTTCATGGATGAAAAACCCGATGATTGAGTGTGCGAGATTTGCTTTTGCGGCTCTCGTTAGCTGATTCATGAAGTCACTCACCCTGACCATCGACACCGCACGCCGTTTTATGCGACAGGCTACCGGACTCGACACCGCATTCGCTGATCTCGCCACTGCGCTCGATCATCTCGGCTTTGTGCAGATCGATCCCATCAACGTTTGCGGTCGCATGCACGATCACATCTTGCGCCATCGCGTGCAGGGTTATGGCGAAGGCGATCTCATGCGTCACCTGCATCGCGCAGGGCCTCGCAGCGCCTTCGAACATCATTTGCCTGACTCCAGCAACCTCGCCGCCCTGCCGCTGGATGCCTGGCCGCACCTGCAACGTGCCATGCAGGCCCGCGCCGTCAGCGAGAGCACTTGGTCAGGTAAATTGACTCCTGCGGAGAAAAAACTCGCTGCCCGCATCCTCGCCCGCATGGCGGATGAAGGACCGCTCAGCTCGCAGGACATCGAAAGCGCCCGAAAAGCCAAAACACATGCCTGGGACAGCACCACGCTCGCGAAAAGCACGCTGCATAAACTCTTCTTCCATGGTCGCGTCCTCATTGCCCGTCGCGATGGCATCCGCCGCTACTACGATCTGCCGGGTAAAGTGCTCCCCACAGCCACTTTGAATGCCTCAACGCCCTCTGCTGCCGAAACCGCCCGCTGGCTCGCTGAACTCAAACTGCGCCAACGCCGCCTCGCCATCCTCAAAAGCAGTGAAGCGCGTGCTTTGAGCGATGAAGTCGTCGCCGTGGCGATCGAGAGCCTGCCGAAGCTCAAACTGCATCTTTTGCGCCGCGATCTCTCACAGCTCGAAAAGGCTCAAAACAGCCTGCTGGGCACTTCAGAGCCGCTTTTGCTCGCCCCGCTCGATCCCATCATCTACGACCGCCGTGTCACCGAGCATCTCTGGGCCTTTGATTATCGCTGGGAAGTCTATGTGCCGCCGCAGAAGCGCCAACGCGGCTACTACGCCCTGCCGTTGCTCCACGGCACCCGCTTCACCGGCCACGCTGATCTCAAAGCCGACCGGGAGGTGGGGGAGCTACAAATCCTGTCTAGCGAAGGCCGCAGTGCTAAAACAGCCGCGAGGAGCCTGGCCTCGTTTTTGGGGCTGAAGTCAGTTTGAGTCGGCCCAGGGCAAATACTTTGTCTCACGCAAAGGCGCAAAGCCGCAAAGTTTCCCAGAGTCTCTGAAATCTTTGCGGCTTTGCGCCTTTGCGTGAGACTTGGATCGGGGGATCGAACCCGTCTGTGACGAGCGCGAACGATTCGACATCCGGTTCACGCTGCAGCAGGCATGCTGTGCGCGGCCATTTCCGCCGCCATGTCAGCGGAGGGCACGAAGGAGGCTTCGCGGCTGGGGCGGATGTGGGATTTGTCGTTGAGGAAGGTGATGAGGTGCTCGCGGAGTTCGTAGTAGCGCGGGTCTTCCATGATCTCTTTGCGGTTGCGAGGGCGCTCGAAGGGGATCTTCAAAATGTCGCCGACCTCGGCTTCGGGGCCGTCGGTCATCATGACGACGCGGTCGGAGAGGAAGATGGCCTCATCGACATCGTGCGTGACCATGAGGGTGGTGATACGATTGCGGCGCCAGAGGTCGAGGAGCACTTCTTGAAGCTCGTAGCGTGTGAGGGAGTCGAGCATGCCGAAAGGCTCGTCGAGTAGGAGCATCTTTGGCTGCAATGCGAAGGCGCGGGCGATGCCGACGCGCTGGCGCATGCCTTGGGAGAGTTCGCCGGGGTGTTTGTGCATGGCATCACCCAATCCGACGATGCTGAGGTAATACTCGGCCATCTGGCGGCGCTCGGCTTTGCTGGCGGTGAAATAGACCTGGTTCACTCCGAGCATGACGTTTTCAAAGGCGGTCATCCACGGCAGCAGGCAAGGTGATTGGAAGACGATGCCGCGATCCGGCCCCGGACCGACGGCTTCTTTGCCGGCGAGGATCATGTTTCCCTTCGAGAGATCGCTCAAACCGGCGACCATCATGAGGACGGTACTTTTACCGCATCCGCTGTGGCCGATGAGCGTGGCGAACTCGCCCTCCTTGAGCTTGAGGTTGAAGTTTTTGACGATGGTGGCTGGACCTTTGGGCGTCTCGTAGGTCTTCCAAAGACGGTCCAGTTCGAGCATGGGGAGCTTGTGCGTGCTCATGCGGCCACCTCCACTTCTTCGCGTTTTTCGGCGGTGCGGCGTTTCGGGCCGCTGCGGTTGAGGAATTGCAGGCTGTTCACGGTGGTGAGGTCTTCAGGCAGAATGTCCGGCAGCGTGAGCTTGAGGCTGGTCTTCGATTTGGTGCGGCCTTTGGCATCGAGCAGCGTGGTGATGAGCTCTGTGCGCAGTTTCTTGAATTTGGGGTCGTGATTGATCGTGCGGCGGTCGCGTGGCCGCTCGAGGTCGATGATCATCGGCTCGCCCAAGGTGGCGGGCGCGGTGGGAAGCAGCGGAATGACTTTATCCGCGACCAAAATGGCTTCATCGGGGTCGTTCGTGATCCAGATGACGGTCGTTTTGTTGTTCATCCAGATGTCGCTGATCTCGTCCTGAAGCTGCGCACGTGTGAGGGCATCGAGAGCGCTCAAAGGCTCGTCCATGAGCAGCACCTTCGGATTCATCGCCAGCGTGCGAGCGACGGAAACACGCTGCCGCATGCCGCCGGAGAGTTCTTTGGGCAGTTTGTGCGCCGCTGGCGTGAGCTTCACCATCGAGATGTATTTGGCGACGTGTGCTTTGCGCTGTTCCGACGTCCATTCTTTGAAAACCTCATCCACCGCGAGCGCGATGTTTTCTTCGACGGTGAGCCACGGAAGCAGTGAGTAGTTCTGGAAGACCAAACCACGGTCCGGGCCGGGTTCCGTGATCTTTTTGTCCTCAATGAGTGCTTCGCCCGTGTCGGGCTTCACCAAGCCGGAGATCAAATTGATGAGCGTGCTCTTTCCGGAGCCAGAATAGCCGACGATGACGACGAACTCGCCTTCTTCGACCGATAGATTGATGTCTTTGAGCACTTCGGTTCGTGAACCGTTGTAACCGAAGCCTTTGGAGGCGTTGTTGATTTGAATGAGAGACATGGCGGCGGCTTTTTTGTCTCACGCAAAGGCGCAAAGGCGCAAAGGTCTGAGGATTTGGGCTTGCGTGGTTTTGGGGTGATTGGATAGACTGGTGGAATGACGGAGAATGAAATCGCCGAGGCTGTGGTGGATGTGGCTTACAAGCTGCACACCGAACTGGGTCCAGGACTGTTGGAATCGGTCTATGAAGTGCTTCTGGAGCACGAACTGGTCAGGAGGGGTTTCCGAGTTCGTCGGCAAGTGCCGGTGCCGATCGAGTGGAATGGCGTGAAGTTCGCCGAAGGCTTCAAAGCGGACCTGATCGTGAATGATACAGTCATTGTGGAGCTGAAGTCGGTCGAATGGCTGATGCCGGTGCACTCGAAGCAGTTGCTGACCTACCTGAGGCTGATGAAGCTGCGCTTGGGGCTGCTGATCAACTTTGGCGAAGAACGTATCAAAGACGGCATCAAACGCGTCGCGAACGGCCTCCCGCAGGAAGAGGTCGATTAATTCTCTTTCTTTGCGCCTTTGCGCCTTTGCGTGAGACTTTTCTGAGTTCCTCCCGATCCAAAACTCACGCAAAGGCACAAAGGCGCAAAGCGGGGAGGCTTTGGGTGATTCTGAGGTTTGAAAGAGATTCATGACTTTGCGACTTTGCGTGAAACTCCTCAGGCTGTCTTGAAGCGGCCTTCGACGACGCTCATCAGGCGGTCGAGGATGTAGCCGATGACGCCGATGGTGAGGATGCAGAGAATGATGTGGGCGTAGCTGTTGGCGTTGTATTGCTGCCAGAGGAAGCCGCCGACGCCGGGACGGCCGGTGAGCATCTCCACAGCGACGATGACGAGCCAGGCGATGCCGAGGCTCAAACGGAAGCCGGTGAACATGTAGGGCAATGTGGCGGGCACGAGCACCTTCCAGAGCGTCTTCCACCTCGAGAGCTTGAGCACCTTGGCGACATTCAGGTAGTCCACCGGCACGGCGCGGACACCGACGGCGGTGTTCATCACGGTGGGCCACATGGCGCAGATGGCGATGGTGAAGAGCGCGGCGGCATCCGAGGCACCGAAGGTGGTGCGTCCATCCGCATCTAACACTTTGACGCCGCTAAAGAGGATCATGCCCAGCGGCAGCCAGGCGAGGGGTGAAACGGGTCGCAGCACCTGGATGATGGGATCAAAGGCCTTCGTGAACTGTTTCGAAAGGCCGAGGAAGAAACCCACGGGCGTGCCAATGATGAGCGCGATGAAATATCCCTGCGCCACGAGAACCAGCGACATCCAGGTGAAACGCAGGATGCCTTGATCGAGTTCGCCGCGCTTCGCGAAAGGTTCGACGATGTAGGGTTTGCTCGCGGTCCAGGTCTCGACGGGCGTGGGCAGATCGGCGGAGAGACCTGCTCGTTTCGTGACTTTGAATTTATCGCCGAAGTCATCGACCTTTTCTGTTACGACGGATTTTCCGGCGATGGCATACCAGAAGACGCAGGTGACGAGAATCGCCAAAAACGGTAGGAAGATGGAGTCGAGTTTGTATTTCTGGATGAGGGGATGCATGGCGGCGGCTTGGTGAGGGAAAGCGGACCGATCCGACAAATCTGACGGATCGGTCCGATGAGGAGGGTGGTTATCCTTTGATGGTTTTGACCGCGAAGGAGGCGGCGTAGGCTTCGAGGTCGGCGGTGGGGTCAAAGGTGACGCCGTCAAAGAGCGTTTCGGCCTTGGTGTCGGCACCGCCGTGGGCGTAGCCGATTTCCTTCATGGCTTCTTCGTAGATGTCGGAGCGCATGACCTGCTTCGCGACGCCTTCATAGTCGGGAGCGCCTTCGACGAAGCCCCAGCGGCGGAGCTGCGTGAGCCACCACTTGGCATACTTCGCCTGTGGGAAATTGCAGTTGCGATCGCTGAAGATCATATAGTTCGGGTCCTTGAACTTGCGGCCATCGCCCATGAGGTATTTACCCTGGAGGCGGCCGAGGATGGTTTCGGGCGGGCAGTTGATGTAGGTGGCGGCGCTGACGATATTGGCCTGCTCTTCGCGATTCTCCATTTTGTCGAGCCACACGCTGGCCTCGTGGAGGGCTTTAAGCACGGCTTTGACGGTCTTCGGATTTTTCGCGGTGAACTCCTCGGTGAAGGCGCAGACTTTTTCAGGATGATCCTTCCAGATTGCCTGCGTGGTGATGGAGGTGAAGCCGATGTCTTCAGCGATGGTTTTGGCGTTCCAAGGTTCTCCGACGCAGAAGCCGTCCATCTTGCCGACCTTCATGTTGGCGACCATTTGCGGAGGCGGCACGGTGATGAGGGAAACATCCGCGCCCGCACCAGCGGCATCGCCCGGATTGATGCCGCCCGCGGCGAGGTAATAACGAATCCACATGGCATGCGTGCCGGGCGGGAAAGTCATGGCGAAGGTCATCGGTGCTCCGGCGGCCTTTGCGGCATCGACGAAGGGTTTCAGTGCCTTCGGATCATCGGCGACCTTACCTTTGAGCGAATTCGCGAGCGTGATGGCCTGGCCGTTGCGGTTCAGGATGAAAGGAGCGACCATCGGCTTCTTCGGCGCACCGCCGAGGCCCATGGTGGAGGCGATTGGCATACCGAGAAGCATGTGAGTGGCCTGGATGTCTCCATTGGTGAGTGAATCACGAATCGCAGCCCAGCTCGCGCCTTTGCTCACGGTGGAGTTGATGCCGTATTTTTTGAAGAGACCTTTCTCGTGCGCCAGAATGATGCTGGAGCAGTCGGTGAGGGCGATGATGCCGAGTTTCACATCCGGCATCTCGGGTGAGTCATCCGCATAAGCGGAGCCGACCCAGCCGGAGGGCAGGCCGGAGAGGAGGGCGCCAAGACCAGCTTGGCGGAGGATGGAGCGACGAGTGAGGGGCGGGGCGTTGTTCATGCGTGGGCGGTTTTGAGTTTTGAGATGCGTTGCTTGGCGGATGCGGCTGGTTTTGGGGAAAGCAGTGAGCTGGTGGTCCAGCAGTGGCTCATGGCCTCGGTGGCCTCGGCGCGTTCACCGGGTGTGATGAGGCCGTGGGTGATGAATTGATCGAGCAACCAGTGCCCACGTTCTGGCGTGGGTTCATTCGCCTCGCGGCGGTAGAAGATGTGGAAGCTGGAGACGTCGAGTGACTCGCCCGTGCCGAGATCGAGTGGGCCGACGAGTGATCGAATCAGCGCCTCAGCGTGCGTGCCGTAATAGCCGGTCTTGGCCAGCAGGCGGGCGACCTCGGTGCGATTTTCCTTCGCGTCGCAAAAGGCACAGGCTTCGCGCAAAGCCGCGATGATGGCCTGAACCTCGCCAGTGTGGTGTTCGATGAAGTTTTCCGTGGTGAGCAGCACTTTTTCAGGATGCCCGGGTGCGAGCTGCTCACTGGTCGCGACGATGAAACCGAGGCCGCGAGCCACCGCGAGGCTGTTCCACGGCTCCCCGACGCAGCAGCCGTCGATGAGTGCGGCCTCGAGATTGCCCACCATCTGGGTGGGGGGCAGTACGACGATGCGAACGTCTCGATCTGGGTCTATACCGCCCGCTGTGAGCCAGGAGCGCAGGAGGAAGTAGTGTGAAGAATAGCGGGAGACTGTGCCAAAGGTGAAACGACGCCCGGCGGAGCTGCGGATGAGCTTTTTCAGGCTCGCGGCATCACGCACCCCTCTTTGAAAAAGGTCACGGCTGAGGGTAATCGCATTTCCATGCAGATTGAAGACGAATGGTGCCACCACCCGGCATGGCGGCGTGCTGAGACCTAGGCGCATGGCCAGCGCCAGACCGGCGATGGCATGGACAGCGTCCAACTGGCCATACAGCAGCTTTTCCCGGATGGTGGCCCAACCGACCTCACAACTTAATTCCACACGAACGCCATGTTTGGCGAACAACTCCAGCTCCCGCGCCACGAGCAGCGGTGCCGCATCGGTGAGCGGCTGAAAACCGATGCGCACCGGTTGGACGACTCCACCGAGAATGGTTTTTGAATGCTGGGCAGTTGGTAACATGCACCACCCACATCAGCAGCCGCAGTGCCAGCGTGCCAAAATCATCCAGAAACAACGCGCAATGTTTTTCACTCGATGTATGAATGGCATTCATGGACCACGCCATCGACTCACGCCAGCTCCGCGCCTTCATCTGCCTCGCCCGTTGCGGTAGCTTTACTCAGGCAGGCCGCGAGCTGCACCTCACGCAGAGCGCCATCAGCCATGCCATCAAGTCGCTCGAAAACGACCTCCGCACACAGCTTTTCCACCGCCAGGGCAAGAGCGTACACCTCACACATGCAGGCCGTGAGCTGCTGCCCCATGCGGAGGCCATCCTACAAAGCATGAGCGCCGCCAGGAGCATCCTCGGCACGCTCGATCAAACTCCCCGTGGCAAACTCCGCATCGGCTGCACCACCGCCGCCGCGCAGTTCATCCTGCCCACCGTCTTCCGCGAATTCAAAGAGAGCTTCCCCCTCTACGAAATCAAAGTCGTCTGCGGCGAGACCCCCGACACGATCGAGAAGCTCGAAAAAAACCAAGTCGATCTCGCCGTGAGCCTCAAACCTGCCGAGACAGCCAAACTGAGCTGCCACGCCATTTTTGATGATGAACTCGAGTTACTCGTCTCGCCATTGCATCCCTGGGCTCAAAAAGCACCGAAGCTCAAAGACGCTGCGAATGAGACCTTCATCGTCGCGAGCCGCAACAGCATGAACTTCTCACTCGTGCAGGATTATTTCATGAAGCAGGGCGTGCGGCTGATGAACTTCATCGAGCTCGGCAGCTCAGAGGCGACCAAGGAACTCGCCAAACTGGGCATTGGCGTCGCCATTGCCGCACGTTGGATCGCCAAGAATGAAATTGCTGCTGGGCAGCTCGTGCCGCTACCCCTTCCCAAAGGCAAACTGAGGCGTCGCTGGGTCGTCTCCACACTCAAAGGTCGCCCGCTGAACCTCCCGGAACGCACCTTCATCGGCCTCAGTGAGGAAGTTGGGAGAAGGATGGTGGATCCGATGCCGTAGGTGCGCTAGCTCCACCGGAAAATGAGCTGCTTTTCAATGATCAAAGTGCAAGTGCCCAAACTGGAACTCGGGGGCTCCAGGCACCTCGCCAATCCACAGTCGTTAGATCGACAATCGTCAATCGAGCGTTTCCCGCTCGTCCGCCAGCCGTGAGCATCAGTGATGAACGATTGATGGACCATCGATTGTGAGTTGCGGATGGTTGCCCGTGCTCTTCACGGATCACGCACCCAAGTGCCGCGCCATATCCTCCCGCGTCATGCGGTAGAGGAACCATTCGCTCATCCGCCTCGCACCCAGGCGCTGCTCATACACACGCTGCGCATTCACGTTCCAATCCAGCGCCGTCCACTCCATCCGGCCACAGCCTCGCTCATAGGCCAGACTCGCCGCCTTTTTCAGCAAAGCCCCGCCCACCCCAGCGCCGCGATGCTCCGGCAGCACAAACACATCCTCGATGTACAGTGTCGGAAGCGCCAGAAAGCTCGAATACGTTTCCACCAAGATCAGATAACCACACGGCACCTCCGCCCCGTCCACAAACGCCAACCACACCTCCATCCGTGGTCTTTCACTCAAAGCATCCTCCACCAGCCGCTCCTGCGCCGCCGCATCCGGCGGCACCAGCTTCTCAAACTCCGCCAAGGCGATGACGAGCTGGCAAAATGACGCCGCATGCTCGCGGGTGAGGGGCTGGAGGGAGATGGGCATGGCCCGCACATAGCCAGCATCGCCTCCAGCTCAATGCCACGGCCAATCAACCATGGACAAAATGGCAGAATCTCGGGTAAAATGCACACCATGCACCTCCTACGGCCACTTCTTCTACTGATCTGCCTCGCTGGTGGCCAAGTCGTGGCGCAGGAGTTCCAAACACGCGTTTACCATATTCCGCCAGATTTTCCCGTACCTTTCTTTGATGGGGAAATCTATGACCCTTTCACTCGTGAGCTTCCGCCTTTTCCAACCAAGGATGATTCGCAGCAGGTGCTTGAAGCAGCTGGAGTCCGTTTCCCGTCTGGATCCAGTTGTTGGTTTGATGTGATCACCGAACTGCTCACCGTTCACAACACGCGTGAGAATCTCGACCTCGTGGACAAGCATGTAGGCGTACTCATCAAGCCTCATCCACGCACGCTTCGCTGGCATTTGAGCATCGTTGAGGCACCCGTCGGCAGTATTTTGCCCAATACAGACGCCGCCGCACAGCTCTCTGCGCTGCGCAAAGCCTCTGCGCAGGCGGGCTCTGGCCTGCGCTGGCTCGCGGAAGCGTTGGTGGAGGGTAAAGGCGGCACGCGTGTGACTCATGAAGCCATCACGGAGCACGCCATCCTCACTCCGCCCCGCGCTGACAAAAAAAAGGGCGGCCATTTGGTCAGTGTGGACACGCAGCACCACGGCACCCGGCTCGAAATCGAGGGCACTGTTTCCTCGGATGGTAAAATCGTCGAAGCAGACCTCGCCGCTCAGGAAAAAGCCATTGTAGGTTTCTGTGGGCATCTGGAACCCGATGCAGACTTTTCCAAGCATTTGAAGCGGTTTGCAGCCAATCCCATCTTTCGCGGAGTGCGCTGGAGTGGCATGGCATTGAGTGATCCCTCCAAAGCGCAAGCCATACAAGCCAGTGCGCATTTGTTGGCCGATCATGGACTCCAACTCGATGTGAATGGCCCAGCGACCTCCTTGCCAGCGCTCGCAAAACTAGCGAAGGAAGTCCCCGCTCTGCGTATCGTTATCGACCATCTCGGAGCTCCTGGTGATCCGGCGTCATTGCGACCCGAGTGGAAGCCCGGCATCCTCAGCGTCGCCAAGCTCCCAAATGTTTTCATGAAGGTATCTGCACTCGTCGAGCAAGTGAAGTGTCCAGAAGGCCAGGCACCGCGTGATGCGAGCTATTACCTGCCAGTCTTGGACCACCTGTGGGAGAGCTTTGGTCCTGATCGGCTCATTTACGGGAGCAATTGGCCCGTAAGTGACAAGGGCGGGAGCTACGATGTCGTTTTCGGGATCGTGCGTGAATACTTCGGCAGCAAAGGAAGTGAAGCCTGCGAAAAATACTTTTGGAAGAACTCTCAAGGGCACCTCTGGAAACCTCCTTTCCCCAGGCAATTCATTGATCGAGAGCAACCATAGGCCATAAAAGGGGCCATGAAGCGCTACCGCAAGACAGAACGAGGCGGCGGACTGTTCTCCGCCATTGAACATGAGCAGGCCGTCGCCGCCAAAACCCTCGGCATCCTCAAGCTGCGCGACGTTATCTCTTGGGAAAGTTTCCGCCCGCTGCTCGAAGATCTCACTGGCTACGCCACCCGCGACTGGACCAAGGGCGGCAAGCCCCCGTTCGACCCCGTGCTGATGTTCAAAGTCCTTGTGCTACAGAAGTTCCACGGCCTCAGCGACGACGCCACCGAGGAGCAAATCTTTGACCGCACCAGTTTTAAAGCCTTCCTCGGCCTGCGCATCGGCGACGACATCCCTGACGCCAAAACCATCTGGGACTTTAAGCAACGCATTGAGGCAGATGGACGAGAAGGCAGTCGCAAACTCTTCGACACCTTCGGCCAGATGCTCGAAAGCAAAGGCATCGTCGCGCGAGAAGGCAGCATCGTGGACGCCAGCTTCACGGAAGCCCCACGCCAGCGCAACAGCCGCGAGGCGAACCAGCGCATCAAGCAGGGCGAACGCCCCGAAGAGTTCGACGAGAACCCCGCCGTGGGCCGCCAGAAAGACAGCGAAGCACGCTGGACGAAGAAGAACAACGAGTCGCACTACGGCTGGAAGAACCATGTGAAGGCCGACTTGAAAACCAAGATCATCATCAACTCCACCACCACGCCCGCCAGTGTCCACGACAGCCAAGTGTTTGAAGGACTGCTTGATGACAAAGATCAGGCCGTGCTCGCCGACTCGGCCTATCACAGCGCGGAGCACGAGGCGTATCTCATCAAGCTCAACGCGCAGGAGTTCCTGATGCGCAAAGCCACACGAGGTCACCCGCTGAGCGAAGCTGAAATGCAGACCAACCACACGATCAGCCGGATGCGTGTGAGGGTAGAGCACATCTTCGCGCGAATGACGCAGATGGGAGCCGATCTGTGTCGGAGCATTGGATTGAAACGAGCCACACAGCACAACCACCTCAGCAATCTGGTCTACAACATGGACCGCTATGCCTGTTTGGTTCGCTAAAGCACCCGTAAAGGGTGCTGAAAGTCAGAAAAGGCACCTGCACAGCCTCCAAAGAGCCGAATCCCAGCGCCACAAAGCGAAACAAGCCCACTGCAAAGCAAGACAGGAAGGTCGAACAATCGTTTTTTTCGCTCCCAAAAACGGACTTCAAAAAAACACCCCCTATCCAGAGGTGCCCTCAAGCTGCTTACCGCTGGGTGGAAAGGCGGGTGTAAGCTCTGACCGAATCGGACGTGCCTCCAGGAGTGCTTGAGCGCCATTACCGTAGGCGCTGGGATATCGAAAAAGAGCTTATTAATCCGGCATGAAGACAGAACATCAAATCGGCCTGTTCTCCCTGCGCGGGAGGTGCGCTATCAGTGTGCCGGATTAATAGATGCACAGTGTGTACCAGCCCATCAGCCTCGGCCCCACCATCGACGGCAAGCGCATCATCCGCAGCGGCCTCAAAGCTGGAGAAAAAATCATCATCAACGGCCAAGCCCGCCTCCCCCAGCCCGGCATGCCCGTCGCCCCCACCGCAGAGCAATGACCCTACCCTCCAGGTGTAACAATTGGCCTGGTTACTTTTTGCAAAATAAAACACAAAGTTCTTGGTTCTTCGTGCTTGGTTCTTTTCGCCCTCCAATCACCCCAAAACCGGGCCTGGCGCCTGTGAATAGCTGTTTTGGTGAACAGTGAGCGCCGGTCAGCTTCCACCACCTCGACACCCAGGTCGCCCGGCACCTCCGCCGCAGTCCATGTCACTCCCCGCACCCACTTCCCGGATGAACCGAGAAAACCGGCCCCGCCTCTGCACTCCTTTGAGAACTGGTCTAGATCTCCCGCCACCTTGATTGGTGATTCTTGGCAACAGAATGAAGACAACAGCCCACCCCTGAGGCATCAGCCGAGTCCGCGCACGCAGCGCATGAGGACCGTGCAGCCGAGAAGAGCTGCCCGCACTGCGGCAGCACACGCCTGAGCCTGGTGGATATCTACCACAAGTCGCAGCATATCCCCGCATCGCTGCTGCCCAAGCCGGTGCTGGAGGACAGCAGTTGATCCTATTAGCGATGAAGCCGTCGAAGCCATCCCTCCACCCCAGCCATGCGGCCGTGCAGACCCGCATCGAAAGTCCACATCCGCACACCCAGGCCGTGAATCAGAGAGAAGCCGAACGGCGTGAAATAACAACGGGCGCGAGCCGCGCCGCTTCCTTCGCCATGGCTTTTGCTCCCCCGAAAGCACAGCACCTCAAATCACGATACCAACCAAGGCCGAACAAAACGGATGACAGTAACGGCTCGTATAGCTATCTGTCGTGTCAGCAACGTCTTGCGCTCGTCGTCGCCTGATCCGAGACGTTGGCCACACGAGCACGCCATGAGTATTCCAGCCCTCAAACGCCTCACGGTTGCGCTCGGGGTTTTCTGCGCCGTCTTGTTTGTCGGTAGCGGCTTTCTGTTTTGGAGCTACGGATGGTCGCATGTTCAGGCGGCTTTCGCCGACGAGCAGACGCACATCTTCGATGAGATGCGGACGCGGGCACTTCAGTCCACCGCGCCACCCGACATCGCAGGCTCGCTGAAGTATGTCGTCTTTACTATCCGTCTGGCAGCAAGCAGCAGGCGGGTTCACGGCTCGACCGAGTGGTTGAGCGTCATCGCACGGCGGTTGTGCGCGACATCGTCGCGCACCTTCGCCGCACTACCGGCCAGGATTTGGGCGAGAGTCCAGAGCCTTGGATTCAGAAGTATGCACAGAGATAGACAGACCGTGTGGCCTTACCATGCACTGCTGCGAACGGCCTCTCCGCCGTCCGTTCGAGCGTCGCGGGAGTTCGTGAGCGCACCGTGCGCTCCACCCGCCCCGCCGAGGCCGTCGCCTGATCCGAGTCGTTAGGCGCATGAGCACGCTCGCCCACAAAGTACAGTTCTTCAGCGCCAAGTGCCAGGCGTGTGGTCATGGGTTTTCCATGCCCCTGCTGAGCGATTTCAGCTATGGGGAGTTCATCTTTCACGGCGAGCGCCAGTGCGTTTTTGGTTTTCTCTCGGCACAGGACGAGCCAGCGTGGGAGGATATTGAGGTGCGACTGCGAAGATCCGCACTCCTCGGCGACCGTCCTACACGACCGCAGATCGAGCGCTTGCACAGAGTCATTGCAGTCGCCGCGGATTCTATCGCCGGCCAGCGACTTGTCTCTTTCCCGGTTTGTCCTTCGTGTGGTGCGCGTTCAGTTGCTTACGGCGATTCCGATCCACAGGGCATTCACGAGATTCCGCAGGTTAGTTTTCAGCAGTATCAGTCGCTTTCCGACTCCGAGCGGTCACGGAGAGTCGAGCAGTTGTGGAGGGAGAGCAAATGCCCCTGAAGTGGAACCCAGCTTTGCCGCGATGAGCGGCGTCAACTCGGCGAAGCCAAAGCGCAGAGGCTGCGCAGCAGTAGAACCCCGGCTCTAGCTCCAGTGTGGCCTTATGCGCTGGGTGTTGCGCTGGTGGTCGCCGATTGGCTCTTGCTCTTGATCACCAATCTCTCAGCCTCTCCTCGGGTGATCTGGGGTGCAGCAGGGAGGGGGGAGGCGCGGCTTTGCGCCGGGAGTCGCTCCAACGGGCCTGTTTCCGTGCAGGTATCATCCGTTCGGCGATCTGCATGGGCTGTTGGCAACAGAGGCACTTGAGAACCGGCCTGGGCATGCAACGTGAGGCCCCGCCAAATCTTAGGTAGTCCTCATTGGAGTGTTCTAAGTGCCCGATCCGGGCCCTTGAGCAAAGGGCCAAAGGGCAGCGCCAACTCCCCTGGAAAGCACCTCGCTCCCGAACTCGGATTTGCCAAATCCGACCTCGGAAACGCCAAATCCGACCTCGGAATTCGTAAATCCGACCCCGGAATCGGCAAATCCGACCCCGGAATCGGCAAATCCGACCTCGGAAACGCTAAATCCGACCTCGGAATCGGCAAATCCGACCTCGGAACCGGTAAATCCGCCCCCGGATTGCCCACCATCCGACCCCGGATTGCCCGGTACCCGATCCCGGATTGCCCGGTACCCTACCCCGGATTGCCCGGTATCCTACCCCGGATTGCCCGGTACCCGACCCCGGATAGGCCGGTACCCGACCCCGGATTGCCCGGTATCCGACCCCGGGTTTCTCAAATCCGACCTCGAAACTGCCCTTTTCGCCCTCCAATCACCCCAAAACCGGGCTTGGAGCCTGTGAATAGCTGTTTTGGCGAACAGTAGGAGCCGATCAGCTTCCACCACCTCGGCACCCAGGTCGCCCGGCACCTCCGCCTCGGCCATATGGACTGCCGCAGCCTGCTGCCGCCGGAGTCTCCCCAGATGGACGATGAATACGGACCGTTGGCACCCATTGAGAAAGGGCTTCAGCACAGCATCCCCCATCCCATGCCCGACGGCCAGCAGGCTGGCCTCCCGAAAGCGGCAGCGGGCTGCCGCAGTCCATGTCACTACCCGCATCCACTTCCCGGATGAACCGAGCAATCGAACCGTTCGTCTGGCTGCTTAATCCCAAGACTTGACCTCTGGCGGCTTTTTCGATACAACCCGTTCATTCCTTAGAATCTTTTCTTGAACGGCCCACTTTCACCTCGCTTCACCCCTGTTATTCCACCAAAAACTGTGGGCGAATCTGATTCGCCCACAATCAAGTGTGGCTAAACAACGTTCGCCCAACAATAGCGCCACTCGCCCATGAGCAAAAATACACTTCATCCTCATTGGACACATCGCTTCTCGATTCCAGCACCCGTTTGGTGGATTATCGTTTTGTTTGCCATCGTTATTGATGTTTTCGTCGCCATCGGAGGCATTCAGGTATTCAGAGATCACTTGTCGCTGATACTTGCATTAGGACAGGACAAGAGACCATACGGTCCTTTAGGCACTCCTGAGTTGATCATTCTCTACTGGGTGACTTTCATTCTCGGGACCATCTTTTTTATACTCATCTGCCGCCGCCGCGCCAAGAACGCATACACGAACCCGACCAGATATGCCTTGTGGACAACCATTCACTTCATCGCGCTTTCCATAGTCGCGCTTCGCACAGCTTCTAAAGCGTTGGAGCTTCCGAAGCTCGCTTCACACTCGGCAGGTTTGACGAGCCTTGTCATCGACACCAGTCAGTCTTACGACAGACTGACAGCGCACCTTGTTGCAGCATCACTGATGTTGTTAGTTTGGCTTGCCACGATTGTGCTTACTCCTTGGAAGAGCATCGTCAATCCATCTAACTAAAGAATCCCCATCCGCGAACCAAGAGGGCGAACAAAACGGATGCAGGCCTCATGGGCAGTTGGAGTTGGCAAGAGTGAGGTTTTAACGATTTGCGGTCTTTTTTCACATGACTGGTGAGACGGTTAAAAGTGGGCGGGGTGCATTAAAATCTGTCCAGACGGTGTCACTGCGGTCTCTGCCGGTGGCCCGCCTTGCGGTTGGAACCTTGGCATTCCATGGTCTCATCTGGTCGCGACTTGGGCGCCGGGGCGCTTGGCCCAGGACCCTGTCGGACCCTTGTGTCGATACGACGATGCAGTGACCAGACGGCGGCGACGACCAATGTAAACGGGCGAGCGAGCGGCGTTGCAGGACTTCTGTTCTCCATCTGATGTGTTCAGCGTGACGGGGTTGTTGTCGTCTTTGCCTCGTTGACTGCGCTTTTCGGGTGCTTGGATGGTGCGAGGTGCGTGGGCGTGGACTTCCGCGAGCGCGGTGTGGAGTGCTTGGACGTGGTGGTGTTGTCCTGGCCGTTACCCTCCTCGGGTGAACTGGAGCGGCATGGAGGGTGGGCGATGATCTGCGTGGGCTGGCGAGGCGCTTATTCGGCCGCCACGGTGGCTGGTTCTGGTTTCAGCAGGCGTTTGCGGTGCATGCGGACCATGTTCATTTCCTTGAGCTTGCGCTGGAGGGTGCGGCGGCTCATGCCGAGGAGCTCGGCGGCGAGGGTGCGGTTGTTGCCGCTGCGCTGGAGGGCTTCGAGGATGAGCTGGTGCTCGGCGACGTGGACGTCGAGGTCGCTTTTGCTGGGGCTGGACGGCTCCAGGGCAGATGGGGAGGAAGTGTTTGGACTTTTGCTGCTGATGCTGCTGCTGATGGGGGCCCGTAGGCCGCTGCTGGGGTGCCGGGGATTGAGCAGGTAGCTGGGCAGGTGCTTGAGCATGACTTTGCTGCTGTTGCTCATGACGACGCCGTGCTCGATGGCGGATCGCAGCTCACGGATGTTGCCGGGCCAGTCGTAGTTCATCATGGCGGGCAGGGCATCTTCGCCGAGGGGCTTGTAGGTCTTGCCGTTGGCTTTGGCGAGCTCTTTGAGGAAGTGGTCGGAGAGGACGCTGATGTCGCTTTTGCGGTCGCGGAGGGGCGGGAGCTGGATGGTGACGACGCGGAGCCGCCAGTAGAGGTCTTCGCGGAATTTGCCTTCTTCGACCATTTTGGCGAGGTCGCGGTTGGTGGCGGCGACGACGCGGACATTGATGCTGATGGGTTTGCTGCTGCCGACGCGCTCGATGGTCTGCTCGCCGAGGGCACGGAGGAGTTTGACCTGGGTGCTGGCGTCGATTTCGCCGATTTCATCGAGGAAGAGGGTGCCGCCATTGGCTTGCTCGAAGCGGCCGATGCGCCGCTCTTGGGCTCCGGTGAAGGCTCCTTTTTCATGGCCGAAGAGCTCGCTTTCGAGGATCTGCGGGGAGAGTGCGGCGCAGTGGACGGCGACGATGTTGGCTTTGGGGCGGCCGCTGAGGTTGTGGATGGCTCTGGCGACGAGTTCTTTGCCGGTGCCGCTTTCGCCTTCGATGAGCACGGTGGCGCGGGAGGGGGCGACTTGCTGGATGGTGTCGAGGATGGGCTTCATGACCTCGGCCTGGCCGAGGATGCCTTCGATGGAGAATTTCCGCTCGACCTGCTGTTTGAGGGCGACGTTTTCGTGCTCGAGGGTGTGGCTGCGGAGGGCTCTTTTGACGAGGAGTTCCACTTCATCGAGGTTGAGCGGCTTGGTGACGAAGTGGTAGGCTCCGCGGCGCATGGCCTCCACGGCGGTGTCCACGCTGCCGTAGGCTGTCATCATGATGCAGACGGGCGGACGCGGTAGGGCGAGGGCGGCATCGAGGAGCTTCATGCCATCATCGGCCCCGAGGCGCAGATCGGTGAGCATGACGTCGATTTTGTCGTTGTGCAGGTATTCGAGTGCCTCGGCGGCATTCGAGGCGACGTAGCAGTCGAATTCATCCTCCAGCGAGAGGCGCAGGCCGTCGCGGGTGTGCTTTTCATCATCAACGATGAGGACAGTGGCTTGATCGAGCATGCTCTAGTGATGAGCGGTTCGCTGCGGGATGCAAATTGTTGTCTTCCTCAGCCGATCATGCTGCGGAAGTCGGCTTCGGTGATGATTTTGACGCCGAGTTTGGTGGCTTTGTCTAGCTTGCTGCCGGCTTCTTCGCCTGCGAGGAGGTAGGTGGTCTTGCCGCTGACGCTGCCGCTGACTTTGCCGCCGTGGCTGCGGATGGTGTCGGCGATGGTTTCACGCTCCTGGCTCAAGGTGCCGGTGATGACCCAGGTGGTGCCGGCGAGGCGGTCGCTGGCGGCTTGGACGGCTTTTTGGGTGAAATTCAGCCCGGCGTCGCGTAGGCGCTGGAGGAGGGAAAGATTGTCTGGATCACGGAACCAGGCGTGGAGGCTGACGGCGACGACTTCGCCGATGTCGGGGCAGCTTTGCAGCTCCTGGATGCTGGCGGCGGCGATGGCATCCAGGCCGCCGAAGTGCTCGATGAGCTTCCGTGCACCACCTGCGCCGACGTGGAGGATGCCGAGGCCAAAGATGAGCCGCCAGGGGTCCTGCTGCTTGCTGGTGGCGATGGCTTTGAGGTAGTTGTCGATGCTCTTGGTGCCGACGCGTTCGAGCCGGGCGAGGAGGAGCTCGTTGAGGTCGTAGAGGGAGGCGACATCGGTGACGAGCTTCAAATCGACGAGCTGGGCGACGACGCTCTCGCCGAGGCCGCTGATGTCCATGGCGCCACGGCTGACGAAGTGCTCGATGCGGCGCTTCAGCACTTCGGGGCACTTGGCGTTCGGGCAGCGGATGACGACGAGTTCGGCGTCTTTGACGACGGCGGAGCCACAAATCGGACAATGGCTGGGAGTGGCGATGTGGGCCTCTGAGCCGTCGCGGCGGTCTTTTTTGACAGAAACGACGGCGGGGATGATTTCGCCTGCTTTTTCGATGATGACGAAGTCGCCGACGCGGATGTCTTTGCGCTCGATTTCTTCAAAGTTATGCAGCGTGGCATTGCTGACGGTGCTGCCGCTGACAAAGACGGGCTCTAGCCGTGCTACGGGGGTCAATGCGCCGGTGCGGCCGACTTGGATATCGACGCTGAGGAGCTTGGTCTCGGCCTGCTCGGGCTGATATTTGTAGGCGATGGCCCAGCGCGGTGCTTTGCTGGTGACGCCGAGTTCACGCTGGTCGCTGAAGGCGTTTACTTTGATGACGGCACCATCGGTCTCGTAGGGGAGGGATTTGCGCTGCTCATCGAGCTGCTGGATGGCGTGGAGGATGCCCTCGGCGCTATCGGCATGCCAGAGGAGGCTGCTTTTCGGCAAGCCGGCACGGGTGAGTAGATCGCGGACATCGTTCTGGGAATCGACGGGTAGGCCACCGGCATCGGCGAGGCCGTAGAAGACGATGTCGAGGGGGCGCTTGGCGACGATTTTCGGATCGAGAAGCTTCAGCGTGCCTGCGGTGGAGTTGCGCGGATTGGCGAAGAGGCTCTCACCGGCTTCTTCACGCTCCTGGTTGAGTTTGGCGAAGCCCGCCTTCGGCATGAAGACCTCTCCGCGCACCTCAAAGGTCTGCGGGCCACCAGGGGGCAGGCGCAGGGGCAGGGTGCGGATGGTTTTGAGGTTGTTCGTCACGTCATCACCAGTGCTGCCATCGCCACGGGTGACGCCGTGTTTGAGGATGCCGTTTTCATAGCGCACGCTGATGGCGACGCCGTCCACCTTCGGCTCGATGACGCAGTCGATCTTTTCACGGGCGAGCCCTTTCTGCACACGGGCGAAGAAGTCGGTGAGCTCCTGGGCGGAGTAGGTGTTGTCCAGGCTCATCATGCGCACGGCATGGGCGATCTGGGTGAAGCCCTCCAGCGGGGCACCGCCGACTCTCAGCGTGGGGGAATCCGGTGTCTGGAGGTCTGGAAAGGCCGCCTCGATGTCCTGAAGCTCACGCAGCAGTGTGTCGAACTCCTTGTCACTGATCTCTGGCCGCGCCTCGATGTAGTAGAGGCGATTATGGCGATGGAGCTCGGTGCTGAGGAGTGCGGCGCGGGCGGCGGCTTCGGTGTGGGACATGGTGGACGTGCGTGGGGCGCGGACTACTTGAGTTCCTGGATGCGCAGGTTGCGGAATTTGTAGGTCTGTCCTTTTTCACCGTGGTGCTGGATGGCGATGACGCCTGCGGCATCCACGCTGTCTTGCACATCGGTGGTGAGCACACCGTTGACGAAGATCTTCAGGCTGCTGCCACGGCACTCGATGCGGTAGGTGTTCCAGTCATTGCGCTTGAAGGCATCACCAGCGCGGGCACGGAAGGCGGCTTCGCTTTCTTTGTTTCCTTTGATGGGGCTGATGAACCACATGCGGCGGCCTTCGTCGTAGAGTCCGCCGGACCATTTGCGATTGGCGTCGCCATCGACTTCTGCCTGGTAGCCGAAGACTTTGTTCTTCTCCACATGGGCGCGGAACATGAAGCCGCTGTTGGCTTGGCCTTCGGGCAGGAGGATGTCGCCTTCGAAGATGAAGTCGCCGTAGGTCTTTTCGGTGATGAGGAAGAATTTCTTCTCGGCGGTGAGATGGATTTCACCATTCACGATTTCGGTTTTGCCCCACTCGTAGGGGTTCTTCCAGCCGGTTAGTGTCTTGCCATCAAAGAGCGGCGTGAATTCCTGCGCGGTGGCGCTGAGGGTGAGTGCGAGGAGGAGGGAGCTGAGGAGTTTTTTCATGACGTGATGCTGGTGAGAGATTGGGTGCGAGTTAGCGGAGTGAGGCGATGACTTCGATCTCGATGAGAGCACCGAGTGGCAGTGCGGCGACGGCGATGGTGGAGCGTGCCGGTTTGTGCGTGCCAAAGGCCTCTGCGTAGAGCGGATTGACCTTCGGGAAATCGGCCATGCTGGTGAGGAAGACGGTGGCCTTCACGACATGCTGCATGCTGCGGCCCTGGGAGGCGAGCATGGCGGCGATGTTGCTCAGGACTTGGCGTGTCTGGCCTTCGATGTCGGTGGCGTCGATCTTGCCGGTGGCGGGATCGATGGGGATCTGGCCGGAGCAGAAGAGAAAATCGCCCTGCTTGACGGCTTGAGAGTAGGGGCCCACTGCGGAGGGCACGTTCGCGGCGTTGTTGATGAGTTCCATGCGCAGGCGAAATGGCGCGGAGCGGGGAGCTTGTCAAACCAGCGCGGCAGCCCATTCATCGGCCTTGAAACCAGTGAGGTGGATGTCTGCCTCCGCGTCGATGGCGAAGGGCCGCTTCACGAGATTGCCATTTTCGGAGAGCAGGCGCAGGGCATCGGCTGGGCTCATGGCGGGCAGTTTGTCTTTGAGCCCGAGAGCGCGGTAATCCAGCCCGGAGGTATTAAAGAGGGCACGCAGACTGCCGCGTGCGGTGAGCATGGCTTTCAGCTCGGTGAGCGTGGGTGGTGTCTCGCGGATGGCGTGGACGGTGTGCGGGATTTTCTGCTCTTTGAGCCAGCGCAGGGCATCGCGGCAGGTGGAGCAGCCTTGGTAGGCATAGACTTGGAGCATGGTGCAGTCTTTGAAGCATGGACACGCTGCGGCTGCAAATCCGTGCTTGTGAAAAGCGCCGCTCATGGCGTAGAAACGGAGCAACACCTGCCATGAAACTCGTCCCTCGCTCCCTCGCCGCACTCGTTTTGCTCGCCTCCAGTCTCTCTGCACGCGAAAAGGTCGTGGAAATGATCCGCCCGGCCATCCCTGTCGGTGCTCCAGAGGCCGCAAAAACGGCTCCAGAAGCCAAAAAGGCCGATTTGAAGCCCGCAGCGGCCAAACCTGCGCCAGAGCCGAAAAAAGCCGCTGAGGCCCCGAAAGCGCCTGAAGCCGCCAAAGCCCCTGCGAAGGCCGAAATGAAGAAATTGACGCCTGCGCTGCCGGTGGCGGCGTCTGTGGCCGATGCGATGCAGCATTTTGTCAAAGAGGGCACGCTCTCGGGTGCGGTGACGCTGGTGGCGCAACGCGGTAAGGTGCTGAGTTTTGAAGCGACGGGTCTAGCAGACATCGCGAGCAAGCGCCCGATGGAGAAGGACTCGCTGTTTTGGATCGCGAGCATGACGAAGCCGATCACGGCACTGGGCGTGATGATGCTCCAGGAAGAGGGAAAACTGAGCATCCATGATCCCGTGGAGAAACATCTGCCGGAATTCAAAAACCAACTGCTGGTGCAGGAAAAGAGTGCCGGGAAGACGGTGCTGGTGAAGCCCACACGGCCTATCACGATCAAAGACCTGCTCACGCACACGAGCGGGCTGGTGGGGAACTCGCCGCTGGATGGCGATGCGCTGGATGTGCTGACTTTGAAAGAAGCAGTGATCACCTATGCGCTGAGTCCGCTCCAGTTCGAGCCCGGTAGCAAGTGGAGCTACTGCAACCCCGGCATCAATACGCTGGGCCGCATCATCGAAGTGGTCAGCGGCATGGATTACGCACGCTTCATGGAGAAGCGCATTCTCGGCCCCGTGGGCATGCAGAACACCACTTTTTGGCCGCAGAAGAGCAAGCTGGAAAATCTTGCGACCTCCTACAAACCCGCAGCGGATGGCAAGGGGCTGGAGCCAGTGGGGATTCGCTATCTGACGCCGCCTTTCTCCAGCAAAAAACGCACGCCGCTGGCTGCGGGCGGTCTTTTCTCCACGGCGGAGGATTTGCTGAAGCTCTATCAGATGCTGCTGGATGGTGGCGTGGCGAAAAAGAAGCGCCTCATCAGTGAGGAGAGCCTGAAGCTCATGACCACAGCGCAGATCGGCGATCTGAAGGCTGGTTTTGCCGAGGGGATGAGCATGGGGCTGGGCTTTCAGCTGGTGGCGCAGCCTGCGGGACCGACCGCCGCTCTGAGTGCGGGCACCTATGGCCACGGCGGTGCTCATGGCACGCAGGGATGGATCGATCCGGTGACGGGTGCGATCCACATCCTGCTCATCCAGCGCAGTGGTCTTCAGCCGAACGGCGATTCCTCAGCGGTGCGAGCGGCCTTCCACGCGGCTGCGGCAGGCCTTTTGGCCAAGTGAAGCGCCAATTTGTGAAGCGAGACCATTTTTAGAATCCACATCATGAACACGACACCTCCTGGTCAGCACGATCTGAGCATCGAAAAAGTCACGGAACGCTCGAAGGACATCGAGAGCAAGCTGCCACGGCTGAAGCAGTTCTTTGAGATCGCGAAGGTGATGCTGGCGCTGGTGAAGGATTACTGGGCGGGCACTTACCGCGAGGTGCCGTATTGGGCCATCGGTGCCATCGCGATCGCATTGCTCTATGTGCTCAATCCGGCCGATCTCTTCCCCGACATCGTGCCTGGGCTGGGGTATCTGGATGATGCCGCGATCCTGGCTTTTTGCCTGAAGCTGGTGGAGCAGGACGTGGAGCGCTACAAGCAGTGGCTAGCAGCGAAAACGAAGGCGAAGGGCGGCGATGGGAAAGTCATCGACGTGTGAAGGCTCAGCGAGTGGTGTTGGCTTATTCATCGCCATCGCCAAAGGCTTCTTCAGCGTGGCTGTCCCCATATTCACCACCATCGAAATCAGAGTCGTCGATGGGCTCGATGGGCGGCTGAAAATTGAGTAGCTCGATTTCGACGGCGTGTTTTTTCTCTGGCTGGAGCTCGACGACGGAGATGCTGCCATCTCGATATTGAAGTGTGCCATTTTCGGCAAGGGCATGCGCAGCAGCAGGGCGAGGATGACGCGAATGATGCCGCCGTGACAAAAAATGGCGACTCGCTGATGCGGATGACCATCAAGAATCTGCTGGAGATAGGTGCCGACACGGGTGGCGATCTCGGAGGAGCTCTCTCCACCGGGGATGCCGGAGTCTTCGATGATCTCTAGCCAATCAAAGGCACTGACGCCGAAGGTGGACTGCACCTCATCCCAGCGGTGCCCCGTCCAGTCGCCGAAGTCGATCTCACGCAGACCGTCGAAATAGACTGGCGGCATTTCTTTGGCCTCGGAGGTGGGGGCGAGGGTCTGCCGCACGCGGAGCATGGGGCTGGAGTAGATGGCATCGAGCGGGGTGTCTGCGAGCCACTGGTTTACAGCCTCAGCCTGACGCAGCCCGAGCGGGGAGAGCGCCATGTCGATGCGGGAGCCACCGAAGACCTTGTGATACCGCTCTTCGACTTCGCCGTGGCGGATGAGATAGAGCTGAGTGGGATGGTCCGGTAGATGGAGCTTCATGGCGGGCGCTTTCATGCCGGAAAGGCCCGCTTCTGCAAGCATCTTAGACGAACTTCGTCTCACCTGGGCGGGGCTGAGGGCCGGGATCGAAGGTGTCGCCGAACTTTAGTGTGTCGGGGGCGAGGTCCTGCTGCGACTTCATAATGGAGGGGGCTGCGTCGTCCCAGTTGATGCGTTGGCCAGTGTAGGCAGCCTCACGGCCCATGATGGCGACGATGGTGGAGTGCATCATGCGGTCGCCATCATTGATGACCTCACCTTTGCGGATGGCGCTAAAGAGGGCCTCGTGCTCAAGGTCGTACATGTTTTTCTCCTCGCCACGCCAGCGCCAGCGTTTTTCGCCTTCGATGAAGGGTGCTGCGCCTTTGCCGATGACGAGGCGGCCTTTGGTGCCCTGGATGTAGTCGATGACTTCATTGTGGCAGCCAGTGATCTGGCGATTCGTGAGGTGGCAAATGATGCCGCCATCCCATTCGTAGGCGCAGTGGAAGTGATCGAAGATGTTTCCGCCCTCGGAGGGCCGCTGCCGACCACCGGTGGCGATGACGCTGACGGGGGGCTTGTCCTTCATGGCCCAGCAGATTTTATCGAGGCTGTGGACGGCCTGCTCGACGATGCTGTCGCCACTGAGCCAGGAAAAGTTGTACCAGTTGCGCATTTGCCACTCGACGTCGCCCATCCCTGCGGGGCGGCCACTGGCTGGCGGCATCGGTTTGACCGGGCCTGCATAATAGGTGGCGAGGATGCCGGTGATGTCACCGATCTGGCCATCATGGAGGCGCTTGTAAGCCTCGATACGGCTGGTGGCGTAGCGCCAGCAGAAGCCCGCGACGAGATTGAGCTTCTTTTGCTTGGCCTTTTCGACTGCGGCTTGGGCCACGCGGTAGCCGGCGGCATCGACGGCCATGGGTTTTTCACAAAAGATGTGTTTACCGGCCTCGACAGCCGCCGCGAGGTGCATGGGGCGGAATCCCGGTGGGCTAGCGAGGAGGACGACATCCACACCGCTGGCGAGGAGCTTCTGGTAGGCGTCGATCCCGGTGAATTTCTTGTCCGGCTGCACATCGACGCGGTCGGGGAACTGCTGGGAGAGGCTTTTGATGCTGTTTTCGATCTGAGTGTCGAAGGCATCCGCCATGGCGACGAGTTTGCCATTGTACTCGGCTTTCAAGGCCTGGGCAGCCGCTCCAGTGCCGCGCCCGCCGCAGCCGATGAGGCCGATGCGCAGCGTCTCCATCGAATCCGCCTTTTGCTGGGCTTTGAGCGTGCCCGCGGCAGTGAGGATCACTGGTGCAGCGAGGGCTCCGCTGCTGGTGTGGATAAAATGACGACGGGTAGGCTGAGGAGGAGTGATGTCAGGCATGTTGAGACGAGGGGGCTGGGAGAAGTTCGGCCCTCGGCACAGCTTCCTTTCATCGAGAGCTGATTCTTTGGCGAAGAAGGCCAAGATCAGAGCAGCGCACGGTCCGCAGCAGAGAGTGTCTGAGTGGCGGCATCGCCCAGTTCGTCCTCGGTGGGGTTTAAAACGGCTTCGATGAGTAGCTGGGTGACCTCCAGAAAGGTCGTCGCCGCACTGCGGATGAAGTCCACCTCTGCTGCATGCGTGTGGAGCACCAGCAGGGAGGTATCCCCACTGAAGAGGGCTAGGGCAAAGACACCTTCATAAGCGAACCAGAAGCTCTCAATGCCGCGATCACCACCACTGGCGAAATGCCCGCGTGCATCGAGCAACGTCTGGAGGGCACGCTCGGCACGAAAATCCTCATATGGCAGCAGATTGAGCAATGTTTGCCTGCGCCAACCGAGGAGGAGGCCGTTTACATGACCAGCATGCTTGAGGCGCTCCATAGCGGAGCGGAGGGATGGAGTGATGACGGCGGCCATGTGGAAGAAGGGAAGTGTGAGGTCTTAAAAAGGAAGGAAATGCAGGGTAGGGCAGCTCAGACGCACTCAAGGCGCGGCTTCATTGACCCGTGTGAGGAGCTCGTAGAGGGGTCTTTTTTCACCGATCAGTGCCCCAGCTCCAGGATCGAGCGATCCGGTCCCCCCATCAAAGTAGGCGAAGTTCATGGTGAAATCCTGCTCCTGAAGGGTGCCCATCCAGGGCTCTCCAAGGCCGAGCGAGTCGCCCAACTTTGCCCCAAAGTGCTTTAGCCCCTGAAAATCTGCCGCAAAGGCATCCACCAGCCCCTGGGCGGCGGAGCTGGAAACAAGACCATCACGCAAGGTGAATAAGGCGAGTGATTGAGTGGGGCTTTCCATAAGGGTGGGGGGATTGAGAGTGTCTTGGATGGTCGCGGGCTTTGTTCGTCTCAAAAATCGTCTCGAATGGCAACACAAATTCCGACCAAGGCCGAAAAACTGTTGTTTGTACTCGCGGCGTGCATGGGGAATGCTTTTTCGCAATGTCTCCCTTTGTAAAATGCGGGTTCTTAACAACTTGTTCACAGTTCAGTTGAGACTTCTCATTTTTGATTTGCAGTGCCTGAGTTCGGAAGCTGAAGCGTTGTTGGTGCGTTTGAATCACCTCACGTATTTTGATGGGGTAAAATGCGTGGAACCTCGAAAAATAGACCGAGGAACGATGCTTGTGTTACAAAATTGTCGCGTCTTTGGCAACCTAGATATATCGGCTTCAATTGGTATAAATAATAATATAACGATGAAATTGAAACAGCTTAAAACAAGCAATAATACAAATATAAACACGTTATGACGTAGTTCGTATTTCAACCGATTCCTTATCGGTAATGGAAACGCTCATGGCGAAATGATTGAGTTACAAAAGCACCCAAGTGGAGAAGTTGGTTGGCACCAACATGGATGAATCACGCTTGAAGCGTTACATTTTATGGTCTGTTGCCTACTGTTTCGTTCTTGAGTCGCAATATGGGAGCTGGTTTCGGTTTCTTGTGAAAAAACCATGGGTTTTCCGTGATTTGTTCACAATGCCCTCATGGCACTACAGTACAGGTGGAGGCTGTGTTAGCCTGTGGGGCATAGCGAGGCCCCTCCTCTTCGAAATTAGCCGTTTCCCATGCCGCCCCTACAATCCTGACCTCGTCACCATGCTGGAGGCCGATGGCGAACTTGCCTTTGATTCTTACTGCTTTCCCCTCCTTGGAATCGCAGCCAGTAAATGCCGTAAAATCAACGGCGTCGCTTGCTGCGAAGATCCCGGACGATGCCCAGCGCCAAGGTTTGCGCCCTGGCGCACCCTCATCAAGCCTCAAAAGGCCCTGGAAATCGCAAATCGGCATGAAAGCCATTTCCCAAAATGCGACGACGAGGAGAGCCTCCTCGGTCAACTTTGGCGGCTGCGGTGTCGAATTTAGGTGTACTTGAGCACTTCTTCGACGGTGGTCTCGCCATCGTAGATGCTGCGGAGGCCGTCATCGCGGAGGGAGACCATGCCGAGCTCGATGGCTTTTTGACGCAAAACGAGCGTTGGGGCACGGCTGGTGATCAGGTCGCGGAGCGGGTCTGTGATGTCGAGTAGTTCGTAGATGCCTTTGCGGCCTTTGTAGCCGCTGCCACCGCAGGTGGAGCAGCCTGAGCCGGTGAAGAAATTCCGGCCGCCGATGTCATCCCGCGTGAGTCCGAGCTGTGTGAGGATGTGTAAGCTGGGTTCATACTCGGCTTTGCAGCTTTTGCAGATGGTACGCAGGAGGCGCTGGGCGAGCACGCCTTCCAGCGTGGCCGAGACGAGGAAGGGCTCTACACCCATGTCCACGAGACGGGTGACGGCACCTGCGGAGTCATTCGTGTGCAGGGTGCTGAGGACCAAGTGGCCAGTGAGGGAGGCCTGGATGGCGATCTGTGCAGTTTCGAGGTCGCGCATCTCGCCGACCATGATGCGGTCAGGGTCTTGACGGAGGAAAGCACGTAGCGCTTTGGCGAAGGTGAGACCGACCGCCTCATTAATCGGCACTTGCATGATGCCATCCATTTCATACTCCACAGGGTCTTCTGCGGTGATGAGTTTGGCGTCGATCGTATTGATGCGGCGCAGGGCGGCATAAAGTGTGGTTGTTTTGCCTGCACCGGTGGGGCCGGTGACGATGAAGATGCCGTTGGGCTTTTGGATCGTCTCGACGATGTAATCGAAGAGTGGTTTGTTCATTCCCAGGCTCTCTAGGTCAAGATTGACGGAGGAGCGGTCCAGCACGCGTAACACCACAGACTCTCCATGCTGGGTGGGGAGGGAGTTCACACGCATATCGACGGCTTTGCCATTGACGGTGGTCATGATGCGTCCGTCCTGGGGGATACGGCGCTCCGCGATGTTCATGTTGGCCATGACTTTGACGCGGGAGATGACGGAGGTGGCCAAATGGACCGGGGGCGGGGCCATTTCATAAAGGGTGCCGTCCACGCGGTAGCGGATTTTGAATTCACGCTCGAAGGGCTCGAAGTGAATGTCTGAGGCACGCTCCTTGATGGCCTGCTGCATCACGAGATCGACGAATTTGACGATGGGGGCGGAGTTTGCCTCCTGCTCGGCGCTTTGGGCAGCGCCAGCTTTGCCTAGCTGGCCGAAGATTTCTTCGATGCTGGGGGCTCCGGTGCCGTAGTGCTTATCAATGAGTGCCTGGACCTGGGAACGGCGTGCGACGACTGGAACGATGCTTTTCCCGAGGCTGAAACGCAAATCTTCGGCAAGCTGGGGATTCAGCGGATCGGTGAATGCGACGTGGAGGCCCTGTCCATCGAGCGTGATGGGGAAGCAGCCGTAGAGGCGTGCCATGCCATTGGGGATGAGATTCACGACGGAAGGCGCGGGCTCAAAGGTGGCGAGGTCAAAGTGCTCGGCACCGAGTTCCTCCGCCACATGCTGCCAGAATTCATCTTCGTTGGTGTAGATGCCGTATTCGAGCAGGGTCTGGAGGATGTCTTTGCCATCCTGGACGCAGTCGCGTGTGAGGTCGTCCGCCACGCCCGCGTCGATGACGCCGCGGTTCTGGAGCATGTCGATGACGTTATTTACTGTCATGGTCGTGAGAGGGGGAAAAGGGTTCTAAAAGGCGAAAGGAGCGGTTAGGGCAGGGGATCAATGGGAGTCGGACATGGTGGCCTCGATGACTTCATCGGCGGTGGTCATGCCTGCGAGCACTTTGCGGATGCCATCCTCGCGTAGGGTGCGCATGCCGAGTTCGCGGGCACGCTTGCGTAGTTGGGGAGTGGTGAGCTGCTGATTGATCATGCTGCGCACTTCATCGTCGATTTTGAAGATCTCCACGAGGCTGAGACGACCGCGGTAGCCGAGGCTGCGGCACTTGTTACAGCCATTCGGGCCGTAGATCGATGCGTCGGCGATCTGGGATGCTTCGAGTCCGAGGGCACGGAGATCGTGGTCACTGAGGCTGGTGGGCGTTTTGCACTCCCCGCAGAGCTTTCGCACGAGGCGCTGGGCCTCGATGGCACGCACGGCGGAGGCGATGAGGAAGGGCTTTACGCCGATGTCTGCCATACGGGCGACGGCGCTGGGGGCGTCATTCGTATGGAGTGTACTAAAGACCAAGTGACCAGTGAGTGATGCCTGGATGGCGATCGAGGCGGTCTCCAGGTCGCGAATTTCCCCGAGCATGATGATATTCGGTGCCTGACGGAGCATGGCGCGGAGTGCTGCGGCGAAAGTCATGCCCACATCTTCCTTTACCATGACCTGATTGATGCCGGCGAGCTCGTACTCGACAGGATCTTCAACCGTGATGATCTTTTTGTCGGGGCGGTTGATGAAGTTTAGGCAGGCGTAGAGCGTGGTGGTTTTACCTGAGCCTGTGGGGCCCGTGACGAGGATGATGCCGTCTGGTAGGGTGATGAGCTGCTCGAAGGTGGCCTGATCGTCGCTGAGGAAGCCGAGATCGACCAGTCCTAGGCGCAGGCTGCTCTTGTCGAGCACACGCATGACGACAGACTCGCCGTTGCTCGTCGGGATGATCGAGACGCGCATGTCGATCTCCTTGTCGTTGAAGGCCATCTGAATGCGTCCGTCCTGTGGAACGCGTTTTTCATCCAGTTGCATGCTGCCGGTCAAAATTTTCACGCGACCGATCATGGCTGCGAGTAGGCGTTTCGGATGGTGCTCCACATCGACAAGCACGCCGTCGATGCGGTAGCGCACGCGGATGTCTTTTTCGAGCGGCTCAATGTGGATGTCGCTAGCTTTCGATTTAAAGGCCTCCATGAGCAGATTCGTCACCAGCCTGATGACGGGAGCATCGTCATCACCGCTGCCGCCGGAGTTCTTGATCGTCGCAGTGCCCATGACGGCCTCATTGCCGTAAATATTGGCCTGGAGGGTCTTGATGAGCGCAGGGGTGGAGCAATAAAACTCAATTTCTGGCTGCAACACATGGGGCAGCGCATCCAGCGTCTCGAAGTCGTATGGATCGCTCACGACGATCTGGAGAGCGGTTCCATTGGTGCCAAGCGGGGCCACTTTGTAGCGCATAGCCGTCTCTAGCGGTACGAGTGCCTTCAGTGTGGGATGCGGCTCGTAGCCATGTAGATCGACATACTCCATGCCGGAGTTCACCGCGACGTTTTGCGCTACCTGTTCGTCGGAGACGACACCCGTCTTGATCAGCGTCTCGATGACGCTTTCACCGGGTTTTTTGGTCGCTGCGACTCCTTGGACGTCGCGTTCGGTCAGCAGGCCTGCTTCTTGGAGCAGTTCGAGGACGTAATTTTCATTTTGGTACATGAATCAGGAAGCGCAGGCGCGGAAAGGGTTCGGGAATCGGGGGGGATTATTTCGGAGAAATACGAGATTAAGACTTCCCAGCTCCAAGTGTCAATGCTTCCAACTCGCGTTCCTCGAAAAAAGCGCTCGGTCATGTCTGCCGCCACGCACCGATGAGCATGCCGAGTCCCCCGGCCACGAATAGCAGCGGGAACCAAATGGTGAAAAGTGCCGCACGCGTGCCTGGAATGAGCACCGATTGCTCTGCATCGAGTGGATTGACACGGCATAAGCTCGCAGCGCCCGGTGGGAACTACAGCTGAAGCGCCTGCACCACTTCGAGATGCGCTGTGGCGGCCTTTTCCACCATGTGAATGCGTGTTGAAACATGCGATGCTCCCGCGATCTCATAGCGATAACGTATTTCAGCCCGATGCACTGGCGCTGAAGATGGTGTGAGTTTTTCTGTCACGATGCGAGAGGACTCGATGCGGCAGGCAATCTCCGGCCACGATCGGCTTGGCGCGGTCTTTTCATAGGATAGCCATAAGCGATACGCAAAAAAACTGCCCGCGATGATGAGCATAATACCCATCGTCGCGAGCCACCATCGACCTGCTTGTGTGACACTGCTGCGCATCTTTTTTCAAGTAGCTACGTAGGCGCGGAATAGCGCGGGTGAGCGATTCTTTGACTACCAGCCACGCGTGCTCCATACAAGGATCATCAACATAAATAAAGCATCAAAGAATGAATGAAAACGCACCACCCATCCAGGTCCGACCTCCGCGCTGGCTCGTCAAGCCAGCAGCGGCGAGCGCATCTGATCTGGCCGCTGAGACGGGTCTCCCGCCACTCTTAGCGCATCTCCTCGCGCAGCGAGAAATCACGACCGCCGAACAGGCTCGTGATTTCCTCGTGCCAAAGCTCGCCACTCTCGGTGATCCACTTCTTCTGCCGGAGATGCCCCTGGCTGTCGCTCGCATGCTCGAGGCTGTGGATAAATCCCAGCGTGTCGTGCTTTACGGCGACTATGATGTCGATGGTGTCACATCCATGGCTCTGCTGCACCTCATGCTGAAGGCCTATGGGCTCGATACGAAGCTCTTTCTGCCCTCTCGTATGGAGGAAGGTTACGGCCTCAGCACAGACGGATTGGCCAAGTGCTTCGAGACCTACGGTCAGCCTGATCTGCTCATCGCTCTCGACTGCGGCACCACATCGCTGAACGAGACTGCATGGCTCGCCACTCAGGGCGTGGACTGCATCATCATCGACCACCACGAGCTCTCACCCCAGGGGCGTCCTACCTGCCTCGCCCTCGTCAATCCAAAGCTCGGCACCGACTGGCATTACTTCTGCACCGCTGGACTCGTCTTCAAAGTCGCACACGCACTCATGAAGACTCGGAACCTGCCCGACTTCGATTTGAAGGAAACGCTCGACCTCGTCGCTCTCGGCACGGTCGCTGATCTCGTGCCCCTCGTGGCGGAGAATCGCCTCCTCGTCCGCCGCGGTCTGGAGGCCCTCGGGCAGACGCAGCGCCTCGGACTACGTGCTCTCAAACAAATCGCCGGAGTCGATGACCTGGTGCAGACACATCATGTCAGTTTCCGCCTCGGACCACGGCTGAATGCCGCTGGCAGGCTCGATACCGCTGCCACCGCCCTCGATCTGCTGCTCGCGCAGCACCCAGACACGGCCATGGAGCTAGCCAATCTCCTCGAAGCTCACAACAAAGACCGTCAAGGCGTCGAGCAAACCGTTCACGCAGAGGCAGAAACCATGCTCAGGCAAATGGGCGATCTCTCTGACCTCTCCGCCATCGTCCTCGGTTCACGCACTTGGCATCCCGGTGTCATCGGTATCGTCGCCTCACGGATATCCAGGCTTTGCCATCGGCCGACCATTCTCGTCTCCTTTGATGAAAACGGCATCGGGAAGGGGAGCGGGCGCAGCATCCCCGGCTTCTCCCTCGTCGAGGCCATCGACATCTGCCGCGATCACCTTCTCGGCGGTGGAGGACACGCCATGGCCGCAGGTATCTCCGTGGAGGAAGCGAAGATCGACTCCTTCCGCACCGCCTTCAGTGATGCCGCCCGTGCGGCACTCAATGAGGAGGCACTCACACCACTGCTAGAGCTCGATGCCGAGGTCAGTCTGCAAGATCTCACGCTCAATTTCCTCGAAAGCTACAAGCTCATGGAGCCCTTTGGCCAAAAGAACCCAGAGCCACTCTTCCTCTGCCGTGGAGTGCGTCCCAAGCTCCCCGGCCGCAGCATCAAAGGCAAGCACATGCGCCTCATGCTCACCCAAGATGGCGCTGGCATGGACAGCGTCTGGTTCAATGCCCCTGTCGGCAATCTCCCACCGGCACCCTGGGACATCGTCATGCGCCTCCAGCGCAGCTTCTTCCGTGGTCAGGAGCAATGGCAAATCACCATCGAATCCGTCCGCAGTAGCAGCAGCGATGTCGTGTGATGTGATCGGATCTGGTCTCTGGCACAGCTACGCACGCATGGCATACAACCAGCCGATAAAGGCACCCTACAGAGCCCCACGCCACCAAGTCGAAGTGAGTGGGCATGCACCAGAGCTACATGGACCATTGTAACCCATCACGGAGCCCAATAAGGCTCCGATGGCGATGGGAATCGGGTAAGAAGCCATGCCGAAGGTGTTTCAGGTGACCGGCAAAGTGTCTCAGCAGCACTTCCCGCCACCGCAGCAGCCTCCACCACTGCCTTTATCGCCTTTGCTACAGGTGCTGAGGCCAAGCGGGGCATACAGCGGGCAGAAACGGATGAAAGCCGTGAGCAGCGGCACCGCACCGATGGCCCCGAGCCAGCTATGGTTGACGATGCCATAAGCGATGAGGCCGAGACCGATGAGGATACGCAGTGCGCGGTCGATGCCGCCGATGTTGGGTTTCATGTTCGAGTCAGGTTTTTGGATTGGTGTTCGGTGAACGACGATTAAACAGCCGCAAGAGCCATATTCTGACTTTAGACTGACTACATATCTGCTGCGAACCGGAGTGGTTGAAGGCGCGGGGAGTCTCCCCCAAGGGCCAACCACGCTGGTTTGCCCGGTGAGGAATGCCACTCAGAGCCTAACCAGCGTGGTTGAAGCCTGGGCCCAGTGGGGAAGGGGCCTAAACAGACGGGTTGAGTGCCCCCATAGACTCCCCACTTGCCCAACCAGACTGGTTGGAGCCAGGTGCAATCTGGGCAGGTGTCCAACCAGACGGGTTGAGAGCTCTAGGATACTCCCCATTTGGCGAACCAGACCGGTGGATGCCTGCACCGAGCATGGACGGTGCCCATACAGACTGTTTGAAGCCGAGGGGAGTCTCCCCGCTTCCCGAGCTCCCACGACGCTCTTCCCGTGGCTGATCAAAGAAGAATCAAGGAGCCGCATTCGCCCTTGGCAGCACACCAGTGGGCCAAGCCGCACTTTGAGCGCCTGGAATATTCCCACATGCATTTTAGCACCCTATTTGCGCGGAAATATGCATCCATGTTGCTTTACACGCGCATGTGTCATAAAAAACTCATCATGAGTGCCCGTGCCCCTACTTTTCCAACATCCTTGTCGAAGATAAAGCTGCACAGGAAACCTCTTATCTGTTAGAAGATCAAAATTGTTAGCCAAAGAATCCCATGAGTGAAGAATTCTATGATGCAGCAACCATCGGGGAGTTGGATACCGTGCGCGCAATGGTCGCTGCCGACCCAACGCTGGTCCATTCCAAGGATCAATGGGGTTTCACCGCATTGCACGGTGTAGCAGGTGAGGAACAGCTCGAGATGGCGGAGCTTCTGTTGGACGCAGGTGCAGACCCTAATGCAAAGAACGACGAAGGCATCACACCTCTTCATCTTGCCGCTTACCCGGAGATGGCGGAGTTGCTCGTCCGCCGCGGTGCAGACATCAATGTGCGCTCCAATGATGGCCAGACGCCTTTGATTGTTCAGGCAGCTGAGGCTGAAGGATACGATGTGATGGAGACGTTGCTCCGACTGGGAGCAGATGCAATGGCCAGAGACATTCGCGGTGAAGACGCATTAGACATTGCGAGAGCACGCGAAGAGGCCGACAAAGTTGAGCTATTGGCAAAAAATGAAGAAGGCTAACAAGCCGCGTCATGCAACCACTACCAGCCGCCCAGTTTCGATGATTTCCTGTAGCTACAGCCCCAACCCCGTGATCGACCTTCGCCGCCGCTGGTAGCGGTGCATGCGCTCATCGTTCGGCCAAGAAACAGAGTCCCATGCTTGAGTCGTTAAAAAAGCTTTTTGGTCGGCGACCTGAACCACGCATGACGATTTCCGTGACTGAAACTCCAGCCCCTGAGACACCCCACCCTTCGATTACCTTGAAGTCGGGCATTCTTATCTCGCTTGTCCGACTAAATCAGTATCGAACTTATGAGGGACTCATCGAAGGTATCCCGACCAAGGAGATGAATGACCGCTTAATTGATGCAGCTCTGGAAGCTGCAAAAGAACCACACAGGCGCAACGTCAAGTTGTTAGCCCCGATTTATCGGAAGATAGAGCTGAGTCGCCCTTACCCATTCGGTGATCCTGCATCACTTCCCAGAGTGACATGTATCGGACGCTGGCAATCCCCATTTGGTCAGCGAGGGGCATTCAATGGATGGGGCGAGATGACCTTGGTTTGGTATCAGGATGACTTTGCGTTGCCCATTGACCCGACGATCATCACTGCCATCTCAGAGCTTAACTGGGAGCGAGATTCTGATTTCATCGAACTGTGAGCCATCACCCAACACCAAGGCCGAACAAAACGGATGCAGTAACGGCTCGAAGGCTATCTGTCGTGTCTGCAACGCTTCCCGCACGGCGGCTCCATGCGGGACGAAAACGTCATCACCGCCGCCAACGAGCGAAAAATGGCCATGGTCTTCACTGGCGTGCACGAGGCCGTGATTGATGCACCGAGTCATCATGATTTGTGAATTCATGACACAGCCATCCCATAGCCCTCGGAAACTGACGGGCAAGCGAGTGGTTTGCGAAGGGAGGGCGGCTTAAAAGCGGAGCAGGGCGAGTTGAGTTTTTACGGCCTAAAGCGCGGTTATGCAGGCATATCACGCGGGTGCTGTCCCATGAGATTGCGTGCCCGCAGGCTCAAACCCTGGCAACCACGAGGTATGCGGACTGCCCAGTATTTTGAAACTGCCACCTGCTGTCCCATAGCTTTGCAAAACGCCAAGCAGATCGAGCCGTTCCCACATCGACGCGCGGGCCACAGCAAAGAGCCGCGTGAAGCTGTGGCCCCACTGGCTCATGTGTGCGGCGAAGCGCAGCAGCACATACACCAGCAGCGCCGTCCACACCTGCCAGCGGATCGCGTTGGCGTTGTGCCCCAAAAAGTCGCCGAGCTTGAGTGTTTGCTTCACCTGTTTGAAGAACACCTCAATGTCCCAGCGGGCGCGGTAGAGGTCGCAGACGCTGCGAGGACTCCAATGGGTGTTGTTGGTGATGAAGACCATCAGGCGCTTCTCGCCATCGACCTCCACCCATGCCTCGACCCGCCGCACGGTCCAACCGGAGAGCGACTTCCACTTCGTCCCGGTGAGCTTGACGATCTGATCCTTCACAATGCCGCTGCCTTTGACCACCGGCAGGTTGCGAAGGGCGCGGTAGCGGAGGTTGTCCTTGGCGCGGGTGACCCACTGCACGCCGCGCAAATCGAGATCATGCAGGTGGGCGAAGTCCACATACGCCTTGTCAAAGACGACCACTTCGCCCTCTTTCAATCCGGCGCAAAGCTCACGGGCGCGCTTGTTGTCATGCTCGCCGGCGCTGCCCACGATGGCGAAGGTGGGCAGGAAGCTGTTCAAGGCTCAGGCGCAGGTGCATCTTGGCGGCGGCCTTGCGGCGGCGGTGCCTGGCCCAGCCCATGCAGTTGGCCACCAGTTCCATCACAGTGGAGTCAACCGCGTGAATCCTCACTTTGAAACGGTGAAGCGGAGCGCGTGAACTGCGGCCGGGCCGCTGAGAGCAAAGCTCGCATCGCAATGATGCAGATGTTCGAGCGTGCGCCAGAAGACCAGGCTCGGTGAAGCGAGCGTCGCGCTCCTTGTTGGCGTGGAGAGGTTGTTGCGCGAGGGCGGGGTGAGGCCAAAGGCGGCGATGGCGCGGGTCTTGAGCCGCAGCCAGTCGCAGATGTCGTTGAGGCTCAGGGCGTGGGCGAGCTGGGCGAAGATCATCGTGCCGAGGTGGCTCATGACACTAAAGGTCCGCGCCTTGGCGTCCACGCCGGTCTCCCTGGCAGCGGTGCTGATGATGCTGCGCGGTATGAGCTTGAGAATCTGGCCGAGAACGTTGATGTGATGGCGTGCTGGCTGGGTGGCTTGGGTGTGTTTTGGTTTTGACATCGCAATCCAAATCAAACCACTTCTCGCCCTCAGTCAGCACACTTCACACCCCTCTGCCTAGCCGCCTTATGGGATGGCTGTGAAGCTAATAGATATATTTGTTGTCGCGATATTTTGCCGTGGGGATTTCCCCGTTGTTTCCTCAGAAGGTGAGGGCTAGGAAAAAGGGCAGGGTCATTTCTCTGTGGTGGGGGCGACGGGCATGCCGGGCTGGGGAGGCGGGCTTGGCCGTTGATGATGATTTTTCTCCGGCTTTGAGGCCGCTGCGGATGATGCGTTTGCCGTCGATGGTGGGGCCGAGGGTGATGGGCTTGTACACGCTGAGGTTCTTTTCGTCGATGCCGAGGACGTATTTGTTGGCTTGATCGGTGAGGATGGCTTTTTCGTCGATGAGGAGGGCTTTGTGCTTGGCGGTGATGGGGATGCGTAGCCGGGCAAAGAGGCCTGGGGTGAGGAGGCCTTTGGTGTTGGGGAATTCGGCGCGGAGGAGCATGCTGCCGGTGGCGGCATCGAGGCGGTTGTTGAGGCTTTCGACGTGGCCTTGGTGGGGGTAGGTGGTTTCGTCGGAGAGCTGGGCCTGGACGGGGATGTGGCCGTCTTCGTCGGTGTGGACGGTTTTGTCGCGCTGGAGGGCTTGGAGCTTGAGGAGGCTGCTTTCGTCGATGTCGGCGTAGATGTGGACGGGATCGACGCTGACGAGGGTGGTGAGGAGGGTGGTGCCTGCGGTGACAAAGTTCCCCTGGGTGGTGATGGCGCGGCTGATGCGGCCTGCGATGGGGGCTTTGACTTCGGTGTGCTCCATTTCGATGCTGGCGCTGTGTTCGGCGGCTTTGGCGGCTTCTAGGGCGGCTTGGGCCTGGAGGTGCATGGATTCGCGTGCTTCGGCCTGCTCTGGGGAGAGAGCTTTGGCGGCGAGGAGGAGTTTTACGCGGTCGAACTCGGCCTTCATGGCTTTGGCATTGGCTTCGGCGCGGGTGACTTCGGCCTGGGCGGCTCGGAGTTTGGTCTCAAAGGCGCGGGGGTCGATGGTGAAGAGGACGGTGTCTTTGGCGATGAGGGCTCCGGCCTGAAAATGCACCTGGGTGATGTAGCCGGAGACGCGGGGCTTGAGCTCGACGGTTTCTACGGCTTCGACGCGTCCGGTGAACTCTTGCCATTCGACAAGCTCGCGCTCTTCGACGGCGGCGAGGGTGACGGGGGCCGGGGGCATGTGCATGGCTCCGCCACCTGCGCTGGGGGTGCCTGCGGGTGGTTTGTGACAGGCGATGAGGAGGAGTGCGGTGAGGACAGTGAGCGTATGCTTCATGGGGCGGGGCTGCATGGCTCAGGCTTGCTGGTATTGCAAAGCCCACTGCTTGGCAAAGTAGGTCAAAATCATGTCTGCTCCGGCACGGCGGATGCCGATGAGGGATTCGTGGACGATTTTGGCCTCATCGAGCCAGCCTGCGGCGGAGGCGGATTTGATCATGAGGTATTCTCCGCTGACCTGGTATGCGGCGAGCGGGAGCGTGGTGGCGGCTCGCAGACGTGCGAGGATGTCTAGGTAGGGCCCGGCGGGTTTGACCATGAGGATGTCTGCGCCTTCGGCTTCATCGAGTGCGGCTTCGCGCAGGGCCTCACGGGCATTGGCGGGGTCCATCTGGTAGGTTTTTTTGTCTCCAGCACGTGGGGCGGAGTCGAGTGCTCCACGGAAGGGGCCGTAGTAGGCGCTGGCATACTTGGCGGTGTAGCTCATGATCGAGACGGACTGGAAGTCTGCCTCATCGAGTGCGGTGCGCAGTGCGGCGACGCGGCCATCCATCATGTCGCTGGGGAGACGATGTCTGCGCCTGCTCGGGCGTGGCAAAGTGCCTGCTGCTGGAGCACGGCGACGGTTTCGTCATTCAAGATGCGCCCGTCGTCGCTGACGAGGCCGTCGTGGCCATCGCTGTTGTAGGGATCGAGTGCGATGTCGGTGATGACGGTGAGTGTGGGGTGGGCGCTTTTCAGAGCGCGGATGGCGCGGGGGACGAGGCCGCCATCGTCGGCGCATGCGGCGGCGTCGCGGGTTTTGAGCTCATCGGGGATGCGGGGGAAGAGCACGACAGCAGGCACGCCCAGTGCGTGGGCGGCGCCAGCTTCTCGTACGAGGCCGTCGAGGCTCCAGCGTGTGCATCCCGGCATGGAGGCGATGGGGGTGTCTTGGCTGCCTTCTTGAAAGAATAGCGGATAAATGAGGTGGCCGGGGGTGAGCTCGGTCTCGCGGACGAGGTCACGGATGGTGGGGCTTTGGCGATTGCGGCGCGGGCGGACGGGGAGGTTCATGAGCGATGTCAGGCGGGGCAGGGGATCGGGCGTGCCGATAAAGTGGCTCACTCCTTCACGATGCGCCAGCGCTTTGCCTTGAACTCATGACGCGGTAGCGAACCTGCCTCTGCTGCGATGACTGGGATGCGCAGGGAGAAGGTGTCCTTTAGCCGAGTTTCCAGTCGCTTCAGGCTGGTTTGTGGAGAGCCTGGGGCGATTTCTACGAGGACTTCGATTTCATCCATGCCATCGACTTGGCGTTGCTGGACCATGAATTCCACGACCTCTGGCAGCTCGCGCACGACGGCCTCGATTGCACTGGGATAGACATTCACTCCGCGAATGACGGCCATGTCGTCGATGCGGCTGAGGATGCCGCCCTCTAGGGTGAGGCGCTCGCGGTGGAGGCGCTTGCGGACGAGATCACCGGTGCGGTAACGGAGCAGGGGACAAGCCGTACGGTCTAGCGTGGTGAGGACGAGCTCGCCGCATTCACCATCGGCGACTTCGAGGCCGGTTTTGGGGTCCAGGACTTCCGCGAAATAGGCCTCCTCCATGACGACGAGGCTGCCGGGGGTATCCGCAGACTCGAAGCTGACAGGGCCCACCTCTGTCATTCCGTGGTGGTCGAAAACCTGTGCATCCCATTGCTTTTCTAGTCGCTCACGCACAGCGGGCACACTGCCGCCAGACTCACCTGCGACGATGATTTTCTGCACGCGGAGGCTCATGCGCTCGATGCCGGATGCGTCGCCAATGAGCTCCCCCAGGCGCATCGCATAGGTGGGCGTGCAGCAGAGCACCGTAGCGCCGTAGCGGGCCATCAGCTCCAGTCGTGCCTGGCTACTTAGGCCGCCACAGGGCAGGACCATGTAATCTTTCGCCGCTGCCTCAAAAGCCGTCCAAAACCCCAAAAATGGCCCAAATGAGAACGCGAAACAGATACGGTCGCGGCCTTTCACTAGCCCGGCAGCTTCATAAACACGCCGCCAGCATGCCAACATGGCCTCCCAGCTCTCTGGTGTGTCGATCCAGGCCATCGGCTGCCCAGTAGAGCTGCCGCTCGTCTGGCAAAAACGCGTGTATTGGCCCACCGCGCGGGTCAAATTCGTTCCAAAGGGTGGATTGGCCTCCCGATCGGCTTCGATTTCACTTTTCGAGGTCAGTGGCACGAATTTGACGAAGTCTTCCAGGCGATTCATGCCGCTGGAGCGCACGCCCTGCTCGCGGAAGCGCTTACCATAAAAACCATCTGCCGTGGCCAGATTTAAGATGATCGTTCGCAGCTTGCGCCATTGATTGGAGCGCAAACGCACACGGTCGATCAACGGTGAGTTGGGAGTGGACACGGGCGGGAGTTTTCGCTGGTGGGGGAACAAAGCGCAAGGTGGTTTTCCGGCTAAAATTCAAAAAACTTATGCATTTGGCACAATTAATTTACATAAACTACACAGTTAATATAATTTTTATATTGCGGAATTCTAAAATTTTCATTAAAGTTTCATCAATTCAGACAAAAAACAGCCATGTGTCACTCATCTTTGATCCCTTTTGGCGCCGCCGCTGCCCTCGTCCTCACTCTTTCCTCGTGCTCCATGCCGAAGGGAATCTTTGAAAACGGCGGCTTGTTCTCGAAAAAGACGGAAGTCCGTCAGGCGCAGACGTTCAAGAGCACTGGGCCACTGGTGACGGGAGTCCGCTATGAAGTACGCAAGGCCCTGGCCACGACGGTGCCTTTCCGTCCTACAGATGTGAAGCGTTACACTTTTGTGCTCGATAAGCCCAAACCGATCGAAAAAGTGCCCCTCATGCTCGCAGAGGCCGCTCGTCCGGTGCATGGCACCAGCTTGCGTGTCCGCACTACCGCTTACACGCATAGTGAGAGCGACCACATCGTGTATGGAGTGAAGAACGCCATCGGCACCAATTTGAAGTACGGCAGCCTGCGTAGTGCAGCGGCGGATTGGTCACGTTTCCCAGTGGGCACCCGTTTCTGCATCAATAGCGAGCCTGGAATCGTCTATGAAGTCGATGACTATGGCAGCGCCCTGGTCGGCACGAGCACCATCGACATCTACAAGCCCAGCCGTGGCATGATGAATGCCTGGGGAGTCCGCCATGTGGACATCAAAGTCGTCAAATGGGGTTCCTACGAGCGCAGCATGCAGCTCATGCGTGACCGCACTCGCTGGCCGCATGTGCGCCGTATGATGAACAGCATCCAGGCCCGTGTGAAGTCTGGCGGAGCCTCCTCCATGCCACTGACCGCCTCAATTTGAGGAAAAGTCCCTATTCTCGGGTTACTTTTGCCAGAGGATATTTTCGGCCGTTTTCGCCGTTCACTCGGCATCCATGCGCCTGAACCTGATTTTTGCCCTCACTGCTCTTTTCCTGCCGGGAGTTCTTTTCTCCCAGCAAGCCCAAAAGGCCTCTTCAGCCCCGTTTTCGCCCCAAAAGGCGTTTTTAGCTCTCAAAGACTTCGCTCAGGCCACCCCAGAGCAGAAAAAGTCGCTTCACCAGCAGGTGGCCCGTGTCTTTGGCCAAAAAAACCTCGCTCATGGTCGTGCCGCGCCGAAAATCGAGGGCGCTACGGTGCTGTGGGCCACACTTGATCCAAAACCGGCCCAGGTCGTGCGTGAGGATGGTATGCCGCTGGGCGAGATGATCGCCCTGGGCAGTGATGGACTCCAGGCACTGGCATTGGAGTTGCCGAATTTTTCTGAGCTACGCTACCGAATCGAGTCCGACGGCATGCCGCGCATGGCGGGTAGTGTGCGCATCGAGCACTTTCCGCCAGCGGCTGAGAGTGTGGCCCTGCCAGATGTGCCAAAGGGTAGCCTGCAAAAATTCGAGTGGGCGCAGAGCCAGGTCTTCCCCGGAACTGTCCGGGATGTGACGGTTTACTTGCCTGCTGGATTCCAGCCGGATGAAGAAACCTGCCTGATGGTCTGGCAGGACGGCTCGCGGAATGCAGATCCCACCAGCGGCATGCGGGTGCCGATCGTGTTCGATAACCTCATCCACCGCCAGGAAATGCCGCGCACCGTCGGTGTCTTCATTGATCCTGGTCGCAAGCCTAACCAGAAGCCCGGGAGCAAAGCCGCCAACCGTGGATTTGAATACGACTCTTTGGGAGATGCCTACGTGCGCTTTTTGCTCACGGAAATCCTGCCAGAGGTCGAAAAACGTTATCGCGTGAGGTTCCGCGCCGCACCCGAGGCACGGGCGATCGCTGGCGGCTCCTCTGGCGGTATTTGTGCCTTCACCGCTGCTTGGGAAAGACCAGATCAGTTTCAAAAAGTGCTCTCCTGGGTGGGTTCCTTCGTCAATCTGCGCGGTGGCCATGTCTATCCCTCCATCATCCGCATCACGGAGCGTAAGCCGCTACGCATCTATCTCCAAGATGGTCACAACGATCTGGACAACCCCTTTGGGAACTGGCCGCTGGCCAATAAGCAGATGTCCGCAGCTCTCCAGTTCATGAAATACGATCACCGGATCGACTGGAATGGCTCCTTCCACGGCAGCAAAGGCATGGCTCCGCTCCTCCCAGATGCTCTCCGCTGGCTCTGGCGTGATGTGCGCTGAGGAGCTCGCCTGGCATCGTATTGGAGAAGAAACACGCAGCATGAAGCGCCGCCACTTCCTCGCCCTCTCCTCGGTCACGCCGCTGCTGGCCGCTGGATCGCGCCGGAAAGCCCCCTTCCGCCTCCTTTACAGCAATGACCTCACCCACATCACCTCCTGTGTGAGTCCATATCACGCGGCCCGGCAGCCCTTTCGTGCGGAGATGCTCGATGCATCTATCGATGAGGTCACGGGAATCGTGGATGCGCATTTTCTCCAACCTGGACTCGGCGTGGTGCCGCTGTGGCCGAGCCGCAGCTTCGATCACCAGGTGCATTATGATTGGATCAAGAAGCGCTATGGGCAGAAGCCGGATTCCTTTGGCCAGTTTGTGCTAAAAGGGGGCGATATTGTTCAGCGCTTCATCGACCGCTGTCGTGCACAGGGGCAGGCCGCTTTCATCTCACTGCGGATGAATGATGCCCATCACAAGGAATTCACCGACCCACAGCCTGGTGATCAGCCGGGTAGCAGCATCGGCATGAGTGTGACACGCTGGTATGCAGAGCACCCAGAGTATCGCATCCAGCCTAGCTCGCGGCGTGGTGCAGACCTCGTGCTAAACTGGGCTGTGCCAGAGGTGCGGGCACAAAAGCTCCGCATGATCGGTGAGCTTTGCGAGGGCTACGAACTGGATGGCCTGGAGCTCGATTTCCTGCGATTTTACAGCTATTTCCGGGATGAAACACCGGTAGAGCAGCGCCGCGCTATCATGACCAGCTTTGTCAAAGAAGTGCGGCAACGACTCGGCCCCCAGCGTTGGCTGTGTGCTCGTGTGCCGTGCTACCTACCAGCGCTCGATGCACTGGGGCTCGATTTGAGAGCGCTCGTCGCTGCCGGGCTCGACATGGTGAATGCCTCTGCGCATTACTTCACCACGCAGCAGCATGATCTTGCCAAGATCCGCCAGCAGACGGTCGGCGCGGCGCTTTACTTTGAGCTGTGCCACACCCTTTGGAAGGGCGACAAAGTGCAGGCTGGCTACGACGTCTTCCCCTTTCGCCGTGCGACCCGCGAGCAACTCCACACCTCCGCACATCTGGCCTATGCTCGTGGTGCGGATGGCATCAGCCTCTTCAACTTTGCCTATTACCGACAGCATGGTCAGGGCGAGGGGCGTGGGCTCTTCGGCGAGCCGCCCTTTGAGGTGCTCAAAGCATTGCGAGAGCCGCAAGTGCTCGCACAGGGACCGCGGCATGCCTTCATCGCGTCAGGCTGGCGGGCGCCTGGCATGAAACCACTGCCCGTGCCGCGTAAAATCGAGCTCAACAAGCCGGCTAAGTTCCTCTTTGATCTCGCAAGTCCCCATGGCGCTGCACGCGTCCGCATCCAGGCCGGGAGCGACCTCGCTGGCACGACTTGGAGTGCTGTTTTTAATGGCGAGCCAGTGTTGGCGACCGAGGACGTTTCAGAGCCGTTTCCAGTGCCCTATCCGTCGATGCTGGCCAAGCCGGAGGAGCTGCGTGCCTGGCAAATCCCCGCAGGGAGCCTCCGCGAAGGCGTAAATAGCCTCGAAGTCACACAATTAAGCGGACGACCTGCCACTGTCCTATTCGTGGATCTAGCATGCCCCGCTGTGAGCTCGAAATAGCCTGCCCTTGCACACAGCAGTGTCTTGACCGAAGAAAAGCGCTCCAAACCCACACACTCGTGAACTCCCAACCCCAACCCAAAAAAATGGAAACCTGGATCATCTATGCGCTCCTCACTGTACTCTCCTGGGGCGTCTATGGCGTCATCTTACACAAAGGCCGTGGCTACATGCCGATGGGGCCTGAGACACCGCACGCTGGCCTGAAGGCCTTTCTCTTTGTCTGCATCGCCTATGCGATCATCGGCATCGTCGCGGCGGTGTTGCTGAAGCTGCGCGGCTCAAACTGGAGCTTCACCTCCAGCGGCATCAATTGGAGCTTCATCGCTGGTGTGACGGGTGCCCTGGGTGCCTTCACACTCGTGCTCGCGCTGGGAGCAGCGGCACAGTTTTACAAAGGCGCCGCAGCAGCAGCCGTGATGCCGATCGTCTTCGCGGGTGCCCCCATCATCAATACCATCACCGCCATGCTCATTCACCCGCCAGAGGGCTCCATTCCAAAGCCCTTCTTCCTCGGCTGCATCATGGCTGCGGTAGGTGCCTTCCTCGTCGCGAAGTATGCTCCATCGAATACGGGCGGCGCTGCTCCAAAGGCAGCCACAGCAGCCGCAAAACCTCACTGAAGGCCTGACGGATCGCCCCAATGCCCAAATTACTCCTCTTCGACATCGACGGAACGCTCATCGACAGCCACGGCGCAGGTGGAGCGGCCATTTTAGATGCTGCGGAGGCTTATTTTGGAGTCTCGCGTGAAGATCTGCCGCCGCTGCAGCTCGCAGGTGCCACGGACCCCGCCATCGCGATGGATGTCTTTGGCCACCTGGGTCGTGAGCACACGGGGGAGGCCATTTCGGCGTTTCTGGGCCATTATCTCGAAAATCTGCACCGCAGGCTGCATGCGCCCGATTTCAGTGGCTGCATGCTTCCAGGGGTGAAAGTGCTGCTCGATGCCCTAGGCGAAGAAAAAAGTGCTCACCTCGGATTACTCACTGGAAACGTTCGCCGCGGAGCAGAGATCAAACTGGGCCGCCACGGCATTTTTGACCGTTTTGTCGATGGTGCCTTTGGATGTGACCACCATGATCGGAACCAGCTCGGCCCCATCGGACGCCGGCGCATGCAGGCCGCGACAGGGGTGGAATACGATCTGAAGGACATCATCGTCATCGGCGACACACCGAAGGACATCCGCTGTGCGGCGGCATTCGGGGCCAAATGCCTCGCTGTGGCCACTGGGCAATACAGCGCGGCAGAGCTGCGTGTGCATGCTCCCTGGCGCTGCGTCGATTCCTTGGCGGAGGTGCCGGACATGATCGAGTTGCTCGTTCACTCATAAAAAATGTGTTCTCGGCGAAGCAACGCTGCCTTCTGCCACGTTCACCTTGCCCCTTTCACTCTAAAACTCTCGCTCAACTGCTCCTGAATGCCTTCTGTCACTGAGACCACACTCCGATTCACCGGCGGTTATCCGCCTTTGCCTGTGATCGCGGTGGCGCTGCTGCTCACGGTGCTGATGTGGTGGCTCTACCGGCGTGAGACCCGGCATTCTGCTGCCGCACTGAGCTGGCTGCCTGCCGCATTGCGCTCGGCGGCGGTGTTTATCCTCGTGCTGGCGCTTGCAGGGCCCGTTTTGCGCCATGTCACCACGCTACGGCAGCTCGGGCGTGTCGTCGTGGCAGTGGACAGCTCCGCCAGCATGCAGCTCACCGATAGTACGGAGGAAAAAGCGGCGGCATCATCTCCTACACGCTTTCAGCGGATCGAGACTTTGCTTTTGAAGGGCACCACGCCGCTGCTCAAAAAACTGGCGGAGACACAGGATGTCGAACTCTTCGCACTGCGGGGAAATCACACTCAGCGCCTGTGGTGGCATCGTCAGGGCGGGAAGGATGCCTCTGGTGAGCTGCCAGGGGCCTTTGAACTCGGTGCTACGGCACCTGTGACGGATCTGGATCAGACGCTCCGCGCCGCACTCGGCCCTGCGACTGCTGGCACCGCACTCGTTTTACTCAGTGATGGCCAGCACAATGCCGCGAGCGGCTCGCCGGAGGAGCTAGGAGCTGCGCTCAAGCAGGATGGCACCGCGCTTTTTACCATCGGTTACGGCACAGAGGTACCACCGCCAGATCTCTCCGTGCTCGAAGTCGCCGCACCGGAGTCCGTCTTTAGCAAAGAGAACTTCCAGGGCCGCATCACCATCCAGGATAGCATGCCGCAGGGTACGCCTGCCGTCGTGCGTATCGAGAGTCAGAAAAAAGTGCTCTGGCAGAAGGATTTTACCGCCGAGGGCAAAGGTGAGCGGGTGTTCGACTTCGTCTTCCCCGTGGCCCAGCTCCCACCGCCTGAGCCCGGTCAGCGTGATCTGACTCTGCGTAGCGTCCAAATACAGGTAGCAGCCTCAGGCAATGCTGCGGCGCTGGAAAAAACCCGCGTGAACAACAGCCGCGAGCTCAGCATCCATCTCCTAGAGAAGAAGCGCAAAGTCCTCATCCTCGATGGGCGTCCACGCTGGGAGACACGCTACATCCATAGCCACTTCGACCGTGATGAGCGCTGGCAGGCCACTCTCATCCTCGATGACATGCGGCAGGATGCCGCGCAGGGGGCCCTCCAGACCACCTTCCCGAAAACGCGAGATGAACTCCTCGCCTATGACCTCATCATCCTGGGTGATGTGGCCCCGGCTCGATTCCAGAGTGAGCACCTCGACTGGATCGTCGAATTCGTCGAAAAACGCGGTGGCGGCCTCATTCTCATCGACGGACGACGTGGAGGCTTGCGTGACTGGGCAAAAGGCAAAACCGCCGATCTCATTCCGGTGAAATTCCTCTCGTCCACCACACCCGCGACGCCAGCCCCATTGAGCATTGAAGCCGAGGGCCGCCGCTTCGATGCGCTGCGCCTCAGTGATAGCCCCAGTGCCAATGTTTCCCTATGGCCCACGCTACCGAAGGTGAACTGGCATGCCTGGATCGAGCCACAGGCGGCTGCGGTCTCGCTCGTCCGTGCAGATCGGCCCGTCGTCGTTTTCCGCCAGACGGGAGCTGGCGCAGTGCTTTATCTCGGCACCGATGAGCTCTGGCGCTGGCGCTTTCAGGTGGCGGATCTTTATCATCAGCGCTTCTGGATGCAGCTCGGAGCCTGGATCGCTGCGCCGCCCTTTCAGATCGAGGACAAAACGATCGCTATCGGCACAGATCATCTCCGCTACATGCCAGGAGAAGCCGCCGAGATCCGCGTGCGTGTGCATGACGCCGCTGGCGGTATCCTCGCAGATGCGCAGCCGCGTGCCTACCTCCTGCATGATGGTGTGGAGGTGGCCACACTCCAGCTCGAGGCTGACCCCACGCACGCTGGCATCTACCGCGCACTCACCCCACCGCTGAAAGCAGGCACTTATGAAATCGCCGTCTCAGAAAGCCCCTCCACACCGCGTGGCAGCTCGCGTCTGAGTCTGCACGTCTCAGATAGCGGCAATCCAGAATGGGCCACGCTCACCATGAATCGCCCGCTGCTAGAAACGATGGCGCAAAACAGCGGTGGCCGCTTCCTGCGTGAGGAGCAAGCCGCAACGGATCTACCTAGCCTGCTGCAAAACCTAGATCGCAAGCAAGTCATCACCAAAGAGACGATCCTGTGGAGTAGCTGGTGGTGGTTCGGCGCAGCGATCCTGCTCCTCACCGTCGAGTGGCTGCTGCGCAAGCGCTTGAAACTGGTGTGATCTTTGTGAGTTCGCTTTTGTCTCACACGAAAACCCCCAGACAGAAAGAGACCAAGCGCTCACGCATCAAAACTCTGCCATCAAGTTCAAGACTGCAAACTGCTGGTCTCCCACATTCAAGCGAATAACCCCTACCCAAAGTTCATGCCTCTCCGCGCCGTCTTTTCGCTCCTTGTTGCCCTCACACTCACCGTGCAGGCCGCTAGCACGCAATTCACCGAGGAGGATCTCGCGGCGTTGGCGGAGAAGGGCGTGATCGAGTCGCCGGACTACTGGCGTGAGAACGCCACCGAGACGGGAAAGTGCGATGGAGAGCATGTGGCGAGCTTGTTGGTGAAGATCGCCCGGCTCACGATGCCGGTGAAGACGCTCGATGAGGCGCTGGAGGTGCTCACGCGGCAGCGAGTGCTCAGCTCGCCGGACTATTGGAAGAAGACGGCCATTCCCGGTGGCGTGTGTGTCGGCAAAAACGTCGCCATCGTGCTCAGTCGGGGCGCGGCGCAGTTGCCGATTGATCCGCCGCAGTCGGTGAATGCCACGCCGTTGGAGGCGACGGACTTCAATGATCTGCGCGAGAGCTACGATGTCGTCATCGCGGGTGCGGGCACGGGCGGTGTCGGCGCGGCGGTGCAGGCGGCGCGACTCGGGGCCAGCGTGCTGCTGCTGGAGGAAACAGAGTGGATCGGCGGTCAGGCGATGGCCGCAGGCGTGACCTCAATGGACGAGGGCCGCACGCTCGTGCGCGAGCGTGGCCTGTATCGCGAGCTTTGCGGCCTCATCGCCGCGCATTACCGGCCACTCGGCGTGAACCATCTCACCGCCTACTGGCACGGCCACGTCGGCGTCGAGCCACGCGTGGGGCGTCGCTTGCTCCACGTCATGCTCGGCGATGCGAAAGGCCGTGGCGTGCTCGATCTCGCCCTGTTGGCCCGCGTTTCCAAAGTCACAAAGGAAGGCAACACCGTCACCGGCGTCGAAATCACACACGCAGGCCGCTCGCGCCGCATCGTCAGTAAAGTGCTCGTCGATGCCACCGAGTGGGGCGATGTCATCCCGCTCACCGGCGCTCGGTATCGCGTGGGCAATTGCCTCAATGACGCCATCGACCCGAAACGCCACGTGCAGTCCAACACCTGGACCGCCGTGGTGAAGCAGTATCCGCAGGGCGTGCCCGCTGAGCTGTTCCTGCGCGAAAAACCGCCCGGCTACACCGACAAGGCGCAGGTCGCGTTTTCGAAATCGCTCGTCGCCGGTGAGAAGATCGATCTAAAGGCCAAACCGTGGAACTGGGCCACCTTCATCGGCTATCGCGGCATGCCGGACAGCGCCCGTCCGGCCGACAACAGCGTCATCACGCGCACGCATCTGAACTACAACAACGACGTGCACTCCACCATCGCCGAGATCGAGGCCCCCGACGCACGTCTCGCCATGAATCGCGTCATGCAATTGAAGACGCTGCAACTGCTCTACTACATCCAGAACGTGATCGGGAAGACCGACTGGTCCGTGGCGAATGACGAAGGCTACGATACGCCCTCGCACATCGCCGCCGTCGATGCATGGATCAAAGAGCAGCCGGAGCTCGCTCCCTTCCGCCCGGTGCTCGTGCATTTCTCCATCATCCCCTACACCCGCGAGAGCCGCCGCATCATCGGCCTGCACACGCTGCGCCCCGTGGAGATCGAGCGCACGAAGGCGAAGCCGGTGCAGTTCCGCCACACCGTCGCGCTCGGCGACTACGCCATCGACCTGCACGGCTCCATGCGAAAGGAATGGCTCGAAACCGACCTCGATCTCGAAAGCGACATCCCGCACAAGTTTGGCGAACGCGGCCTCGGCCCCTTCGCCATCCCGTTTGAGTCCCTCATCCCCGAAACCATCGACGGCTTCCTACCCGCCGAGAAAAACTTCAGCCAAAGCCGCATGGTGAACGGCGCCACCCGCCTGCAACCCCACACCCTGAACATCGGCCAGGCCGTCGGCGTCATCGCCGCGCTCGCCGCGAAAGAAAACCTCGCCCCGCGTGCCGTCGATCCCGTGAAAGTCCAACGCCTCCTCCTCGAAGCCGGCGACACCCTCACCATCGACTCCGTGAAAGCCCGCCACGGCACGGAAGCTTGGCGTGAGCTTCAGATGGAGGTGCTGAGGAATGGCGGGGACGTGAAGTGAGGCTGTGGCGTGTTTGGAATGGAGGTTGACCGCGATTCACCTCACGACTTGTTGAAGCATGTCCAGCTATCCGACTTTGATCCCCTCATTCTCCTTCAGGGAGCCTGAAGACGATGGTGACGCAAAATTGCTCTCGGATGTCCGCGAGCACGGGTGGCATGTTGTGGGCGTTCCAGATGACGAAGAAGGCCCGGGATTTGCTTTCACGGTCGGCGTCTATCTTCGTACACTCCAGCCGGAGATTTTGATCATGGGATTGCCGATGGAGGTTTATAGTTCACAGAATACCCCATAAACTGACTGCATTATGACAGCCGCTCAACGACTCAAACAAGCCTTGCTGGAGACAAGAACCTATTCAACCGATTCATACAATCCTGATAGGCTTCAATATTTAATGCAGGAGTATCAGCGAGTATACGGTGGTGACTGGAGCCAAGGATGCAAAGTGATTGAAAAGGGAAATGCAGAGGGGCGGCCAACCATTTATCAAACCAGCCACTGGGCTGTTTTGGGTGGTGAGGGACTGGCGAAGGTCGAAGCCCACTTTGGCGTTCAATTGCCGGATAGTGCCCATGCATTCTACACGGAGATTCGCGAGTGTGTGCTTTCGCTTAGTGAGGTTATTATGGTTCTCACGCCAGAGCAGATCATCGCACATGAGGATGAGCATCGAGCCATCTACAAAGACATCGGTCTCGATTTGCCAGTGACCATCATCCGTTTCGCTTCATTTCCGGGGCAGCCCTTGGATTACGCATTTAGAAAAAGCTGCACAGATGGCCTGTGGCGCATCACTTTGATCGCAAGCGCGGAAGATGAACCTGAATCTGATCATTCGATAGAAGCCGATGGCTTGGAAACGGACGAAAACATAGATGCGTGGATGGAGCGACTATTGCGTACGGACGCCTATCCATTGCGACCGGGCCATGAAGAATGGGAGAAGCGTTATGCCACGCGAATCAATTAAGGGCACTGAACCAGCCCTTGATCGACAAGGTTTTGCAGTGGCGAAAACGAACTTCGCTGAAGTTGCCCTCCACACACCCACCACCTTCTCAATCAGACCTCAAAACTGCTGCCTAACTTCGGTATCCGGGGTGAACGGGCCCGTCCAATTCTCCTGTCGATACTGTCTTCCAGACTTCGTGATTCGATTTGGGTCTTTGCCTCGAAGAAGTCGTCTCAAGCCGTGAAACACCGCAAGAGATGGGATAACCGCAGAGATGAACTTTCTGGCTGACTTTCTCTACGGTTATCCATCCTCTCGCGGTGCTTTTTTCTGGCGTTCGACGGAGTCACACTGTCTAAGGAGAAGCGTTCGGCATGTTCAGTGAACGGGCCTGATCCATTCCTTCGTGATTCGATCCGGATAAGTGATAAGTTGATAAGTAGCCAGGTACAAAATTGCATATGGTATTGCCGCTGATAACCTTGCCCAATAGCCTGCATTGCTTACCTCCAATATCTGCGGTGAACCTTTGCCATTGCTTCACCATCACCGAAATGGACATCCATTCGCCATTCGACCTGAAATGGCATGCTATTGGGCCTGAAGGGGGCAGTGAGTCGGGTCGGAGTGAGGGCTCTTGCAGCTCACCCATCGCGATCTTCCGACCGCTTTGGGCGGCATTTAAGCCCGCAGGACGGGCAAAACCGCCGGTTTTCCGCGAAGAAAGACCCCGGAGGGGCCTCTGATCGAGCTCAAACAGCCCATTGGGCAGGCTCACATTCCCCGGGGTTTGACCTCGAACCGACAGCACCTTCAGCCCTCATTGGCCTCACTTGGAGCCCACAGGGCGCGATTTTCTGCCCGTTTCGTCCATTCTTTGACCTAACACTGACCATTCTTGCGGCGAAAGAATGGACCATGTCAGGCAACAGAAGCCATTCTTTCGCCGGATGAATGCATTAAGCGGGGTGAAGGAATGCATTCTGTGAGGTCAATGAATGCATTCTACCGCCAGAAGAATGCATTCCTAGAGCTCAAACAATCCATTCTTTGAGCCAACAGAAGGGTATCTGTTGGCTAACAGAACGCGTTTTCCTTCCGGAAGAATGAGAGCCATGTGGGATCAAGGAATGGTCACTGTAAGCCGACATGCCGGGCACAGTGAGCTGCAACGCCCCCTGATGCAGGGTCTAGGAACGGGTGCACTGAGCCACAACGCTCTGCGATGCGGGCTTAAAGAACCCAGGCTTTGATCCGCATCCCCGCATCGTTCGAGGCGCCATAGCGGGCTCTCAGCTCAAACACCGGGCACCTTGAGCCGCATGGATCGTCTGTTTGAGCTCAGGAAACGTGGTCAGGGTGGAGCGGGGTGCCAAAATCTGGCCAACTCACGTCGGCGTCGTTCCTGCCACTCGCGGTGGTTCCATTCGGCCCCCGAAAGACGCCCCTCAAGCGATCCAGGTCGAGCCCCGCTGCCCGGCCGCTGGGGAGCCTCGGCGGAACCGACTCTCGTTCGCGACCCTGCTTGCCCCCGAGTTCGAGCCGGGTCGCCCAAGCCGTGAAGCACCGCAAGATGGGATAACCGCAGAGATGACCTTTCTGGCTGGCTTTCTCTGCGGTTATCCAAACTCTCGCGGTGCTTCCTTCTGGTGTTTGGCGGAGTCACCGAATCCACGGAGCCTATGAACTATAGCCAATCAAAAAGCACCGCGCGAATAGGAGCCTCTTTTTGAGGGACTGGTCTATTTGGGTGTGTGCGGGACGAGAAGGTCCGGCGAGGCGGTTTGACGTGCGCGGCGGGCAGCTTCTTTGGTGAAGACTTCCTGTGATCGGAGGACTTTGGAGGCTGGGGTGGCTGGGATGACCCAGGTGCCATCGGCATGCAGGATGCGGCCACGAGCAGTGTCGCTAAAATGGGTCTCTAGGATGTGGGTGAGGCGTTTGCGGGCTTCTTTGTCTTCCACGGGTACGAGGAGCTCGACGCGGCGTGAGAGATTCCGGTTCATGAAATCGGCGCTGGCGATGAAGACGGCATTTTTTCCGCCTTGGCGGAACCAAAAGATGCGGGCGTGCTCTAGGTAGCGGTCGATGATGCTGATGACGCTGATGTTTTCACTGATGCCTTTGATGCCTGGGCGCAGGCAGCAGATGCCCCGTACATTGAGCCGCACGCGGACACCCGCGCGGGCGGCCTCGTAGAGTGCCTCGATCATCTGGCGGTCTTCGAGGGAGTTCATTTTGAGCATGATCTCCGCCGTTTCGCCCTGGCGGGCGCGATCTGTCTCACTGTGGATGAGGCCGAGGAGTCGCTCACGTAGGCCGAAGGGGGCCATGGAGATTTTTTCGAAGTGTACGAAGCGTGAGCGACCGGTGACGGTGTTGAAGAAGCTGGAGGCGTCTGAGCCGTAGTTGGCACGGCAGGTGAGGAGGCTGATGTCGGTGTAGAGGCGTGAGGTGGCCTCATTGTAGTTCCCGGTGCCGAAATGCATGTAGCGAGTGAGGCGGCCGCTCTCGCGGCGCATCACGAGGCAGATTTTGGCGTGGGTTTTGAGTCCGACGACGCCATAAATGATCTGAGCACCCGCATTGATGAGATCGCCCGCACGTTCGAGATTTCGGGCTTCGTCAAAGCGGGCTTTCAGCTCGACGAGGACCGTCACATGCTTGCCCGCCTGGGCGGCGCGGATGAGTGCTGAGATGATGCGGCTATTTTTCGCCGTGCGGTAGAGGATCTGCTTGATGGCGATGACGCTGGGATCTTCTGCGGCCTCTTCGATGAGGGCGAGTACGGGGTCAAAGCTCTCGTAGGGATGATGGAGGAGGATGTCGCCGCGTTTGATGGCATCGAAGATGCTCTCGCCGGGCTGAATGGCGGCGCTGGGGCGTGGCTCCCAGGGGGCGACATTGAGCTCATCATGATCGGGGAGTGAGGCGATCTGGAAGTAGCTGCGGAGGTCGAGCTCGCCGGGGACTTCATAGACTTGGGCGCTGCGTGCGCCGCAGAGGTCGCGGATGGTGCGGACGAGGCCGCGCGGGGCTCCGTGCTCGATTTCGATGCGGATGGTGGCGCCGGATTGGCGCTTTTCGAGGATGGCCTCCATTTCGCTGGCGAGGTCAAAGGCACTCTCATCTTCGAGCGTGATGTCCGAATTCCGGCTGACACGGAAGCGGGCGACGGCGCTGACTTTTTCTGAGGGGAAAAAGTCGGCGATGAACATGGAGACAATGTCTTCGACGTTCATGTAGTGATAGCCACCTACCTCTGGGTCTGGCACGGGGATGTGCCGTGGGATGACGGAGGGCGGCGGGAGTGTGATGAGGGCATTGCGCCGCTGGGTCTGGCCATTTTCGCCGCTCTGCACGGTGCATAGGAGGGCGATCTGGAGTGCGGGGACACTGACCTTCGGTAGCGTCTCACTGAGAGCGATGGGGGAGAGCACTGGATAGAGATGCTCAGAAAAGTAGTCGTGCAGGAAGGTGCGCTGACCACTGGTGAGGTCTGCTACGGCGAGTCTGCGGATGCCTTTTTCATGCAGGAGCGGGAGCAGGGTGCCATTGAGCAGCTCGTATTGCCGCGTCATGAAGGCTCCGGCCTGCTGCTGGATAAGATTCCAGAGCTGGGCAGGGGAGTGGCCAGCGGGGTCTTTGACTCGCTTGCTCTGCTCACGCAGGAGCTGGAGGCTGCCGACGCGGACCATGAAAAACTCGTCCTGGTTCGAGGCGGTGATGGCGAGGAATTTCACACGCTCGAGTACGGGCTGATCGGCCCTCGCGGCTTCGTCGAGCACGCGGGTATTGAACTCGAGCCAACTGAGCTCGCGATTGATGAAGTGTTCTTCGGTGAATACAGGCGTCGTAGGGGCAGGGGCGACCATCTGTGCAACATTGCGGCGGCAGGCGGAGCCCGCAAGTGACGGTTCCAAATGCCGTGAGGTGCCGATTCCGGGGGAGATGGTCGATTCGATAGGCCTTAGGACGAAAATTTTGCTGAAGGGAAGGGGATCATCCATTAATAAAGCACACCATGCTTCCGCATTTGCCCCGACTCTCTACCTTTTTAAGGACTGTCATCCTGTTCCTGTGTGCTGATGCACTGCTCCATGCGCAGGAGCCGAGCGCGAACGCGCCTGCCGGGATCGATCCGCTGAGAAGACAGCATGGTTGCACACTGGGTTTGCGCTTTGTGGCGGTGCCGGGCACGACGGTGCTCTTTTCCACCTATGAGACGCGGGTGAGAGACTGGAATAAGTTCCTCACGGCGAAAAAGTATCCGTGGAGCTTCCAGGCACATTTTAAGCAGGATGAGAACCACCCTATCGTGGGGGTGAATCTCCAGGATGTGATCACCTTCTGCAATTGGCTCACAGAAAAGGAGCGTGATGAGGGGCTGATCACGAGTGCGATGGTCTATCGCCTCCCCACGCCAGATGAGTGGGACGCGGCAGCCGGACTGGCAGTCGCACGTAAAGGAGCGGTCAAGCGGACGGCTGAGGATCAGCTTCTAGATCGACAAACGTATGCCTGGGGGCTCACATGGCCGCCACCGCCCAAGGCGGCAAACTACGCTGAGGGCGAGATCGAGGGTTACTCAGATGGCTTTCCTTTTACGGCACCGGTGGGGCAGTTCACACCGTCGCAGGAGGGGATTTTCGACTTGGCGGGCAATGTCTGGGAGTGGACTGATCAGCCCGAGGTGAAGAGTGTGCCTACCGGCACGCTGCGTGGGGGTTCCTGGGCTTATTTCCGCCGTGAGTGCCTGGTCACATCCTATCGCTACGTGGTGCCGGCGGATCTGCGCATGCCAACGATCGGTTTTCGCCTCGTTTTTGATGATAAGAGCTTCACGGCGAAATTCCTCGCGGCACGAGATAAATCCAATCAGGAAAGCCTGGACGAGCGAATCCAGCAGATGCGCTCCAAAACTGGCGCGGACGACGATGCGGTGAAGGCCCTGCGGGAAAAAATGGCAGGGGATGATGTGAGTACTTTGCCGGATGTATCGAAGCTCACCGCCGCCACAGCAGGGAATAACTACCTGAACCAATTGGGGCTACGCTTTGTGCCATTGGAGTCTGGCAGTACACGCCTCATCTGCACCACGGAAACACGCGTGCGTGATTACGAAGCATGGTTAAAGGCCAATGGCGGATCATGGAGCAAAAAACCGCCATTCCTGCTCGGTGATGTGCATCCGGCAGCGGGTGTGAGCTGGGATGATGCCCAGGCCTTCTGTCAGTGGCTCACCACCAAGGAGCGCCAGTCCGTCCTCATCCCTGAAAAAGCTGTTTATCGACTGCCGACCGATGTGGAGTGGAGTCTTGCTGCGGGCTTGAAGGATGAAAAAGGTAGCGATCCTGCGCAGCGTCACCTGGGCAATAAAGACCACTTCCCCTGGCCCACCAAGAGTCCGCAGGAGTGGTCTCCGCCGACGCTGAGTGTGAATCTCGATGGCAGTCCTGGGCGCATCGCAAACTTCATGGATAACTCCCCTTACACCTCCGCAGTGGATAAGACTCCTGCGAACTTACTAGGACTCCACGAGGTCGGAGGAAACGTCTCCGAGTGGTGCCAGGATACTTGGCCTGGAGAGCCTGATTCCCGCGTGATCCGTGGTGGAAGCTGGCTGCAATTCGCCCGCGAACGCCTGCTCACTTCCGCCCGAGATAAAGCGGCGAAGAATGCCACTCGTGCTGATCTTGGTTTCCGGCTCATGCTCGATCTCGACGGTACGGTGAAGCCCTAAAGCCCACGCTTTTTATCTAAACCCTCCAACCCACGACCCCATGCCAACCCCGATCGGCCTCCCACCGCGAGAGTCCGTCTCCGCCGAGGAATATCAAAAGGCGACCTCCACCAACTGGCTGCTGTGGGGTTTTGCCATCCTGGCGGTCATCATGGTGCTGTGGTGGCTGTTTTTCGATAGCGCGGTGCTCTCGATCAAAGGCTGGCTCGGTCGTCGGCACCTGGATGAGATGCGCCTCTTCCTCAAAGCCGAGGATTACAGCAATGCGGCACGCACGCTCAATGACGCCACCCGCTGGGCACCCAATGATCCTGAAGTGCTCCGTGCCGCCATAGAGTTTGTCGAAAAAACCGGTGGTGAGCCGCGCCTCATGATCCGCTTTCTCACAAAGCTCGATGAGGATGGGCATATCATCGACGATGAACTCTCGAAGCTAGGACGCATGCATGTGCTCCTACCCGATTTAAAGGAGGCGCGGACCATTCTCGACCGCTTTCAGGGGGATAAAGAACGCCAACGTCCCGCCTTAGAGTTGCTCTCTGCGATTCAAAAGGCTGAGGGGCTCCACGCTCGCTCCTTTCTCACTCAGCGCCAGGCCTTGCTCTCAGATCCAGACGATCCAGACAGCGTCCTCAAGCTCGCCTTATTGGATGCCTCCAGCGGTGATCCATCCCTCAGTGGTCCTGGGCGCGAGATACTATGGCCTATCGCCCACAAAGGCGGGGAGCAGGCACTGCCCGCAGTGGAGCATCTCGCCTCCCACCAGCGTCTCACAGCAGAGGAGTCGCTCGATCTCATGGTCCTCGCAGACTCCCTGCCGGATCAAGACAGCGTCAAGACGCAGACCCTGCGCTTCGAGGTGATCAGCGCCGTTTTACGACTCCACCCCCATCAGCGCCAAGATCTTATCAATGAAGAGCTGCGCCGCTGGAATGGCCGCGCCCCTGCTATCTTGCCGCCCCTCATCCAGTGGCTCAATGCAGAGAAGGAGTATGAGCGAGTGCTGCGCCTCATTTCCGCCAAGACCGCCTCCACATACTCCAGCCTACTTCCGCATTACATCATGGCCCTGCGCGGTGAGCGTAAATGGATCGAGTTAAAAGTGCTCGTCGGGAGCCGCATTGATCCTTCCTTTTCACGTGCCCAGCTCCGACTCTGGCTCGCAGAGGCAGAGAGCCATCTCAGCAGCGATCCCACTACTGCACGCCATCACATCACCACCGTTTTTGATGAGTCTGGTCGCGGAGAGCAGCTCCAAGTCGCCGTCAAAGCTGGCGAATTGGCGGAGCATCTCGGTTACTACGACATCGCACGTCAGTGCTATGAAGGAGCAGCCGCACGGCACCTCAATGCCGCCGTGCCAATGCAGTCAAAAGTCTATGACATGGCCGCCAAGGAGCTCAATGGAGCCGCCATGCTCCGTGCCAGTGAACGCCTGCGTGAGCTGCGTCAGACCGACATCGTCTTTCTAGATCGCATGAACTATCTGCGCCTCCTGCTCGGCTCAGATCTAGAGCTGGCACTCCAGACGCTCGATAATGCTCAGAACATCCCCGCGCATCACATCACAGAGGATCGACGCATCGCCCTCTCGCTGTTGCGGGCCCTGGCTGCCTTCCGCACGGGCCACAATGATGAGATCAAAGGCCATCTCGATCAGGTGCGGCAGATGGATACCTTCCCGCCTGGTCCACGTGCCGTCTATGCGGGCCTCCTAGACATCATCGGACGCCACAGCGAAGCCTATGCGATCGCAGAGAATATCCATGCGAGCATCCTCTTGCCAGAGGAGCAGCGCTTTTTCATGCGAGCACGCTTTTCACAGCCCAAAACATGATCTGGCATACTCGCCGCCGATTTGCCCATGCACATCCCCACCCTCATCGAGCGCAAGCGTGACGGACACACTCTCGGAGATGACGAGATCGCCCAGCTCATCGCTGCCTACACCACGGGTGACATCCCAGACTACCAGATGTCCGCCTTTGCCATGGCGGTCTATTTTCGCGGCATGACGGCGCAGGAGACTGCCGCGCTCACCCGTGCCATGCTACAAAGCGGTAGCCAGCTCACCTGGCCCAGTGATGCGCCATCTCGCGTGGATAAGCATTCCACCGGCGGCATCGGTGACAAGACCTCCCTCATCATCGCGCCGCTCCTCGCCTGTGATGGCCTCTGGGTGCCGATGATCTCGGGGCGGGGCCTCGGTATCACGGGAGGCACGCTGGATAAGCTCGATTCCATCCCAGGCTTTCGCACACGCATCAGTGAAGATGAGATCCACCGCTGCATCCGCCAGACTGGCTGCGCACTCGCAGGACAGACTGACTCACTCTGTCCTGCGGATAAGAAGCTCTACTCCCTGCGAGACGTCACGGCCACCGTCCCCAGCATTCCACTCATTACGGCCTCCATTCTCGGAAAAAAACTCGCTGAGGGGCTGAATCGCCTCGTTCTCGATGTCAAATACGGTAGTGGTGCCTTCATGCAAAGTGAGGCAGATGCACGTGCGCTCGCTCAGAGCATGCAGGACACGGCGGCACATCTGGGACTAGGGACAACTGTGCAGCTCCACGCCATGAATGAGCCTACTGGCCACGCTGCGGGCAATGCGCTCGAAGTCATCGAGGCCGTCGAATGCCTCCAGGGGCGCGGTCCCGCTGATCTGGAGGAAATCTGCATCGAGCTGGCTGCTGCTGTGTCCAACTCCACTCGTGAGCAGCTTCAAAAGCGGCTCCATGACGGCTCTGCCTGGGAGAAATTCCAACACATCGTCGCGGCCCAAGGTGGGAATCCCGCCGATCTCGAAAATCTCCATCAGATCCACCGCGCACCGGTGATTCGTGAACTCAAAGCTCCGCGTGCAGGCCGACTCACTCGCATGGATGCACGTCAGGTCGGGCTCGCTGTGCTGTATTTGGGCGCAGGTCGCTCCAAGGCTGCTGATCAGGTCGATTTTGCGGTGGGTTGTGACTGCATCGCTAAAACAGGCACCCAGGTGTCCACCGGAGACATTCTAGCCCGTATTCATGCCCGCAATGAATCTGCGGCATCTGCCGCTGCTACGACGCTGATGGCCGGGATCGAGCTAGACGGGGATTGTTGAGCAAAAAGCTCACTTCACCTCCAATAGCGTCGGTAGCTTATGCAGCGGATCACTCAGGGAAGAGGGCAATGCTGGAGCCGGTGACTGCGGATCGGCGGATTTCAGGAAACGAAAGAGATCGCTGTCGGTAGTGAAAATCATCTGTGTATCGGTGGTGATGAGCTTTTTGTAGGCATCCATGGTTTTGAGGAACTCAAAGAGCTGCACCGCGTCTGGGCTGGCATTGTAGGCTTTGGCGTAGATTTCGGTGGCTTTGGCATCGGCGGCACCTTCGATCTCCTGCACCTTCCGATAAGCCTCGGACTCGATACCGGCGAGATCACGCTCACGTTCACCCAGGATTTCGGCGGCTTGGCCGGCTCCTTCACTGCGGTGCATTTCAGCGATTTTTTGGCGCTCTGTGATCATCCGCTGGTGGATGGAGGTGCTGACGCTGTCGTCGTAGTCGATGCGCTTGAAGCGCACATCGAGCAGCTTCACGCCGTATTCCCGCACTTTGGTCTCGGCGCTTTTAAAAATCTCCTCCTCCAGCATCACGCGGCCTTTATTAATGGGCGGGAGACCCTGCACAGGGGCGTCTTTCGTGTGTGTGGACATGATGGCACTCATCGCCAGAGCCTCTGGGGAGACGGTGCGGTCTTTGGTCGTGCGGACGGCTTCGATAAAGTCGTGTTTGGCGATGATGTTGCGTGTTTCACTGCCCAGGATGTCATTGAGTCGGCTGAGGGCGCTACGCTCATCCCGCACCTTTTTGAAGTAGGCGGTGACGTCGTCGATCTGCCAGCGGCCGAAAGTGTCCACCATGATGAAGACCTTGTCCTTGGTAGGCATTTTCGCGGCGGGGCCGTCCCACTCCATGACGCGTTTTTCAAAGCGGTTCACGGTTTGGATAAAGGGCGTCTTCCAGTGCAGTCCAGCCTCTGTGACGGGCTCGCCTACGGGCATGCCGAACTGGGTGATGATGACCTGCTCGGTCATATCGACGGTGTAGAGCCCAGAACCGAGCAGTAGGGCGAGCGCAAGAATGGCGATGAGTGTGAGAGTGGCTTTCATGGGCTGGAGGGCGCTTACTTGGCTTGTTTGAGGTTCATCATCGGCAGAAACTGCGGAGCCTTGTCATCGAGGATGACCTTGCCAGACACTCCAGGGAGGATTTCGCTCATGGTTTCGAGGTAGATACGCTTTTTCGTGACTTCGGGTGCTTTTTTGAATTCGGTGAGCAGTGCGGTGAAGCGTGAGGCATCACCTTCAGCCTCATTGAGGCGCTTGGTGGCATATCCTTCTGCGGCGCTCATTTTTTGCTTCGCTTCGCCTCGGGCACGCGGGACGGCGCGGAAGTATTCAGCCTTCGCTTGGTTGATGGTGGACTCTTTTTCCTGCTGGGCCTTGTTCACATCGCTGAAGCTCATTTCCACGCTGCGGGGTGGATTGACGTTGCCGAGCTGGATTTGGTCGATGCGGATGCCGATGTTCAGAGTCTTCACGAGGAAGCGCAGGCGCTCGGCAGCTTTGATTTCCATCTCCTGACGGCCCACAGTGAGCACCTCATCCACGCTGCGGTCGCCTACGACCTCGCGCATGACGGACTGGGAGAGATCCCGCAGAGTCTGCAAAGGGTCACGGAAGGTGAAAAGGTAGGCTTTCGGCTCTTCGATGGTGTATTGCACCACCCACTCGACGAGAGCTGTGTTGAGATCGCCCGTGACCATGGTCTTTTCTGCCTCCTGTTCATGAGCACCTTCAGAGTATTGATAAGGATTGGTGGCACCCACAGTGGCGAAGCCGAATTCCAGCTTCTGCTGCCGATCCACCTCAAGAATGGTAATGGTGTCCACACCCCAAGGGAGCTTGAAGTGCAGTCCGGGCTTGGTGGTGTCCAGATAGGCCCCGAAGCGCTGCACCACGGCCACGGAATTCATCGGCACGGTGTAAAAGCTCGAAAACAGACCGATGAGCAAGACAAGGACGACCAAGCCGGTCAGGATCAGCTTGGCATTGATGCGAATCTGAGGAGGCGAGGGGAGAAAACGTGGATCAGCCATGCGCAGAGGCTAGGTGGTGAAGACCTCGCTGGCAATTTCCGAGCCCAACTGTTTTTCACCTCTGGTCTCAGGCCGTTACTTTCTTCACAAAGCAGGCTTTTAGGCCGATCGCGACGCCGTCCATTTTGCAGGAGATTTCGTGATCCCCGTCCACGAGCCGGATCGGCTTGGATTTGGTGCCTACTTTCAGCACGTCGGAGGAGCCCTTCAGCTTGATGTCTTTGATCATCGCCACGATGTCACCATCTGCGAGGACGTTGCCGTAGGCGTCTTTGACGACGCGTTCAGCATCTGGTGCCTCAGCGGGGGCTTCTTTTGGCCACTCATGACCACAGGTCATGCATTCAAAACGCTCTGGGTGGTCCAAAACGTCATTCATCTCGCACATGGGGCAGGCTGGTAGGCTCATATCGTGCTGCTAAAGGACAGCAGGATGAGGCGCTGCACAAGTGTGCCTCTTGGCGAAATGAAAAGGCCTCATGTTCGTAGCCATCCTGCGTGCGTGGCGCTTGCCGGGTGGACAGTGCGTGGCATGATCTGCGCCACCATCATGCCTGCCGAAGTCACTGCTTTGAAAAAATACGCCTGTCCAGCCTGTGGGGCTGAGGCGGTCTGGACGCCATCCAAGAAGGCTCTCGTATGCCCGTATTGCAGCACCATCTCGCCAGCGGAGCTGAAGGCGGATGGCTCGCTCATCGAGGAGAGTGATCTGGTATCCGCGCTGCGCTCGATCCCAGCGAATAAGCGAGGCTGGGCGGCGGTGCGTAAGACGGTGAAATGCCAGAGCTGCCACGCGATCTCAGTTTTCGATGAAAAGCGTGTGGCGCAGAGCTGTGACTTCTGTGGATCACCCTCGATCCTGGCAGTCGATGATGTGGCGGCTCCGATCCGGCCCGGTAGTGTGATTCCATTCACCGTCGCTCAGAGTCAGGTGCGTGAGGATATACGCCGCTGGTATGCCAGCCACTTCTGGGCTCCGAATGCCCTCGGGGACAAGGCGCTGACCGATACGCTGCGTGGGATGTATTTGCCCTATTGGACCTTCGATTCCCATGCGGAGTGTCCGTGGGAGGCGGAGGCGGGTTATCATTACCATGAGCGTGATAGCCAGGGCCGCACCGTGGTGCGTACTCGCTGGGAGTATGCCAGTGGGCATGTGACGGCGGATTTTGATGATATGCTGGTGCCTGCATCGAAGGGGGTGCATCCGCAGTTGCTGGAGGATTTGCAGCCCTTTCCCACGACGACGAATCTCGTGCCCTATGATCCTGGTTATCTCAGTGGCTGGGTGGTGGAGCAGTACCAGATCGACCTACTCGCCGCAGCACAGGACTCACGCGCACGCATGGAGGCACGTCTGCAGAGCCAATGCGCCGACCAAGTGCCAGGAGACACGCATCGGGGGCTACGCATCGCGCCGGAGTTCTCCGCGCAGACCTTTAAGCATGTGCTGCTGCCCGTGTGGCTGCTGACATACACCTACGGCACGCGGAACTTCCAGGTCGCCGTCAATGGCGTGACTGGCAAGATCACGGGCGAGTATCCGATCAGTTGGGTGAAGGTGATGATCGCCATTCTCATCGGTCTGATCGTGCTCTTCTTCTTCCTGGGCATGCAGGAGGGGCGATGAGTTCGCTACTTGCCTGCTTAGGGAATCCCGAATAGCATGCAGGCATGACATTGACCTGGGAACGCATTTGTGAGGGCTGCTCGCGAGGCGATCTGCCCTACTAGATCGAAACGAACCACCCAATTCTCCCATACCGATCGTCAACGACTGATTTATATGTCCTCCTCTCACGAGCCTCGCATCCCCCTGCTGCCCACGCTGATGACAGCGGGGAATCTGCTCTGCGGTTTCGCCGCCATTTTGCAAATCTGGAGCGGGCACTTCCATTACGCCATCGTGCTCATTTTGGCCGCGTGTGTCTTTGATGCCCTAGATGGCCGTGTGGCACGCATGAGCGGTGCAGAGAGCCCTTTTGGCCGTGAGCTCGATTCACTGGCGGACATTGTGAGCTTCGGCGTAGCACCAGCGCTGCTGGTGCATGAAATCGTGCTCAAGGATCTGGATCGGCCGACAGGCATGGGTTGGCTCATTTCCTGCGCTTATCTGGTCTGTGGTGCGATGCGGCTCGCGCGGTTTAATTGCCTCGCTGCGGCCGATGTGAAGTGCAGCAGCAAGAGCTTCCGCGGCTGCCCCATCCCCGCAGCAGCAGGCGTCATCTCCTCACTCACCTTACTCATTCTCTGGCTGGACAGCAGCGAGCGTGAGATCGGTGCGTGGAAATATGCCCTGGCCGTGCTCATGGCACTCCTCTCCTACCTCATGGTCAGCGATCTGGAGTATCCCAGCTTCAAAGCGGTGAACTGGCGCACGAAGCGCTCTTTTCACTGGGTGCTCGTCAGCATCTTCATGATCACCTTCACCGTGGTGAACTGGCAGTGGATGCCGAGTGTCATCTTTGTCAGTTACCTGCTCTACGGACTCATCCGCCCGTGGGTGAGTCGGAAATGGCGCCGCGAGATCGAAATCGAGCCCGAAGTGCCCGATACGGACAACGTGGACGAGCGAGCCGCCCTCGAAGGCGACGATGAGGAGGCCATCTCACGCGAAAATGCCCTTCATTGATGCGATTCCGGTTCTAACTGAACATTTCGTCACAAAAAGCATTTTCTATAAGGCGAAGCTCCGCTAAGAGCGCCGCGCCCAACTCCCATGGCAGACTTCCACCAGCACGCCCGCGTACCCACGCTGCATCATCTCGCTCACGCAGATGGTACTGAGCGTGAGGAGGAGCTCCGCGTGCTCGCCACTCAAAAGCCCGTGGCGCTGCTGCTGCCAGCGCTCTTTGCCGAGTGTGAGCGGCCCGCGCTGCCGCGCATCCTGGAGCGTGCCGCAGATATGTCTCACATCTCAGAGATCGTACTGAGCATGAATGTGATGGATGCCTCACAGCATGAGATGGCGGTGGAACTATGCCGCCGCATGCTGCGCGGGAAGCCCGCCCGCATTCTCTGGAATGATGGTCCGGGCATGCGCGGCCTTTTTGAGCGCATGGAGCAGAATGGGCTGCCCGGCTTCTTTGCTGGAAAAGGCACCAATATCTGGACCGGCATCGCCAGCCTCCACGCACGCGGCTTTAGTGGCATCGTCGTCAGTCATGACACGGACATCCTCAATTACAGCCGCGATTTGATCTCACGCCTGCTCTATCCGCTGCTGCATCCGCGCATGGGCTACCGCTTTGCAAAAGGATATTATAGCCGTGTCGCCGAGCGGCTCTACGGGCGTGTGACGCGGCTGCTGATCTTCCCCATGATCGCGGCTTGTCGCGATGTACTAGGGCCGAAACCGCTGCTCGAGCACCTAGAGAGCTTCCGCTACCCCTTGAGTGGCGAGTTCGCTGCGGAGATGGGCGCTTTGAACAGCTTTTCACTCCCCGGTGGCTGGGGCTTGGAGATCGCGATGATGTGCGAGACCTTTCATAAGCTCTCTGCGCCAGAAATCTGCCAGGTGGACCTGGGATTCCACTATGAACACCGGCATCGCAGTCTGAAACCGGCACAAAGTGGCATCCAGGAGCCCGGACTCGTCACCGCCGCAGCCGATGTGGCGCGGTGCTTAGCCTATCAAGTCCTGCGCGACACGGAGCCCCGCAGTGCAGAGGAGATGCTACGCCTCATCATCGCCCGCTACCGTGTGCGAGCCACCGAGTGGCTGCTGCGCTATGAGCATGTCGCCCTGCTCAATGGCCTGGAGCATGATCCTGATGAGGAAACTGCTGCTGTGAATGCTTTTGGCCGCGCTCTGGACCGCCTCTTGGAAAAAAACGATCCTACAAGTCTCCATGTGCCCGCTCTGCGTCCCTCGGTGCGCAGCACTCTGACGCGTATCCCAGAATTGGCCACGCTGATTGAGGACGGAACGACCATCGTGAATGCCTAGCCAGCATCAGCGCCCTGCGGATGCGAGCGCTTTTTTCTCTGCCTCCAAAATGGCTAAAGAGGCCGCTTGGCGGGCTTTTTGTTTCGCTTCGTATTCAGCCTGGGCCTGGGCACGGGCTTCTGCGCGGCGGGCTTTGGCGGCTTCCTCAGCTTGCTGTGCGGCTTGGCGTTCGGCGTCCTGTTTGGCTTTCAGGGCAGCGGCAGCGGCTTTCATGGCCTCGACCTCCTGTTGGGCCTGGAGTCGTGCGGCAGCGGCGGCTTCCTTCGCCGCTTCACGTTCGGCAAGGGCTAGCGCCTTGGCCTCAGCGGCAGCTTGGCGGGCAGCGGCCTGTTCTGCCAGCAATCGGGCTTTTTCAGCAGCCTTCTCAGCGGCGGCTTGTTCTTTAGCGAGGCGTTGAGCCTCCTTTTCCGCCATCAAATGAGCTTTCGCCTCAGCGGCAGCTTGTTTCGCGGCTTCTCTCTCCGCATCGGCTTGGGCTTTTGCGGCGGCCTTTTCAGCGGTGGCCTGTTCTTTGGCGAGCCGTTGGGCTTCTTTTTCTGCGGCTGCCGCAGCGCGGGCCTCGGCCTTTTCAGCCGCTGCCTGCTCTTTCGCGATCCGTTGAGCTTCCTTTTCGGCGAGCAGTTGTGCCTTCGCCTCAGCGGCTGCGATTTTGGCCGCTTCGCGTTCAGCTTCGGCCTGGGCCTTGGCCGCAGCTTTTTCGGCGGCAGCCTGCTCCTTCGCGAGACGCTGCGCCTCCTTCTCCTCTAGCGCAGCCGCACGGGCAGCCTCCTTCTCGAGCGCTGCCTGCTCGCGGGCACGGATCGCGGCCTCCTTGGCGGCCAGATCAGCGCTTACCCGGGCTTCTAGCGCCGTCTTCAGGCTATCCACCAGAGTGAGCAAGCGCTGGGAAAGCTCCGCAGACTCCTCCAGCAGCGACGGAGCGGCCTCATGCAGCACATGGGCCTGAAGATCGAGAGATTGGAGCTTTTGGGCGGCGTCGGTGAGCTGGGCGAGGAAGCGGGGATCTGGCTTGGTGGTCGTCATTCGATGAGTCGTGTTTTTTTCTGGAAAAGGGCCGCCATGAATGAAGACGGATACCTCGCTGTAAAGCAGATCGCGTCATCAGCTTCGGCTTCCCCATTTCAGCGGTAGCGGGATAGTCCCTCTAAATAGCGCTGAGCAGGCTCCGTGCGTGGTCGGGCAAAGAAATCCACCGCTGGCCCGCTCTCCAGGACTCGGCCCTCGGCGAGAAAGACCACCCAATCCGCCACTTTCCGCGCAAAACTAATCTCGTGCGTGGCTAGCACGATGCTCTGTCCAGCCTCCGCTAGCTCCCGGATGACATCGAGCACCTCGCCCGTCATGACTGGATCGAGCGCAGACGTGGGCTCATCCAGCAGCAATAACTGCGGACGCGGCGCGAGAGCCCGTGCGATAGCTGCACGCTGCTGCTGCCCGCCAGAAAGCTGCGCCGGGCGCTTCTGGGCATGATCTGCCAGCCCCAGACGCGTGAGCAGCTCCGTAGCACGAGCCGCAGCCGCCTCCCCGCTGAGTCCATGCACCTCACGCAGCGGGAGGCAGATGTTTTCATGCGCAGTGAGATGCGGGAAAAGATTGTAGCCCTGGAAAACAAAGCCGTTTTGTCGCCGCGCCGCCAGTGCCAGCTCTTCGTCATGGGGTAGCTCCGCACCGTCGATCCACACACTGCCCGCCTGCGGCACCAGCAGGGCACCGAGGACGCGGAGCAGGGTGGATTTCCCCCCGCCAGAGGGGCCCAGCAGTGCCACAACCCGTGCGCTGGCATCCGTGCAGAAATCCGCCCCATCCAGCGCAGGGTGCTTTCCGAAGTGCTTGGTGACCTGTCGAGCCTCAAGTTTCATATGCGAATCTCCCTTCCAAACGCCGCGCCAGCCAGGCCAACGGCAGGGTGACAGCCAGATACGCCAGCGCCAGCGGGATATACCCCTCCAGCGGCGCATAGCTCGCCGCATTCATGATGCGTACTTTTTGCACCAGCTCCTCGATGCCGATCACCGACAGTAGAGATGAATCCTTCAGCAGGGAAACCAACTGCCCAGTGCTCCCAGGCAGAGCCCGCCGCAGTGCCTGCGGCACCACGACAAAGCGGTAGGTCTGCATCCGGTCAAAACCCACCGCCCGGGCCGCCTCTAGCTGCGAGGCGCTGATACTCTCCACCGCCCCACGAAAAACCTCCGCCAGATACGCCGCATGAAACACGCCCAATAAAAAGACCCCCACCAGAACTGGCGAGCCCACCCGTAGCGCCTCCGCCACGATGTAGTAGCCGATCAAAAGCTGCACCAGCAGCGGTGAGCCGCGGATCACCGCCACCACAGCACCGCAGAGCATCCTCAGCGGCTCAGAGCCAGCCCTCCGGCCCAGCATCAGCAGGAAACCCAGCACGATACTCACCCCCATCGCCGCGACAGACACCATCAAAGTCGTGAGCCATCCATAAAGAAACTCCACGCGGTAGCGCCAAACACCTGACCAGTTCCACCGGTAATCCACCGCCAAAAACAAGCCGTATAATCCAGCCATGAGCACCAAAAACATCCCCACAACCCAGAACGGGCGATGCAGGCGGCTTGGTTGAATAAAAGACATAGTCAGCAGAGCCGTGAGTCAAAGGTCAAGCCAAGCAAAGGTCAACCATGGCTTCATACAGCCTCTATTTGCTACTTCGGTGGCCTTATTACACTGGCTCTATTCCGTGCGCTTTTCCCGTGTGATGCTGATTTGTATGAAAGTGTTCACGAATAGGAAAGATTTACATCAACTAGCATTTTGCTATTGCATTTTTGACAGAGAGTCGCAAATCTACCAATTATTCTCGAAAACGACATAACCCGCAGCGGGGAGAACTATTAAAATAATGATAATTAAGTTAGTTTAATCAGCTTCTTCCCATTCGGCCCTACTTCCCGATATCAACCACAACAAGACCTAGAAACCACTGCTCCTCTCTATTATGGCCGACACTGCCCCGCCCGAACTCATGACGGTCAAGGAAACTGCGGAATACCTCCGCATTCCTCTGCCCACAGTCTATTATCTCGTTCAGCGCGGCCAGTTGCCGGCTGTGCAAATCGGTGGCCGCTGGCGCATCAAGCGCAGCCTGCTCGACCGTGACGTCTTGCGCAAAGACGAAGAAAGCGGCGGCCAGCCCACCGTCCTCGTGGTGGATGATGACCCCGCGCTCCAGGCTCTATTCAAGCAGTTCCTCAAGCGTGCTGGCTTCGGGCGCTTGGTCGTCGGCACTGGCTCAGAGGCCGTCGCGATGGCCAAAAAGCAGAAATTCGACTTCGTCTTCCTCGACCTCAAACTGCCGGACATCCCAGGGGACGAGGTTTACTCCCAGCTCAAGGCCCTGCACCCAGACCTCCCCATTGTGGTCATCACAGGTTACCCTGATAGCGAAATCCTCAGCCGCATCCTGTCTCACGGCCCCGTCACGGTCATCAAGAAGCCCATCGAGTATGATCAGCTCAATCTCGCTGTGAAGCAGCTCGGCCACAAAGGCTTTGAAAACGCCACCGCCTCTGCCGCCCTCGCCTAAACGCGGCCGCAGACAAGAGCGCAAAAGACTCTAGCCCGTTCCACCTCCGCGTGGGGCGGGCTTTTGCATGGTCGGCCCCATATAGAGCCACGCAACACCCTGGACCGCGCATGAGCACCTTTGAGCCTGACGGCAACACGGGCTAAATGCCCAAAATCCTAGTTCTATCTGTCCACTTGCTTTTTTTAGGTGAATTAGGTAAGATAACGGCATCTATGAGCACGGACTCAAAATCGGAGACGGGCAATGCAGCGGTGCAGCGCATCCTGGCATTGGATTTGGGGATTGGTTCCTACGGGATTGCATTGCTGGAGCAGAGAGGAACAGGAAACGACCGCAGTTTCTCTTTCCCAATCGTCCGTTCTTGCACAGTGCCCGAGATGTGGGCCTCAATGGAAAATGAGCGCAAGCGCCGTCGCATGTTCCGCACACGCCTCGCCCACAAAGCTCGTGAAAAGTGGCTGCGGGAGGTTTTTGAATCAAATGGACTGAAGAACGCCGTGCTGCATGGCCGCAAGATCACTGACAACCGCGTCAAACTACCGGATGGCAGGCTGCGGTATCAGCTCGCCGAAAAAGGTGACTACAAACTCGAACGTGAGTTTCCACCTCACCTCGGTGAAAAAACGGATGATGGAGCACCCAATGATGATGTCGGCTCCAACACTGTCTATTGCGGAGCCTCTTTGAGGTGCCTGTTACTACTTGGAGGAAAAGCACAAATCGCAGTGCAGGGACGCACACTCGAAGACTGGCAGGTCTTTAAAGCTCTTCATTCCGCCATTCAGAAACGTGGCTATGATCCCAAAGTGCCTTGGGCACGGGTTCATGAGGCTCCTCTTTCAAACACACAAAACAAGCCTCGTGCTGCCAGCAAAGCGCACAGCAAAAAATCTGACGCGGCGGTCAAAGAAAGCGAAGACGGTGAAGAAACCGCTGCGATTCTCTCCGAAGAAGAGCAAAAGCAGCGAGAGGAAGAAGCTGTCAGCTTGGAGCGCGCCAAGGCCATGCGGGATGCCGTCGCCGCTATAGCCAAGGATGATCCCCTCTACATGCACCCGTGTTTCTGGGAAGCTTATCGCATGGGCTTATGGAGCCAAGATAACCCTGCAGAGATTAAACTGAGGTGCCGTCATGACGCCCGCTCCGCCAAATGGGATGATCAAAATGATCCCGGTAAGAAGCCGAAACCCGGCGGAAAAGTCATCGCCGACGCCAACAAGATGCCCGCCGTCTTTCCGCGAGACATGGTGGAGGCCGAGTTCATGGCCCTTTGCCACGCAGCAGAAACACTGCTGCCGCAGCTTGCCGGGAAAGCCCGCTTCATCGCCTACGGTCCCCCGGAAATCGCCTATCCCAACATCCCGCGTCGCGATCCCAAACTCGAAGCAGTCGAAAAACAACGCCGTGAGGCAATGCAGCACCTCGCCCGCCATAAGGGAGAGGGCGACTATGTGCGCGGCAAGGAGGCCGAATGGAATGCTGCTCTGGGCCAAAAAGCACCCACCTTTGACAATCGCTGCGTCGGCACCTGTGCCCTGCTGCCACGCTACAACGTCGCCAAATGCGACCTTGTTCGCAACAAGGTCGGCCAGTGGGATGCCGACAGCCTCCTCGCTGCCGAAGTGTCCTTCCTGCTTCAGGTTAAAAACTTCCGCTTCGTGCCCGAACTCAAGGATGGACGTGACTGGCTCAACGCGGAGGACATGCGTAAGCTTTATACGGATCACTTCCATCAAACCGTAATTCCCGGCATTGAATCTCCCGGACAAAAAGGGGCCATCACCCGCGCCAAGATGAGCGACTGGCTTGAAGAGCATTTCAACAAACCTCACACGCCCAAACCGGGGCAGGATAACAAAGTCAAAGACATCATCATCGAAAAGCCTCGCCGCACGGGGCGTTCTCGCTTTTCCCGCCCGGCTTTGCGCATCCTCCGGGCGCTGCTCTTTTCCGGCCTCTCCCCACTGGAGTTCCGCGCCAAGCTGATTGATCTCAGCAACGCCAATGAAGTGATTGCAGACTGCGCTGGCACCTGGGGCCAACTGCGCAAGGCCATCAAGCTTACCACCAAAATGGGTGAGCTTAACACGGTTCCTACCCAGGGTCTGATTACCGAAAACTTGAGCTTCTTCGAGAGCTTGGGGGCCTGCTGGGAAAAACTGTCCGTGAGAGACGAGCGCTTGGAGAAATACAACGAAGCCGCGCAGTCGAACGAAGAGCAGAGGAAAGAGGCTATCGCCGACCTCATCAACAACGAGATCAATCCCCGCATCCGCCACCGCCTACTGCTGCTCGATCAAATCCTTGAGAAGGATTTCACCAGCGAGGCCACACGTCCGAACAAGGTCGTCCTCGAATTCGCCCGCGATGAGTTCATGGGCAAAAAGAGCGACAAGAAAAAAGCTCTTATTGAATTCCAAAACCAACGGCGGGATGAGCGGCTGGAAGCCTTGTCCGAACTAGGGGCGAAAGCTTCGCCGAATGCCATCCTCAAATGGCAGCTCTGCCGCGAGCAGAAAGGCATGTGCCTATTTTGTGGAAATTGCTTTAGCGACGCCTGTGTGATCAATTCCACGCGGACAAAAGTCTCGCTCGAAAATGCCGAAATCGCTCACATCGTTGCGGACAGCATGGGCGGGCCCCGAGCCTACATGAACCTTGTTCTTGCCTGCCAGAGCTGCAATCGAGAACAAGGAACCCTCTTTCATGCGGATGCTTTTGAGCAAAAGAGGTTCGGCAGATCGTGGGATGCCTTTGTCAATGACGTGCGGTCATGCTCGCAGATGCGTCCCTTCAAGAAGAAGCTGCTCACCACCAAAAGCCTTACCGACGCGCAGGACATGGTTCAGAAGCGCACCGCGTTGCAGGAGACGGCGTGGATTGCCAAGCTTGCTCGCACGTTAATCTGCCTCAAATATGGCTGGCCGCTGGATTTCGAAGGACAGAGAAAAAGCATTGTGGTGGTGACTGGAGCCGTGACTAACCGCGTTGCCAAACGTTACAAACTCTATCGACTGCTTGGCGGAGAAGGACGAATTGAGCAGTTGGAGAAGAAGGTCGAACAATGCCTCACTGATTTGCAAACGTTGCGTGACGCGGACGCCTCCCTTTCTGACGTCCGCAAAGCACGGGAGGCTGTGACCAAGGCACAAAAGGAAGTCGAGGACAAATGCCGGGAGGACAAACGCCACCATGCACTGGACGCCATGGTTCTATCGTTCCTGCCTCATTGGGCTGGCGATCCAGGCAAGAACATCTTCTTTGGTCTTCCCAAGGCTGTCGCTAAACCCGAATTCTTCGGAGACTATCTTGACCGTGTCGCCCCGGAAGAGTTGCGCTTTGAAAGACCCGTTCTGCGCGAGACCATTTATGGATTGCGCCAAGGCAAAACGGGTGAGCTCCAAGGGGCGATTCGTCGCGAGGTGCTGGAAATGCCCTTCGAGAGCAAATCCATGGAAGGCGAACTCATCAAGTTTAGTATCAAGAAACTACGGAGCGCCATTTCAAGCGTGAGGGATAGCGTGATACGCACAGCTTTAAACACAGTAGCTATGGAAATGGATCAGATTGACGGGACTGCCGCTCAACAAATGCATTGGATGGATTTTTGCGCTGATTTCCGCCTTCGTGAGAACGGCCCCTTGATCAAGAAAGCGTCCTGCTGGTCCGACATGCCCGCCAAAGAGAATTATGAAAACCTCGCCAAGGATCAGACCCCTGAAAGCGAGGCTGAAGGACGAGGGCAATGGCGTTGTCGAAAGGGTAGTCACCAAGGGCAGCTACTTTACCTGGATCAAAAAAAGGCGCCGAGAATCAAAGCCGTCAAAGTTTTTGAGTCCCCTGCGGCAATGGAGAAAGGATTGAAAGCATCCAATGAATGTTTGGAGTTCATTGCCTTCCTCCAATCTGGATGCGTCATTGAAATCAATGAGGATGTCGTTTCTGGAAAACAAAAAATGGCTCGTGGGAGGTATCGACTGGGGGGCATACAGCAAAGCAACGGCCAATGTGATCTGCGTGCTCCTGATGGATCAGAGTTTAAGAAAATCCCGATCACAAGCCTCCTAAAAAGCGGATTCCGCAGAGTAGCGTGAATTACAGATAAAAACACTAATCACAAATCACCATGAGCTACCATGTCGTCCATATACTTACTCACGGCTGCACGATTGGGCGCGACCGTGGCATGTTGGTTTGCCGCCCACCTAAAGACTCAGAGGATGCGCAGGAGCGCAAACGCCCGCTGGAAGACATTCGCGCTTTGGTCATCGCGGCACGCGGTGTCACCCTGACCAGCAACGCCGTGGCAGGCATTCTGGAGCAGGACGGGATGATTCTGCATTGCAATGACAGCTACCAGCCCGTGGGCCTCACCATGCCGCTGCCGCGCATCATTGACACGCGGGCCTTCATGAACCAGGCGGCGCAACCCAAACGCCTAAACGATCGCATCTGGCAAAAGATTCTGCTGGGTAAAACCGCCAACCAGCAGGCTGTGCTGCGGCAGCGTGAACTCTTCAGCGCCCATTTGGAGCGGGCCATGAAGATCAAGCAGGTGGATGAAGGAAACTGCGCCAAACACTACTGGCAGCTCTACTTTCCTAGCATTGGCTGGACCGGAACGAAACGCGACCGCAAGCTCAACACCCCGCCCAACCGCATGTTGAATTACGGTTATACAGTTCTGTCGGCCCTGTGCCACCGTTCGCTCATCGTGCATGGCCTCTCCCCTCTCCTCGGAGTCGGCCATGTGCCACGCTACCGCAGTGACTCGCTGGTCTATGACATCATGGAGCCTTTCCGCCCCTTTGTGGATTGCATGCTGGCGGAGTTCATGCAGCAGGCTCCCGAAGTGACTGAGGCGGAGTGGTGCAAGCACATTGGCCGTGAGCTGCGCGAGCGCCGGGTGGAGCGCGAGCCTTTTTCCCTGAAGCTACTGGACGCCATCGACAAGAGCGCGAGCACGCTGGCGGACAGCTACAGCCACCTCACCCCGGAGCCCTTGTGGCTGCCGAGTCTCTCGCACACCAGCAGCACCTGCTGAGGTTCAAGCAGGCTGCTCCTCAAAAGACAGGACACGCTCCTCGTCATCATCCCATGACAAGCCATGCCAAAAATCAAACTCTCACCATTTCGTATGGGCTGGATGCTTGTCATGTTTGATCTCCCGGTGCTGACCAAAAAGCAGCGGAAAGCAGCGACGGACTTCCGCAATGCCCTGCTCGAAGACGGTTTTTTCATGGTCCAGTTCAGCGTCTATACGCGAGCCTGCCCGGATGTGGACCGGATGCAAAAGCATACCGACCGTATTCAAAAGATCATCCCGCCCGCTGGCAACGTGAGGACCCTATTCCTGACGGATGCACAATGGACTCGTGGAATCTGTGTGAGCGGAAGTGATTACCAGCGGAACCATCCACCGGACAAGCTGACGATTCCTGAGCAGATTGAGTTCTGGTAAAATGAAGTCCGCCACACCGCAGGTGCCTCTGAAAAGGCAGGGCTGGATGTGGCGGACTATCAGTTAAGGCTTCCTTATTCCCCGGCTTGGGATGGCTAGAAGTGTTGTTATCTTATTGATTATGAGGTGATTCGTCAATGTCCTATTCTAGCCATCCCAAGCCGGGGGGGAAGCCAAAACAAATGCTTCCGCTTGGGAAACCCCAACAACATTCTAGCCATCCCAAGCCGGGGGGGAAGCCAAAACTAGGGCCGACCGTGTAGTAACCTCCACGCAATTCTAGCCATCCCCAGCCGGGGGGGAAGCCACAACTCCTCGCCTCGCAACGTGCGCAGCTCGGAGATTCTAGCCATCCCAAGCCGGGGGGGAAGCCAAAACGACTCTGGCAAGCGCTCCATTCATGCCTGGATTCTAGCCATCCCAAGCCGGGGGGGAAGCCAAAACTCGATCCGCTGCCGCTGCTCAGGCTTCCCGATTCTAGCCATCCCAAGCCGGGGGGGAAGCCAAAACCGGTTCTCGCCTGCCTTTACGGCCCTTACGATTCTAGCCATCCCAAGCCGGGGGAAGCCAAAACCAGCATCGCCGTTAGTGCCCCTTGGCACCTATTCTAGCCATCCCAAGCCGGGGGAAGCCAAAACAAGGCCGGTTACGTCTATGTGCGACAGGGTATTCTAGCCATCCCAAGCCGGGGGGGAAGCCAAAACGGGCTTTCCGTCCTGGAATACGTTTTTCAGATTCTAGCCATCCCAAGCCGGGGGGGAAGCCAAAACAAGGCCGGTCCGTCGATGTGCAACAGGGTATTCTAGCCATCCCAAGCCGGGGGGGAAGCCAAAACTGCTCTCCAGCGCTCAATAACTTCGCGGCAATTCTAGCCATCCCAAGCCGGGGGGGAAGCCAAAACAAGCTCAAGCCTCGCCGCGTCGAAACCGATATTCTAGCCATCCCAAGCCGGGGGGGAAGCCAAAACTACTGGATTCATCTGCCAGTAGGCCCAAATATTCTAGCCATCCCAAGCCGGGGGGGAAGCCAAAACCATAGCGTAGCGTGGATTCAAAACTTTAATATTCTAGCCATCCCAAGCCGGGGGGGAAGCCAAAACGCGCTCTCGGTGACAAGGCTGCAATGGTGCATTCTAGCCATCCCAAGCCGGGGGGGAAGCCAAAACTCAGAAGATCGGCGCATGATTGACCAGCTCATTCTAGCCATCCCAAGCCGGGGGGGAAGCCAAAACAGCCACAGTGGGGCGGCCTAGGCGGCTTTGATTCTAGCCATCCCAAGCCGGGGGGGAAGCCAAAACGGGTGTTGGCGCGGCCACTAGGCTCCCCGGATTCTAGCCATCCCAAGCCGGGGGAAGCCAAAACGCATCCAAGACTCTATTTCGAGGCTGCAAAATTCTAGCCATCCCAAGCCGGGGGAAGCCAAAACATGTGGAACCGGCTTCCACAGGAAGAAAAATTCTAGCCATCCCAAGCCGGGGGGGAAGCCAAAACTGCTCTCCAGCGCTCGAGGAGGTAGCGGGAATTCTAGCCATCCCAAGCCGGGGGGGAAGCCAAAACAAGGGTCAAGTTCGCTTCTTGTATGGCAAATTCTAGCCATCCCAAGCCGGGGGGGAAGCCAAAACATAGACGTTGTGCCCGAAGCGGTAAACTCGATTCTAGCCATCCCAAGCCGGGGGGGAAGCCAAAACGCACCCTTAAAGCTGGACACCGGAACAGAGATTCTAGCCATCCCAAGCCGGGGGGGAAGCCAAAACTGAGCGGGCGCGGAGTGCGCTGACGCACTTATTCTAGCCATCCCAAGCCGGGGGGGAAGCCAAAACTGTCTTTGCCGCCTCCACAGCTAGCTTCACATTCTAGCCATCCCAAGCCGGGGGAAGCCAAAACACCCGCCGCACCTTTGATGTGCGTGAGGAGATTCTAGCCATCCCAAGCCGGGGGGGAAGCCAAAACGGATGTCGCGGAGGCAATTCGCGTAGCGCAATTCTAGCCATCCCAAGCCGGGGGGGAAGCCAAAACGCCCAGCCCGTGCCGCGCAACCAGCCACGCATTCTAGCCATCCCAAGCCGGGGGGGAAGCCAAAACGGTGCCTGAACCGGTGAGATCCATCGTGGCATTCTAGCCATCCCAAGCCGGGGGGGAAGCCAAAACATAGGCATCCAGTGAGTGACCCCGTTGATTATTCTAGCCATCCCAAGCCGGGGGGGAAGCCAAAACGAGTCGCCTAACGGTGGCTCCCCGCGCTCTATTCTAGCCATCCCAAGCCGGGGGGGAAGCCAAAACCGGGTTCCCTCGCGTTCCTTATGGACCTCCATTCTAGCCATCCCAAGCCGGGGGGGAAGCCAAAACCCCTGTTCCATCATTGAAGATAAATAACCTATTCTAGCCATCCCAAGCCGGGGGGGAAGCCAAAACGAAGTGGCTCACCACCTTCAACAAGATCATATTCTAGCCATCCCAAGCCGGGGGGGAAGCCAAAACTGGCACCGCGATGGCGAGGCAGCCACCCCTATTCTAGCCATCCCAAGCCGGGGGGGAAGCCAAAACATGGCAAGACGCTGAATGCGCTGGAGAGCAATTCTAGCCATCCCAAGCCGGGGGGGAAGCCAAAACGAGAGGATCATCCACCAGCGCATCAAAGCCATTCTAGCCATCCCAAGCCGGGGGGGAAGCCAAAACTGATTCATGTGCAGACGACTCCGACGTTTGATTCTAGCCATCCCAAGCCGGGGAGGAAGCCAAAACAGGAGTTGGAGATGGCAGTGGCTCAATGGGATTCTAGCCATCCCAAGCCGGGGGGGAAGCCAAAACGTGACGCGGGCGACTGCGTTAGAAGAGCTCATTCTAGCCATCCCAAGCCGGGGGGGAAGCCAAAACTGCAAAGGGGGCGAGCTGCTCAGCGAGGATATTCTAGCCATCCCAAGCCGGGGGGGAAGCCAAAACGCCAGTGCGCAGCTTCCAGCATGATGCGGAATTCTAGCCATCCCAAGCCGGGGGGGAAGCCAAAACGCCGACGGCGAGTGGCAACGTGTTCCGCAATTCTAGCCATCCCAAGCCGGGGGGGAAGCCAAAACTAGTGTTTCCAGTAAGAGACGTGAAGAATAATTCTAGCCATCCCAAGCCGGGGGAAGCCAAAACAATCTTTGCCCGTGATAACTTGACCGGAAGATTCTAGCCATCCCAAGCCGGGGGGGAAGCCAAAACCAGTGAACCAGGCGTCGGTCGCATCGGCGGATTCTAGCCATCCCAAGCCGGGGGGGAAGCCAAAACACAAGTTCAACGGGGCAGGGGTTAGGACATTCTAGCCATCCCAAGCCGGGGGAAGCCAAAACGTATCCGCTTCAATCAAAATTCACGGGGTATTCTAGCCATCCCAAGCCGGGGGAAGCCAAAACCAGTGAATCCATTGCTTCAAGCGAGCAGGAATTCTAGCCATCCCAAGCCGGGGGGGAAGCCAAAACCCAAAGAGAACGTACGCTGAGGGCAATCTTATTCTAGCCATCCCAAGCCGGGGGGGAAGCCAAAACTAGTGTTGCGCCACTCGTGAGGAGCCGCCCATTCTAGCCATCCCAAGCCGGGGGGGAAGCCAAAACCAATGTATGCCTCTACCAGAACTTTAACAGATTCTAGCCATCCCAAGCCGGGGGGGAAGCCAAAACGCCGCCGAGGCGCTGCCCAGCAGCTGGAAGCCAAAACGCCGCCGAGGCGCTGCCCAGCAGCACCTTGATTCTAGCCATCCCAAGCCGGGGGGGAAGCCAAAACAGGATGCTACCGGTGCTGATGGCGGTGGTGATTCTAGCCATCCCAAGCCGGGGGGGAAGCCAAAACTAGCCTGCTCCGAAGTCAGTTTGCCAGCTTATTCTAGCCATCCCAAGCCGGGGGAAGCCAAAACGGCTTTTGCGGCGATGGTGAACCAGCTACTATTCTAGCCATCCCAAGCCGGGGGGGAAGCCAAAACACATGCTAATTGTTTGGAATTCCAGCGTGAATTCTAGCCATCCCAAGCCGGGGGGGAAGCCAAAACGCCCTCATCAAGTGGGCACTCCAAACCATGATTCTAGCCATCCCAAGCCGGGGGGAAGCCAAAACGGCCATGGGGATCATTTCAGCCAAACTTCAGCGCGGATTCGACTGGAGCAATTGAAAGGCGGGGCCATGAACGCTTTGATAGTCTCCTCACGGCTCAGCTCACCTCTGCGGTAGCGGTCAATGAGTACAGGCACCTGCTCTTCGATTAGTTTCCTGCCTTTCTTAAAGGCGGCGGTCAGTTCTGGGGACATAGCCAGTGGCGTTTTTTAAGGATTCGTAAAAGAGCGGCAAAAATCCCGGGCCACTCATCAACATCAAACCTGCACAACAAATTCACGCTATCCACAAGTGGTTGCAGTTCGGCTAAAGCCTCCCCATCTCCGCTTTGCAGAGGGATCATATTCATGCAGTGCCATATTGAGAGCTGCCACGGTGTTCTTTTACAAGCCCATTGCTACTTAGCTACTTCTGATAAATCGGTAGGAAGTGGTGATGCACGGAGAGGCTGAGGAGGGCGAGGGAGGTGGCATAGACGGCACCGGCGCTTTTTTCGTTTCCGTTGCGGGGGTGCCAGCTTCCTTCGGGGCTCTGGGCGGCGACGAGGATCTGCTCGGTCCGCTGGCGGGCGGTGGCGGCGTGGTCGCCCCCTCGCTGGTACATGCCCTGGGCGTAGTAGTAGCAGCCGTAGAAGAACCAGGGCTCGGCGATTTCTGGAGGGGACTTCATGAGCCAGTTGGCGGAGCCGGTGACTTCGGGGGCTTCGTATTGACCGCATACTTGCAGGGAGAGCAGCCCTGCGGCGGTGGTGGAGAAGGTCTTGCGTCCGCCGTAGGGCTCGTAGCTGAAGGCGGCGGAGTCGGTCTTGGGATTGCCGTTGGCATCGCGCTCGGCTTGGTAGCTGCGCTTAATGTAGGCGACGGCGCGGTCGATGGCGTCTTTGGGGACGTCAAAACCGGCGTCTTTGGCGGCACGGAGTGCCATGAGGTGCCAGACGGTGACGGAGATGTCGCTGTCGCTGCTCTGGGGCTCATAGCGCCAGCCGCCGCGGTTGGCTTCGCTTTTACTGACCTGCTGGGAGCGGAGGGTGAGCTTTACGGCACCTTCGAGCATTTCACGCATGCGGCGGTCGGTGGCTTCATCGGGTGCGTGGCCGACCATTTCGGCGAGGGTGAGTGAGATGATGCCGTGGCCATACATGCGACTGCGGTCGCTGCGTCCGAGATAGCCATTTTCATCGGGCTCGATGCCTTCGACGAGAAAGCGCAGGGCTTTGGCGGCGGCATTTCCCTGTGGGGTGGGGTCATCTGGCATGTGACCGACGCTGGCCAGTCCCATGAGTGCCAGGGAGGTCATCGCCGCGCTGTGGGAGGGTAAATCGCCGCGCTTCAGCTTGCCGTTGTTTTTTTCATCAATGATGCACCCGGCCTCCCGCTGCTGGGTGACGAGCCAGTTCACGGCCTTGTCCACGGCGGATTTTACCTGCGGGGAGATGAGCTCGGCGTTCGGGGACTGGGCCTGGAGGGCTGCTGTGGTGAGCAGGGTGGCTGTGAGGATGCGGCGAGTGATTTTCATGCGTGTGCGAGGTCGAGATGGGTCCATGTGCTTACTTCATTACTCGGCGACGGCGTCTTTGTCGGCTTTGGCGTATTCGAGCATGGCGGCGTGGAGTTGGCTTACTAGAGCGGGGGAGTGGCTGGCGAGGTCATTTTTCTCCTTGGGGTCGTTGGAGATGTCGTAGAGTTCGAGGATGTCTTTTTTGTCTTTGGAGTGCTGGACGAGCTTCATGTGGCCGGAGCGGAAGGAGCGTGATTTGAAGCCTGGGGCAACGGTGTAAATGTGGCGTGGGGCAGGGGTGGTGCCTTCGGCGAGCTGGGGCCAGAGATTGACGCCATCCCACTTCAGGGGGCTCGTTGGCTTCCAACCGGCGATGGCGCAAAAAGTGGGCATCCAGTCGGTGATTTGGACGGGATGCTCATGGCGGCCTGGAGTGAGCTTTCCGGGCCAATTCACGATGCAGGGCACCCGTGTGCCGCCTTCATAGACGCTGCCTTTTTCGTTCCGAAAGGGTGTGTTGCGGCCTGGGAGCTTGCCGGGCGGATAATCGTCTGCGGGATAGGCTTGGCCCGCGTTTTCTGCAGTGCTGCCGCCGTTGTCACTGGTGAAAACGAGCATGGTATCGGCACGGCGGCCGATTTTTTCCAACGTGGCGACGATACGGCCCACGCTGTCATCCAGGTGCATGATGCAGGCAGCGTAATGGCGCTGCAAATCGCCGGTGATGGCTGCTGGCACGCGTGCGAGCCATTCGGTGGGTTCTTTGACCGGTAGATGCACGGCGGTGAATGGCACGTAGAGGAAGAATGGGCGTGCTGGATCGCGCTTTTCGAGCCAGGAGCAGGCTTCAGCGGTGATGAGGTCGGTGACGTGGCCTTTTTCCTCCAGCAGCTTCTCATTGCGATGCCAGGTGGTCTGAAAGGGGCCTTTTTTATACTGGTGATCCCAGGGGCCTACGCCGCCAGCGAGTGAGCCATAGCTGTGATCGAAGCCGAAGTGGTTCGGCCCCTCCTCGGGCTTCGATCCGAGGTGCCATTTCCCGGTGAGTGCGGTGTCGTATCCGACCTGCTTCAGCGCCGAGGGCAGAGTGATGGTGTCCCACGGCAGCGCACGGCCATTCTGCGGTGTGGTGACGCCAAAGCGGCTCCAGCAGCGTCCAGTCATGAGTCCGGTGCGTGTGGGGCTGCAAACGGGTGCGACGTAGTGCTGCGTCAGCTCCACGCCTTCATGCACGAGCTTGTCCAGATGCGGCGTGGGGGCACTCCCACCATGGAAGGCCACATCTCCCCAGCCCATGTCGTCTGCGATGATGAAGACAAAGCACGGAGCTGCTGCATAGGCGGCCTGGGTGGCGATGAGCAAAACCAAGAGAATGGTGTAAAGACGGTGTGGCATGGCAGAGTGACGTGCGAAGGGCACTCCGTCTCTCAGGCAAAAAGCTCTGGATAGCAGCGAATGGCCAGTGCGCGGCTTTTGGCGAGGATCGCGTCTGCGTCCGGGCTGCTCAGAGCCTCGCGGGCCAGAGTCTCGCACTCACGGCAGTCGAGCTGGCGGACGGCGTGCTTCACACGCGGCACCTGTGCAGCCGCGACGCTCAGTTCATTGAGCCCGAGGCCGATCATGAGCGGCGTGAGCTCCACATTGGATGCCATTTCTCCGCAGATCCCTATGCGGATGCCCGCACCGCGTGCAGCACGCACCGACATGTCCACCAGCCGCAGCACACCGGGGTGCGTGGGCTGATAGAGTGCAGAGACACGCTCATTGAGCCGATCTACGGCGATGGTGTATTGCACCAGGTCATTCGTGCCGAGGCTGAAGAAATCCACCTCAGCTGCGAGGTGATCTGCGACGAGTGCGGCGCTGGGGATTTCGATCATGGCACCGACCTCGACGCTCTCTGGCACAGGGCGGCCCTCTGCCTCCAGCTCAGCTTGGCACTCCGCCAGCAGTGCTTTGGCATCCAGCACCTCCTGCAAGCCGGAAATCATCGGAAACATGATGCCCGCACGGCCATGCACGGCTGCACGCAGCAGCGCACGTAATTGGCGGCGGAAGAGATCACGCTTGCCCAAAGTCAGTCGGATGCCACGCCAGCCGAGGAAGGGATTCGGCTCTGGTTCAGCAGCGAGGATGTCATCCACCTTGTCTCCACCGAGATCGAGGGTGCGGAAAACGACACGTTTCGGGGCGAGGGAGAGCACCACTTTGCCATAGGCCTCCGCGAGCTCGTCCTCTGTCGCATCAGGGTTCTCCAGGTGCAGGATTTCTGTGCGGAAGAGTCCAACCTCCTCCGCGCCGCTGTCCTGCACGATTTGCACTTCCTCGACGAATTCTGCATTGGCTCCGACACAGATGTCGCGACCGCAGCGTGTGGTAGTCGCATCGTGTCGGCTGTCCCAAAAGACATCCTCGCGCTTCTCCGCCTGCTCCTCACGGGCGCGGTAGCGTGCGAGAGTCTCCGCAGATGGATTTTGGATGACCAGGCCGCCTTCTCCATCGAGCAAGACGCTATCACCACTGTGCAGATGCTCGCAGATGCCATGCAGGCGCATCACAGCGGGGATAGCCAGCGACTTCGCGATGATGGCAGCGTGGGAGAGGGCGCTACCCGTCTCTAGGGCAAAGCCCAGCACCTTTGTGCGATCCAGCGCTACCGTGTCGGATGGGGTGAGATCATGGGCGACGATGATGACCTGCTCATCAAACATGGGCTGCTCCAGCAGCTCGCCGCGCAGGTGGCGCATCACTCGCTGGGTGACGTCCTTGATGTCTAGGAATCGCTCCCGCAGATACGCATCCTGCGCACCGCGCAGTCGCTCCATGTGCCGCGTCATCAGGCGGTAGTAGGCCGCATCCACGCAGACGAGCTGCTCGCGCACGGTCTTTTCCACCTGCTTTAAAATGGAGCTGTCCTGGAGGATGAGCAGATGGGTCTCAAAGATCTCACTCTCCGGCCCGCCGGCTTCGCCGCCCATGTCACACTGGAGCTGTTCGATCTCCTTTCGCGTCACATCCAGAGCGGTGTGCAGACGGGTCATTTCATGCTCCACATCGTCCGTGAGGATGCGATCCTCATCCGGCTCATCGAAGTGATCCTTCATCACATGCACCACTGCATGCGCCACACCCGCAGAGACGGCGATGCCTGTCCAAGTGCGTTGATTTTCGGGCGCGGTGAGCGTGTCTTGTGCCATGCGTCATGATTCTTCATCCAGGCAGGGCTTTTTGGCAATCTCTCACTTCTCTGAGTGGCGATTTCGGCTTATCAAATGTGCATGTCCGACTCCATCGCTGCCAAAGCTGCTCTCCGTGCCACCATGCGAGCACGCATGCGTGCCGTCACAGAGGATGAATGCGCCACGCTCATCTCTGTGGCGCAAAAATATGCCTCAGAGCATTGGAGCACATCCATGACCGTCGCGATCTATGGCGGACTGCGTGGCGAGCCGGATCTAGTGACGCATTTTTTGCCGTGGTTGACTCAGAATGGCCACCGGGCCGCCCTCTTTGCTGTAGCGGATGAAAAACTTACTCCACGGCTGATTCGTGATGCGGCGGATTATGAGCGGGGCATCCTCGGCGCATGGGAGCCAGCGGCGCATTGTCCAGAACTGGCTGTCGGAGCTCTGGATGTCATTTGGGTGCCTGGATTGGCCTTTTCACCAAAGACTGGCGCTAGGCTCGGACGCGGTGGCGGCTACTACGACCGGCTCCTGGCTGATCCAGGCTGCCGCGCACGAAAAATCACCCTCGCTCACGCCTTCCAGCTCCAAGAGGATGTGCCCGCAGAGGCCCATGATCAGCGTGTGGAGCTCATCCTGACCGCAGATGCCTGCCTCACTCCTCACGCACACGCGTGAAGCTGCCGCCAGTGATCGCGGCGACTTCCTCCAGCAGTGATTTTTCACCAAAATTCGCCGGTGGGGCCTCTCCGATGCTGATCGTGTGAAAACGAGTCTGAAAGCGCTGATGCGTGGCCCGCACGGCATCCAGCACATCCTGCGCAGAGCCATCGGAGGGCTCGCCATCACTGAGGAGGTAGATGGTATCCACCTCCGCAGCAGGGAGGATGCGCTCACGGGCGTATCGCAGCGCAGTGACCATATCGGTGCCGCCATCGGCCTGGAGCCGATCCACAAAGCGCACTGCCTTTTCATGCGCCTTTTCCTCATTCGATGAAATGCCGCCGCGTGAGAAGCAGGGCGTCACGCCATCACTGAAGGTGAGGATGCCGTAGCGAGTCGTCGCGGGCCGGTTTTGCAGCACGGTGAGCATGTTCGCCATCTGGCCGCGCAGTTTGCTGATGCGGCCATTGGTTTCCATGCTGCCACTCACATCCAGGATGAAGAGCATGCTCTTTCCACTCAGTCGCACGCCATAAAAAGCCTGCATCTCCGCCGCTACATCCTCTGCCGGTTTGAGCAGCGCTTGCGTGCGAAGGTAATTCTCCCACTCGCTAGCAGCGTGCATCTTCCAGTCGATACGCGGGTGCTCGGTGAGCCAGGTCTGCCAGCGTGTAGCGGAGTCATTCTCAAAATCCTCACCCGTGAGCCGGAAAAGCGCCCGCGCGGCATGCGCGGCCAGCGCCTCATCCTCTACCAGCGCCACCAAGGCACGCAGAGACTCGATGTGGCGCATGCCTCCCAGCGCCTCCGCCGCACTGGCCCGCAGTACATGCGGCAGGGTAGGGGAGAGCAGGCTGCGCACGCGTGTCAGCACCGGCTCCGTCACATCCTGCCAGACTCCGAGAGCCTGCGCAGAGAGCGCCACACGCACAGGCTCTCTTTTCACATCACCATGCAGCAGCAGCGTCTCGAAAAACGGCCGCGTCTCCTTCGAGGCCAGTTTTCCATAAAAAAGCAGCGTGTCCTCATCTGCGTTCGAGTGACGTGGTAGCCAATCGAGCAGGTTTTTGCGCCCAGGGGCATCTACGGGCCAGTTGGCCACGATTTCGGCCATTCTCGCCTTCATGCCACCGCCTACGTTTTTGCTGGTGATGACATCGAGCACCAGCGAAGCAGCTTTTTCATCAAATAGTGCCTTCAGCGGTGCCAGCGCCTCCTGATCGCCTGCTCGGATGCCTTTGACCACCTCCCGCAGCCCATCTGGCTCCGCGGCGAATGAGGCCGCACCGAGCCCGAGCACTGCCAGGATGGATGAGAGGAGTCGCAATCGAGTCATGATGGCGGCTATGATACGCAAAAAGCCGCCTTGGGAAGAAACACCGTGCTGTTTTCTCCGAAAGCTTGCCACGCGGGGAAATCCGCTCATGGAAGCGGCCCTCACTCGCCATCCCATGTCCATCTGGAACACCGCCAACCCGCAGCTCAAAGACCTCGTCGCTTACGAACCCGGAAAACCCATCGAGGACGTCGCTCGTGAGCGCGGCCTCCGCCCAGAGGACATCATCAAAATGGCCTCCAACGAGAATCCGCTCGGCCCCAGCCCCAAAGCCATCGAGGCCATGCAAAAAGCCGTCAGCGAAGTGAACATCTATCCAGACGGTGCCTCCTGGAAGCTGCGCAATGCCCTGGCGGAGAAATTTGGACTCGAAATGGGCAATTTCATCATGGGCTGCGGCTCCAATGAAGTCATCGAGTTCATCGGTCACGCCTTCCTCAAGCCCGGTGACAACATCATCACCGCCGAGCACGCCTTCCTCGTCTATAAGCTCATGGCGAAGGTCTTCGGCGCAGACACCATCGAAGTGCCAGATCCCGGCTACGTGCATGATCTCGATGCGATGGCCGCTGCCATCACGCCGCAGACGAAGGAGGTCTTTATCGCCAATCCGAACAATCCCACCGGCACTCTCGTCACCCAGGAGCAGATCGACCGCTTCATGGCCAAGGTGCCAGAGCATGTCGTCGTCGTCTTTGACGAGGCGTATTACGAGTTCCTCGATAATCCGCCGGACACGCTGAAATACGTCCGTGAGGGGCGCAATGTCGTCATCCTACGCACCTTCTCGAAGATCCAGGGCCTCGCGGGCACTCGCGTCGGCTACGGTATCGCGAACAAAGAGCTCATCGATGTGCTTCAGCGCACGCGGCAGCCCTTTAACCTCAATTCCATCGCTCAGGCCGGTGCCTTGGCCGGTCTGCTCGATGAGGAGCATCAGGCGAAAACCAAGCGCATCACCGATGAAGGCCGCATCTACCTCCAGGCCCAGTTTGCGGCCCTGGGGCTCGAGTACATCCCCAGCTACGCGAACTTCGTCCTCGTCAAAGTAGGTGATGGCAACGCCGTCTTCAAAGCGATGATGGACAAGGGCGTCATCGTCCGCGCCATGGCCGCCTACAAGCTACCTGAGTGGGTGCGCATCTCCATCGGCACCATGCCGCAGAATGAGCGCTGCATCGAGGTGCTGAAATCCGTCCTCGGTCGCTAAGCCGCCACGTCAAAATTCGCGAAACGGAAAACTCCCCGCCAGTGCGAGGCACTCCGCCACAGGCCGCATACCCTGGGACGGTGTGGGATGCGTCAGCGACATCGCCGCCGCACACACCGCTAGGCGCAGCCTCTCTGGCAGCGACCAGCCTTCATGCAGCCCCAGCAGCAAGCCCGCTGCAAAGGCATCTCCAGCACCCGTCGCTCCCTGGCTGAAGCCCGCAGGCAGTCGCAAAGAGCCCTGCACACCGTTGCTGCTGTCTCGCAGCACACACACACAGCCGTGCTCTGTGTGAATGGTCACACTCTGGTGCACCCCCAGTGCCATGAGCTGCCCCGCTGCATCCACCAGCGCACGCGAGTCCTGCGCTGCCAGCTCACGCCCCAGCACACGAGTAGCCTCCACTTCATTGACGATCAGATGATCCGTGAAAGGCAGTGCGCTCACGGCGATCTGGCGGAACTGCGCATGCTCCATGCTCACCATGTCCACACTGGTCTGCATGCCCACGCTTCTCGCCCGCTCCAGTAGCCTGGAGGCATACGTTCGCCCCTCCGCATCGAAGCTATCCATCCGATCCAGCAGCATCAGATAGCCAAAGTGCAAAATCCGCGCCCGGCTTGCGCTCAGGTCACAGTGCGCCACGTCGAAGTGGGCATTCGCTCCGCGTTGATGAAAAAAGGTGCGCCTTCCCGTGCTCTGCACCGTCATCGCATCCGTGTAGGAGGTGGCTAGCTCGCGGGTGCGATGCAGCAGCGTCGTGTCGATGCCGTGTGCCTCGCAGTCACTTTGAATCCAGTGACCGTTCGCGTCCTCGCCCACTAGTCCGCACGCTGCGAGGGGGAAGGGGGCCTGCATCGCCGCTAGATCTTTGAGCACGTTGTAGGGCCCGCCGCCGTTCGATTGCGACTGCACCGTGATATTTGCCAGCATGTCCTGCTGTGGCCATGCGTCGATGATCTTGACGTGATCCACGATGAAGTTACCCGCAGCAAGTAGGCCGGTGCGTGTGCTCATGATGCGTGAGGTGCGGAGTGAATTTTAAGGGAAGACGATGCTCTCATCCGCGAGGCGCAGATACTCCAGCGTGTTTGTGCCCGCGATGCGCTCCACCACCTCTGCCGAGCTGGCTCGCAGCGCCTCTAGCTCACGCTTGTAGGTGCTGATTAGCCGCACCACGGAGCCATTGATCTCTGCTGCGTAGCTGTAAAAAGGTGAGTCACTGCCCCAGAGGAATTTTTTCGGATATGCGGCTGCCAGATCCGCGATCACACGCCCAGGATCACTGTAATCCGTGTCAAAGCGCCGCGCTCGTGGCGCGATGTAAGCCATGTCCTTCGTCGCACCCTCGCAGTGAATGACGTGCGCCGAGCAGTCGAACCAGGTGTTCGGCAGCGCATTCACGCGGTCCAGGCACTCTTTGTCATAGCGGCAGGAGTGCGCTAGGCAGAAGCGCAGATGCGGATTCTCCTCTGCGATGTCCAGGATGTCGCTCGCCTGCGCCCACAGATCACTCTCCGCCACACTAGAGTGAATGAGCAAGGGCACATCCCACTCCGCCGCCAGCTCCAGAAAGACCTTTCCGCGATCCCGCAGATGCTTGATGTCCGACTGGAGGATCGTCGTCTGCATCTTGATGCCGTGGAAGCGGTATTCTTTGCGTAGCTGCCTCAATTCCTGCGCCTGGGCCGCAGTATTGCGCATCGGATCGACCATGATGAAAGGCAGCATGCGCCGCCCCTCCTCTGGGAAGAGATCATACACCTCCCGCAGCAAGCGGCGGTTCTCAAAAGCATAAGGCACATCATGTAGCCGCCCACGCTCGTCCTTGATCTCGTTCGACAAAAAGGCCGCCACATCGAGCGCTAAGTGGCTCACAAAGGGGAAGACGATCCACGCATCCACCCCCAGCGCACGGCCCTCATCATGCATCGCCACCAAATGCTGCGCATAGGGGAAATCGCCGTGCAGGTAAAAGAGCAAGTCCGTGCCCACATGGTTATGGCAGTCGATAAGCGGGATTTTACGGCTCATGGTCGTCGAGTAGGGAGGGCGGGATCACTGCCCCGCCCTCCAGATGATGGTACCGGTGGTCGGACTCGAACCGACACTCCCGAAGGAACAAGATTTTGAGTCTAGCGCGTCTACCAATTTCACCACACCGGCGTTCATCATCCTGGGCGGACGCGGCTTTTTTAGCGGTATCACGGAGAAATGCAAGAGCTTTGCCAAATCGTGCCTGCCGTTGCCAGTTTCCCAAAATCCGCCTAGCATCCCCTCCATGCTCCTTCCGCTCCTGCGTGAGATGCTCCACACACCCGTGCTGGACATTCTCCACCACCTCAAACGCTCCTCCGGCATGTCCGTCGGGGAGCTGAGCACACGGATGAAAATGAGCTACATGGGCGTCAAACAGCACTGCGACGACCTCGTCGGAAAAGGCATGCTCGATACCTTCCGCCGCCCAAAGCCCTCCGGCAGGCCCGAAAAGCTCTACCGCATCACCCACAAGCTCGATCCCATTTTTGACGACACGGGCATGTCGCTCGCGCTCGACCTCCTCGGTGCCGCTCAGCGTGTTTATGGAGAAACAGCCGCCGCCAAGCTGCTCTACACCTGGTTTCAGGCGAAAAGCGATGCCCTTTCCCCAAAAATCGACCGCACCGAGTCCCTCCTCATCCGCGCAAAGGCCCTCGCACGCCTCCGCTGCTCCGATGGCTGCATCTCCAGCGTCGTGCAGGATGAATCCACTGGGGCCATCTCCCTCGTCGAGCATCATCAGCCGCTGCGTGAGCTGCTCGAGGCCCACGACATCGTGGACGAGCTCGAATGCGAAATGATCGAGCGACTTCTCGGCTGTGGCGTCACCCGCAGTCGTGAGGAAGTCTCTGGCCTCGTCCGCGTAACCTTCACCCTGCGTGAGTGATTTCCCATCCATTCCACCAATCCTCCCCATCCCGATGAAATCCACCCTTTGCGCCACCACACTCGGCCTCGCCCTCCTCCTCGGTGCTTGCTCGACGAAAACCAAAAATGCCCTCTCCTCCGTCGGCCTCCTCACCAGCGCAGAAACAGCCTTTACCCCCGCCCGTGGTGTCCTAGAGCGCAACTGCGTCCACTGCCACGGCGACAACCGCCTCTCCACCATGCCGCCCATCCAAAGCACCCGCGGCATCGAGAACCTCATCACCGGCGGCTGGATCGTCCCCGAAAAGCCACAAGTCAGCCGCTTCTACCAAGTCATGACCTTACCAGATACAGCCCCTGGAGCCATGCCCCCCACCGGCCACGCCGTCTCCAAAGAAGAAGCCCAGATCATCCACGACTGGATCAAAGCCGGAGCCCGTATCCCATCCAAAAACACCAAACTCGTCCCCCAGGGCAAGCCACCGCGCTCTGTGTGAGCCCGCATCCGCCCGATACGTGCACTCCTACAGCGACACGAAGACATGTTGAACCGCTAACAGGTCGCTAATTTGACGCTGATAAAAGGATTCTGCATGAGCGTCTCGTCAGCGTCATATCAGCGGTTAAAAATTACCCTTCCGACGCAAAGCCCCCTTTCTACTTCATGAAGCCTCTTCAGCTCCTCCTCAGCTTACTTTGGATCGGCCAACTCTGCGCCCAGACCACCGCCGCACGCACCTGGACCAGCACCGACGGGCGCAAAATCGAAGCCATCCTCCTCAGCGCCACCGCAGACAGCGTCAAAGTCCGCCTCGCCAACGGCAGCACCTTTGACATCCCCCTCGCACGCCTCAGTGCCGAAGATCAGACTTACGTCAAAGCACAGGCCGCAGCCCCATCCGCGCCCACCACGGTCCCAGTCTCCAAAGAATGGCCGCGCACCGTCTCCCTCGATGACAAACCAGAGATCATCACCGTCACCGAGGACGAAGCGAAGCACGAATTCATCTACCGCAGCCCCCATTACGAATTCGTCTGCGACTCCAAGCTCGGAGCCAATGTCGTCCGCGAATTCGGACGCCTCTTTGAAGCCACCTACCAGCTCAACTGCGTCCTCCCCCTCGACCTCAAGCCCACCCCCGAGCGCCTACGCGAGATCTTCCAGGCCCGCCTCTTCACCGAAAAAGCCGACTACATGGACGCCGGCGGCATGGAAGGCTCCGCTGGCGTCTATACCAGCGGCAAAAAAGCCCTCATGGTCCCGCTCTCCAGCCTCGGCGTCCGCATGGTCGGCAGCCGCGTCACCCTCGAAAACAACCCCAACGCCTCCGACAACGCCGTCCTCATCCACGAGATCACCCATCAGATGATGAATCACTGGCTCCCCGTCATCCCCACCTGGTACACCGAAGGAGCCGCCGAATACACCGAGATGCTCGAATACAACAGCAACGGCAAATTTAGCCTCCTCGGCCTTGATCGCCTCATGCGTGAATACGTGCAGAGCCGCGGCGGCGCAGGCGGCAAAGCCTACACCATGGTCGATCTCGAAGAGCTCATCACCATCGACCCCGGCACATGGGCCGCCGCCCTCGCCAAAGACGGCATCGCCGCCGACAACTACGTCTCCGCCGGCCTCCTCACCTACTACTTCTACCACCTCGATGACAAAGGCGACGCCGCCCACATCATCGCCTGGCTCCGCGCCATCGAAGGCCTCCGCAACGAACAAGAAAGCATCCCCCACATGAAATCCCACCTACTCCGCGACCGCACCTACGCCCAACTCGCCGACGACGTGAAAAAAGCTTTCCGCAAAACTGGTCTCGACATCTCCTTTCATCCGCCTGGGAAGAATGGGCCAAGGACCTTAACACAGTGAAAACAAAACCGTGTTTAAATTGTATATTCTTGGGCATCAGTAGTCTTGGTCCGCATTTTTTATTGTATCTCGATTCACAGTGGGAATGTTGAACTTAGATACATAATCTTCTGCAAGCTTTGTGAGCTTGTAAGTGTGTTTTCCGGCTACCGTGGATCGATTCAGAAAACCATAGTCTAGCCAAAGTGATCTGATATCAGCGTTTGCCTGCCCATCATGCACTCCTACCTCCTTGATAATGTCTTCATGAGTGGCTTCAGAAGCATTCACTAAATATGTGATAATTCGCCTCATCGAATACTGGGAAATTGGATCTGTAGGCTTTTGTGATTTTTCAAACTGGGAGATCTTTTCTCGCGCTTCCTTTAATGCGTTCTCAAAGTCAGGCAATCTGTTGGCTTCATGTAATGTTTTCAGCCAAAGAGTCCGATATAGAAATGCTGTCCAACTTATGATTAAACCAAATAGCGCTGTAGCAAGAAGAGCTGTTCTTGCTGGGTGTGCTTTGATGTAAAATACAGCCACTCAAACACCTCGGCTTGAAAGCGCAGCAGTAGGGAAATTAAAACAAAGGCTAACAGCGCTAGAATGCCGACGCCTTTGTTTTCTTTGAGCCAGCGCATTTTTTCTAGCCACCAAGTAAGGGAGAGGAGAGTCTCGTTGAACATAGTTATTATCGGTTATGCAGTTAGGGCTATGCTTGCTTGATTGCACATCTTCCATTCTGAAAGAATGCGTGCAAGTTCGATATGAGCGGCTGTTACTCAGGCTCTTGGCCTTGGCGCATTGCGAATCGCGTGTAGCATCCGCGCCCCATGTTTCGCATCCGCTACCCAGACGACCTTCCCATCACGGCACGCCGTGAGGAGATCGTTGCGACGATTCAGCGGCATCAGGTGCTCATCCTTGCGGGGGAAACGGGCTCTGGAAAGACCACGCAGCTCCCGAAAATGTGCCTGGAGGCACTCGGTGACTTTCAGGGCACCATCGGCTGCACGCAGCCGCGTCGCGTGGCGGCGATGAGCGTCTCCAAACGTGTCGCGGAAGAGCTTGGCGTGGCGTGGGGCCGCGAGGTGGGCTGCAAGATGCGCTTCAGTGACGACACCAGCCGCGAGACCCGCGTGAAGTTCATGACGGACGGCATCCTGCTCGCGGAGATCCAGAGCGACCCGATGCTGCGGGCCTACTCGGTGCTCATACTGGATGAAGCACACGAGCGATCGCTGAATATCGACTTCCTGCTCGGCTATCTCGTCGGGTTGCTCAAAAAGCGGCCCGATCTGAAATTGATCGTCACCTCGGCTACCATCGACACGGAGGCCTTCTCGCAGGCCTTTGGCGGTGCGCCGATCATCGAGGTTTCAGGACGCACTTTCCCCGTCGAGATACGCTACATGCCGCTCGTGACCGAAGAAGACGATTTCGGCTTCATCGACGGTGCGGTGGCCGCCGTCGAAAATGCGCTGATCGAGACGAATGACGGCGATGTGCTCGTTTTCATGCCCACCGAGCGAGACATCCGCGACACGCGGGATTTGCTCGATGGCCGCCTCGGTCGCGAATTCGAGGTTTTAGCCCTTTTTGGCCGCATGGCCTCTGCGGAGCAGCAGCGCGTGTTTGAGCCGGGGCGGAAAAGACGCGTCGTCATCGCCACGAATGTCGCGGAAACCTCCATCACCATCCCGCGCATCGCCGTGGTGGTGGATACAGGCCTCGCCCGTATGAGCCGCTACAATCCACGCACGCGGACGAAGCGCCTGCCGGTGGAGGCCGTATCGCAAAGTAGCGCGAACCAGCGTGCGGGCCGTGCAGGACGTGTGCGAGATGGTTTGTGCATCCGCCTTTACGAACAGGATGATTTTGAGAAGCGGGACCGCTTCACCATGCCAGAAATCCAGCGGGCAAACCTCGCCGAGGTCATCCTGCGCATGAAAGCCTTCAAGCTCGGTGAGATCGAAGATTTCCCCTTCATCAATCCGCCCAGCAGCGCCGCCATTCGAGCCGGTTATGACCTTCTTCACGAGCTCGGCAGCCTGAGTGACACTCACGAGCTCACGCCGCTCGGACGTGAGCTCGCGAAACTCCCGCTCGATCCCACACTCGGACGTATGCTCATGCAGGCACGGGTGGAAAAAGTTTTGCCAGAGATGCTCATCATCGCCAGTGGCCTCAGCATCCCTGATCCGCGTGAGCGCCCCGAAGAGAAGAAGGAACTCGCCAATGCCGCCCACAAAGCCTTCGCCTCGCCCGACTCCGACTTTTTGAGCCTGCTCAAAATCTGGCAAGCCGCGCCCGATGGCTCCGCCAATGCGCTGAGGAAGTTCTGCAAAGCCAATTTCCTCTCCTTCACCCGCATGCAGGAGTGGCGGGATGTCTGGAGGCAGCTTTGTGATCTTTTCGCAGGCGATTTGAACAACCACAGAGATCACAGAGGAGCACAGAGTTCTGAAAAGCAAACCTCTGTGTCTCTCCGTGATCTCGGTGGTTTAAATCAAAAAGTCCAAGAGGGTATCCATCGCAGCATCCTCGTTGCGCAGCTAGGCCATATCGCCGTCAAAGAAGACAGGAACCTCTACAAGACCTCTGGAAACCGCGAGGTGATGATCTTTCCAGGCTCAAACCTTTACGAACGCCGCGAAAAGAACGCAAAACCGAAACCCGGCCAGGACAAAGCCAAACAACCCGCGTGGATCGTCGCCGGGGAGATCGTGCAAACCTCGCAGCTCTTTGCCCGCACCGTGGCGAAGGTGCAGCCTGACTGGATCGCGGAGCTGGGTGCGCATCTTTGCACCTACAAGCATAGCGAGCCGCACTGGAACGAAAAAGCTGGCCGCGTGACCTGCGTGGAAAAGGTGATGCTGCATGGCTTGGAGATCACACGGCGCAGCATCGACTTCATCAAGGTCGATCCCGTCGCTGCGACGCAGCTTTTCATCCGTGGTGCGCTCGTCGAGCACCAGGACAGTGCGATCACGCTACGCTTCTACGCGCAGAACAACGCCCTGCGGCAAAAAATTGAGACCATGCTCACGCGAGTCCGCAGCAACCGCGTGTATGCGGTCGAAGAGCGGCTGTTTCGCTATTACGATGCCCGTTTGAAGAACGTCTCGTCGATCCACGACCTCAATCGCGTCGTCAAAGAGCGCACAGAAACTGAGCCGCGCTTCCTTTGTGCCACCGAGGCCGATTTGGCCGGAGGCGAGGACTTCGAGGCCGATTTGCAGCAGTTCCCGGATCAGGTCTCGCTCGCCAACAGCGTCATTCCCATCACCTACAACTACAAACCCGGCCAGGAGCACGACGGCGTCACGGTGAAGGTGCCCGTGCAGCTCGCGGGCCATCTCACCACCGGCCAGGTGCAGTGGATGGTGCCCGGCATGAGGGAAGAAATCGCCGCCACGCTGCTGCGTGCGCTGCCGAAGTCCATTCGCCGCGATTTGATGCCCATCGACCCCAAGGCACGCGAGATCGCCGCCGAGTTCGATCCCGGCACGGGCGACTTCCTCAGCGCAATGGCCGCCTTCATCTCCAATCGCTACCGCATCCGAATCCAGGCCAGCGATTGGGCTCCCGGCAGCATCCCCGCGCATTTGCAGCCACGCATCGAGCTCCACGACACGAAGAAAAACACCGTCGTCGCTTCCAGCCGCGATCTGAGCACGCTGCACGCCGAAGTCGAAAAAGAGGCCCATCGCCGCACAGACGCCTGGGACCGTCTTTTGCCGAAATTCGAGCGTTTTGCCCTACAAAGCTGGAGCTTCGGCGATCTGCCCGAAAGCATCCTCGTCGAGCAAATCGGCCACGCGCAGGTCTTCGGCTATCCAGCGCTCGTTTTGCGCGAAAACGAAGTCGATATCCGCCTTTTCAAAACCAAGGCCGAAGCCGTCAAGGCGACTCCAGAGGCGATTCGGCACCTCGCGGAGAACCTTCTGGCCAAAGACATCGCGTGGCTGGTGAAGGAGCTGCGCACCTTCGGTCCAGCCACCAAAGCGCCCTCGGCGAATCACTTTGGTGCTCTCGGACAGCTTCAATCCGCTCCCACATCGAACAGCCTCGGCGATCAAGCCCGCGAGCACATCCTGGCGCACCTGCTGCGACTCACGCCGCTCTTTCCGCTCACGGAAAAACGCTTTCAGAACCTCGCAGAGACCTTTCGTCGGGATCTACCAGCAGTCGTGCATCGCATGCGGGCACTTCACGCGCAGGTCCAGGATGCCCGCAGCAAGCTCCTCGCCCTGCCGAAACGCTATCCAGGCCTCGAAGCCGATTTGCAGCGCCTCGTTCCACCGGATCTACTATTAAAAACCCCGCATGAGCAACTTCACCACCTGCCGCGCTTCCTAAAAGCCATCCAAGTCCGCAACGAACGCTGGATGAACAACCCCGCCAAAGACACCGACAAGCAGCAGCTCATCACCGACTTCGCGAATTGGCCCCTAGAAGTCCCCAGAGCCAACCACGAGACCTTCCGCTGGCTCTTTGAAGAGTATCGCGTCCAAATCTTCGCCCAAGAACTCGGAACATCACAGCCTGTGAGTGTTAAGCGGCTGGAGGCGTTGATGGAGGTGTGAGAGGATTTGCAGCTCTAAGTCGAATCAAGAAATCCTCCATCGAACTTGCAAGTGTCTCGGTGTTGCCGCTTTCCTCACGGTTTTCTGCGTTGCTTAGAGTAGTGAGCTAAAGTGGCTAGGAAATGAGCTTTGGCAGCCCATTTCACACGTGAAGGCGATGACTTGAGCCAAATACTGGGTGTCAGCTGCTCACAACAGCGAGCCAGACTCGGTGTTGATCGAGGATTGCGTATTTTGCGGTTACTTGTTGGCTTCGCCGCCGCCTGCGTTGGCGATCTCTGCTTCCTCGGGTGGGAGGAAGTTTTTGAAGCGCTGTTTGTCGATGGATTTCATGTAGGCCTCCATTGGGGAGACGTAGCCGTCGCGGAGTTTTTGCCAGATGGCATCGTCCATGAACTGCATGCCCTGCGCCTTGCCGCCGATGATGACGTCGTAGAGCTTTTGTGTGGCACCTTCACGGATGATGGCCCCAACGGCGGAGTTGGAGATCATGATTTCATTCACGGCGCAGCGGCCGCCGCCATCATGCCGCTTCATGAGGAGCTGGGCGACGACACCGCGCAGGGACGCAGCAAGCATGGTGCGGACCTGACTCTGCTGATCGCTGGGGAAGACGTCGATGATACGGTCCACGGTTTTGCGGGCATTGTTGGTGTGGAGAGTGCCGAAGACGAGGAGGCCAGTCTCTGCCGCTGTCAAAGCGAGGGAGATGGTCTCCAAGTCACGCATTTCACCGACGAGGACGATGTCAGCATCCTCACGGAGGGCGGCACGGAGTCCGTCAGCGAAGGATGGTGTCTGGATGGGCACTTCACGCTGGGTGATGATGCTTTTTTTGTTCCGATGGACGAACTCGATGGGCTCCTCGATCGTGATGATGTGGCGGCGGAAGTTGGTATTGATGTAGTCGAGTAGGGCGGCGAGTGTGGTGGACTTACCAGAGCCTGTGGGGCCGGTGACGAGGACGAGTCCGCTGCGCATGTGGCCGAATTCTTTGACGATGGGCGGAATATTGAGCTGCTCGAGTGAGGCGATTTTGGTCGGAATGATACGGAAGACGCAGGCGAGGCCGTGCTGCTGCTTGAGGTAGTTGCAACGGAAGCGATTATCGGCGTCCATTTCGTAAGCGAAGTCGAGATCGCCTCGCTCGACGTATTTCGCCCATGCTTTTGGGTCGCAGATTTCTTTCATCATGATCTCCATGGCTTCGCCAGAGAGAATCTCTTCGGCGATGGGCTTGATGCTGCCGTGGACGCGGACTTTGGGGGGCTGTCCCTGACTGAGGTGCAAGTCGGAGCCGCCGAGTTCGATGAGCGTGCGGAAGAAGTTGTCGATTTGTGGCATGGGGCGAAGAAACAGTGGTCTAGGGACGGAAAACTGGGAATGTGAGAAGATGGGGGCTGTGATGCCCTTTGATCGTGGCGGTTAGGACTCGAAATACTTCCTCATAAGGATTTTGTCTTCGGCACGGGATTCACATTCCTCGCGGGAGATGAGACCCTGGGAGTAGAGATTGCGCAGGGAGTCGTCCATGGTGACCATGCCGACGTTTTTCCCGGTCTGCATGACGCCGCCGAGCATGAAGGTTTTGCCTTCGCGAATGCAGTTGGACACGGCAGGAGTGTTGACGAGGACTTCGAGTGCCATAACGCGGCCTGTGCCGTCGATTTTTGGCACGAGCTGCTGGGAAAGAATGCCACGGAGGGATTCACTGACCATGATGCGGATTTGCTCACGCTGATCGATGGGGAAGACGTCAAGCACACGGTCGAGTGTGCGTGCGGAACTACCGGTGTGCAGGGTGCCGAGAACTAAGTGGCCCGTTTCTGCAGCGGTGATGGCGAGCTGGATGGTCTCAAGGTCACGCATTTCACCGACCATGATCACATCAGGGTCTTCACGGAGGGCACCGCGGAGAGCTGCGGCGAATGAGGCGGTATGGGAATGGACCTCACGCTGATTGACGTGACAGCCTTTTGGTGGGATGACGAATTCAATGGGGTCTTCCAGGGTGATGATGTGATCCTGGCGCTCGGCGTTGATGGCATCGACAAGGGCGGCGAGGGTGGTGGATTTACCACAGCCGACGGGGCCGGTGACGAGGACGAGGCCGTTGTGATAACGGATCAAGGTGCGGACGGTCTCTGGCAGGCCGAGTTGCTCGATGCTGCTTACTTGGGTCTTGATGACACGGAAAACCATGTCGATGCCGAGGCGCTGATTGACGACGGAGGAGCGAAAACGGCCATAACCGGGCGAATAGGCGAAATCGACGTCTCCACGGTCATGGAGCATGGTTTTCTGATTTTCGGTGAGGAAGCCGTGAGCGAGCCGTTTGGTGTCCTCTGGGGTCAAAATGGCAGCATTGTTCCAAATGGGCTGTAGATTGCCATAGCGACGCCAAGTGGGCTGCGAGCCAGTAGCGAGATGCAGATCCGATGCGTCATACTGCATGCAAAACTGTAAGTAGGCATCCACGCTGTCGAGCGTGGCGATGAGTTCCTCTGGAGGGGGGGCTTGGTCAGACATGAATGAAGGGAAAAAGCGATGAGAAGGGTGACTAGACTACGGTAGGGTCGGAGTCGTTCGAAGGTGATGCTTTATGGTGGCCTAACCAAGTTTGTACAAGACTGAGGCCGTAGTTAAGGACAGCTTTTTTGCCAAAGAGCATGAGTGGCAGTTTCAGTAGGCTGAGGACTCCTGGGGTAGCGATTTCCTTGTGATCCGCTTCAAAGGAATCTCTGTCCGAATCGTGTGACCCTGCGGGTAGAAGAAACTTCAGTGCAGTGAGTCCAGCGACAGCGGCACCGCCGATCCAAAGCATGCGATGCTTGGCAAAGCTACGCGTCATGACGGCTTTAGGGCTCCACTCATCTGCTAAGAGCGTGGTGCCACGAGCTAGTTCGGCCCGTGCGATTTCCAGATCGCGAAGCACCACCTGCTTTGGCGTGAGAGAGGTCAGTCGTTGGTGCTGCTGAGCCATTCGCGATCGCGGCGGAGTTGGTTGAAGGTTTCTTCAAAGAAGCGCAGGCGTGAGAAGCGCAGCTTGAGCAGAAAAAGAAGCAAAAATCCAATGACAAGGTGGAGTGCGGCTCCGCCCAAGGCTACCCTAGACCAGTGCCAGCCAAATTTTTCCGCGATGATCCAGATGAGAGCTGGGGTGGCGAGCATCCAGCCGATAATGAGGCTGCCAAGGGTGAGTACAAAATGCCCACTGACCGATGAGACACGAGTAGCTGCCTCTTGGCCTTCGATTTGAAGTAAACGACCGCGTGCCTCAATGTAGAGAGCTAAAGCCCGCAGAAAACCACCCGCGCGGGAACGAGGGGGAGGCTGCGATGGGGCTGGGAGGCCGTTTTCCATGTCTCAGCGTGACCTTGTAAAATTCAAAAGGAGAATTGAATCAGCGGCGGAGGATGAGCCCGAGTAGCAAGCCTGCTCCGAAGGCAGTGGCGAGGGCTTGGACCGGCTTTTCACGGGCGAAGTTTTCCGCTTCGGCCCGCAATTCGGCCAGGCGGTCTCCAGCTTCTTTCAGGCGCTCATCCGCGATTTGGCGGAACTCTTCGGTCTTTTCCTTTAAATCAGCGGCCGTGGAGGAGGCTGATTCGCGTAGATGCTGGACACGCTCTTGGGCGACTCCGCGGAGCTCGCCAGCCTTTTGAGAGGCGGCTTGTCGCAGCTCCTCAGCCGCTTTTAGTGCGCTGGCTTTGGCGGATTGAAAGGGGTCGAGAGTGGAGGAGGAGGCGTTGCCGCCGAACGGAGAGTCAAAAGTGGCTGAATCGGACATGGCGCGAGTAGGGGTGAAAAGGCTCGGAAAAGGCTTTTGGTAGTAGCGCAATGGCTTCTCATTGGCGAGAGGAAATTACCGTGCTGTACGCTGCGGTTGTCACTGGTTCTCGTTTCTATCATTCTCTTGCTTATGCTCTACGGTATTGCTCTCGGCTCAAATCTGGGTTCACGTCTGGAAAATCTCCAACGTGGAGTTGCGCTTCTGCTGGAGCGTTTGCCTGCTAAAGTCACAGCCCAGGCTCCAGTTTACGAAACAGCCCCTGTGGATTGTGGTCCAGAGGCAGAGTCGTTTTTGAATTCTGTAATCGAAATCGAGACGGCGTTGGAACCACACGAGTTGCACAGCCACCTCAAACGAATCGAGAATGACCTGGGGCGGCCCGAAAAGAGGGGTAGGAATGCACCCCGCACCTTGGATTTAGACATTCTCTATGCAGGGGGGCTCCAAATCGCCGATGAAATACTCACCATTCCGCACCCCCGACTGCATGAGCGGCGCTTTGTGCTTCAGCCCTTGGCCGATATCCGGCCTAATTTGGTACTGCCCGGCAGATCGCAGAAGGTAGGTGATCTGCTGAACGCCTTGCCACCTAACTCAGAGGTGAATAGGGTGTCGGAAACGATTTTGGGGTCAGAAGTTATTTGGTCATGGGAATAGCGACACGGGCAGCGTCAGGATTATTCCCGTTGATTTTGCTGATCTCACTTTGCTGCATCATGAGTTCTTGCACTTCCTTGGCGTCCCTACCGTCGAAACGATGCCGAAGAGGGTGTGTGACCATGAGAACGACACAGACCACATCAGCCACCAGAATGGCCATGGCAATGAAAATACCGTAGCGCTTGAGGGACTCATCGATCACCTTGTTTTTGTTAACGGAAAAATTTTCCGATTTGGAAAACATGGATTGGAAGAGCCTACGCCATCCACGGGGTTCGCGTGCGATGCTGAACGTCCAAAGGAATAGAGCCGTCAGGACAATGACGGCGATTTGAAGTTCAATCGGATACTTGGAGGTGTCCATGCGGTAGCTATGCGGGTGCGAGGATTAGATGGCGCGTCGTGCTCATGCAATCATAGAATTGTCATTCCTGGATGAATCGGTCCTCTGCTGCGCCGCCACCTAGCTCCGCTACACGGCAACCGCCGTTGGCAGCAAGGTGGGAGAGCATGTGCCATGCATCTTCAGGATCAATGGAGAGCCGTTTCGCTACATCGGCGGCTGTGAGCGGCTCATTAACGCTGCGCAAGACTGCACGGACGGAGCTCAGCTGCTGCAAAAACACCGTGGCGGCCTTTTTCCCGGCCTCCACCCCAGGCTGGTGGTAGGCGTTTACGTGAATCAGACTGGCATAGAATCCGACGGCACGTTCGAATAGCGCGATCAGCATCCCCAAGGTGCGGGCGCTGACTTCATCGATGGTGAGGGTGATGCTTTCCCGGCCCTTTTCAGCAAGAGCCTGGCGAGTTCCACGCAGGAATCCCTGTAAATAGTCTCCGCTGGTGAAACCTGGCTCGACTTCGATACTCGCTGTGTCTCGGGACTTCCGCACCTCAATAAAAGTGGCGAAAAAGTTATTCACACCGTCGCGGAGTTGTTGCACATAGGCATGCTGGTCCGTGCTACCTTTATTCCCATAGACGGCGATACCTTGATTGACCACGGAACCGGAGAGATCGTGTTCTTTGCCCAGGCTTTCCATGACGAGTTGCTGGAGGTATTTGCTGAAGAGCACGAGCCTATCTTTGTAGGGCAGCACGACCATGTCCTTGAGCCCTTTACCGCCACCTGCGTGGTGCCACATGAGGGCGAGTAACATCGCGGCGTTTTCACGAGCAGGGCGCCCACGTGTCTCTGCATCCATAGCCGCTGCACCATCGAGAAGACCGCGCACATCGACACCCTGGAGTGCGGCGGCGATGGTGCCGACGGTGCTCATCACGCTGGTGCGGCCGCCTACCCAGTCCCACATGGGGAAACGGGTTAGCCAACCCTGCGACAGGGCATGTTTATCGAGTTCACTGCCGAGCCCCGTGATTGCCACTGTGTGCTTTGCAAAGTCGATGCCGGCTTTTTGATAAGCGGCAGCAGCTTCCAGCATCCCGTTACGAGTCTCTTTGGTTCCGCCAGATTTTGATACGACCAGTGTGAGTGTAGTGGCTAATTCGTTGCCGATTTCCGCGAGGACTCGGTCCATGCCATCGGGGTCCGTATTGTCAAAGAAGCTAATTGCTAGCGGTGGATTCACTGGGGCGACAGCCTGCGCCACGAGTTGTGGCCCCAGGGCAGAGCCGCCGATGCCAACGACAAGAACACGGGAGAATTTCTTGCCGTTTGCAGCGTGAATTGATCCGGCATGCACCGCTGAGGCGAAGTTCAGTGCGGCTTCCAGCGTCGAATCGATTTCTTGGCGGATTGCAGCATCTGGGGCGATTTTTGAGTTGCGCAGCCAGTAGTGGCCGACCATGCGATTTTCATCGGGATTGGCGATTGCGCCTGCTTCTAGCTCTTTCATCTCTTTAAAAGCGAGATCGATTTTCCCAGCCATTTTGGTGAAAAATCCTTCCTCAAAGTTCATGCGACTAATGTCGATGGAGAATCCCAGAGAGGTATAGCGGATGAAGTATTTCTGAAATCGGTCCCAATGGCTCATAAGATGAAGATGGATAAGGTGAAGCGATCTTTACGGAGCACTGTCGGAGTCACGAGGCAACTTCTTTGCGTGCGAGCTGCTCTCTGTCTTGACGTTCGATTTTCCCTGTCTTTGACTACCGAATGATGCGAAACCGATTTTTCACCCTTCTAGCTCTTACCGTTATGATGATTTCCAATGTCGCTGCCGCCGAGGCACCTTATCGCCATGTCGTCTTTTTTAAATTCAAGGAAGGCGCTACGGCTGAGCAGGTGCAGGGGATTGAGAAAGCCTTTGGAGAGTTGGCCAAAAAGATTGAAACCGTGAAAGCTTTTGAGTGGGGGACCAATGTCAGCCCTGAGGGGCTCGCTGATGGCTTCACTCACTGCTTTTTGGTTACTTTTGCCGACAAGGCAGGTTTAGAGGCTTATTTGCCACATGCTGAGCACCAAGTCTTTGTTTCGAAGCTGAAACCGCTGCTCGATAAGGTCTGCGTCCTCGACTACGTGGCACGCTAATTAGCGCTTTAGCCGCTGGGGCTGCCCTTGCACCTTGTCGATTTCGTCACGGTTGAGTTCAACTTCACGTTCAAAGCGGGTTTTTTCTCGTCTTTGCTCACGAACTAGATCGATCGTCCAAAAAATGCCACTGAGGCTGGTCGCAAGCAGCAAGACAAAGAGAATGTAACAGACAATGGACATCTGTAATTCCTGTACACGCCGCACCTCGCGGATCTGTATCGACATCGAGCACTCCGAGCAGATCCATCCACCAAAGACGCCAAACGCGCGGATCTCGTGCGACATTTAGCGCCCAGAAGCTGGTGAATAGGGCCAGAATGGAGGCGATACAAAGACTGATAGGCATGGTTCACTCATGAATCATGAAGACCTGACTGCCAAGTGGCTGTTTTACCAGTTTTTAATCCACTTGTTGGCTGATGTTGGGCTGTCCTGTGTATCCAGAGAACGCATTGTCGTGTTTTGCTCATCATCTGCATAGGACCAGAGGTCGTAAGTGGAATTGATCGTGAGAGGCTCAGGTGCAACTCCTCCCACAGCCACGGCAGCTTTGATGTACTGGAATGGGTTGTTGAAGGCGTCAATGATCATGTAGCTCTCTCCGATTTTGCGCCACATGGCTGGTGGCATGTCTTTAAATAGCACTTGCGAGATTTCCTCTGTGGTGAAATTCCCATCAGATTGAGGGCTGGCGCCTTCTGCGGCGCTATTTTCACCACCTTTGATGGCGTCAAATCCATCTCCGCGCAATGCTTGGTAGAGGCATTTGGCTCCACCTACTGTGAAGGTTTTTCCTGGCCGCACTTCATAGGTCTCATCCGTCGAGGCTGGCTCTGGATATTCACCATATTTGTCCAGATACTCTTCGAGGGTGGACTCCACTGCGGTCATGGTGGCCTCAGTAGTTCGGCGTTTAGAGCCCTTCATGGCATAATTGTAGCCGCCAATGGTTAGCGCTGCGAGGACCATGATGATCGAGATGACGATCATCATTTCCGCAAGGGTGAAGCCGGAGTTGGTGCGTGAAGAAACACGGATTTTCATGGTAATGTTCATCCTGGGGTTAGTGGGTGTTCGTCATTTCAGGTGGGGGCGGCGTTCAAATCCAATGAGTCAAACGCCACCTACCTGATTTCTGTAGGGCTAGCCGCCGCCACCACCGCTGAGGTTCTTGATCACGTCGATGAGTGGGAGGAAGAGAGCCAGCACGATCACGCCGACGACCAGCGCCAGCACGACGATCATGAGAGGCTCCAGCATTGAAGTAAGTGCGGAAACGGAGTTATCCACCTCGTCTTCATACACATCAGCGATTTTCAGAAGCATCTCGGGGAGCTGGCCGGTTTCCTCGCCCACGTCCACCATGGAGATCACCATGGGCGGGAAAACGCCACTACCTTCCAGCGGAGCGACCATGGATTCACCTTCTTTGACGGCGTCATGCACTTTGGCAATAGCGTCAGACACGACGACGTTGCCTGCTGTATCACGCGTAATATTGAGAGCCTGGAGGATCGGCACGCCAGAGGTCACAAGTGTGCCCAGTGTGCGGGTGAAGCGGGAAATGGCCGTCTTGCGCTGGACATCGCCAAAGAGTGGCAATTTCAGCTTCATGCTATCGATCCAGCGGCGACCACCCTTTGTGGCAGCCATGGCACGCCACAGAAGGAAGATGGCGATCAGCACTGCTGAGATGTGGAAGATGTACTCATACATCCAGCGGCTGAAACCGATGACGATTTTGGTCAGTTCTGGCAGCTTGTCCTTTGAGCCGAGCATGTCCTCGAAAATGGTCTCAAAGCGCGGCACGATGACCAGCATGAGGAAGACCATGATGCCTGCTGCGATGCACATCACGATGATGGGATACACCATCGCCGCGACGATCTTGTTTTTGAGCTTCTGCGCTTTTTCTTGGTATTCTGCTAGACGGTTGAGGACGAGTTCGAGCACACCACCGAGCTCCCCGGCCTTCACCATGTTCACATAAAGCTTATTAAAGATGCGCGGGTATTGCTGGAGGCTTTCGGAGAAGGTGCTGCCGGTCTGCACATTTTCTGCCAGCGTATTGATCGTGGCCTTCATCACGGGGATGGGCTCCTGGCGGCCTAGCACGGTGAGTCCACGCAGGAGAGGCAAGCCGGAATCGATCAGTGTGGCGAGCTGTCGGGTGAATATCATCAGCACCTTGCCCTTCACGCGGGCATTGGCACCCACGCGGACGACTTTTTCCTTACCCTTCGTGGACTTGGCCTTCTTTTTGATTGCCGCAGCGGCACCTGCGCCTTCGGCGGCTACCTGTGTGGGATACAGGCCGCCAGCGCGGAGCTGATTGTAGGCGTCGGCTTCTGAGGCGGCGTCGAGATCTCCGGTAGTCTCCTGACCGTTCTGATCGAGGGCGATGTAATGGAACTTGGGCATAGATGGATGTGAAAAAGAGTCCGCAGCGCGGAAATAAGCAAAGAGGAAATCCAGATTACCGGGATGGCTGGCCTTCTGTCCAACATTTTTTCTCCTCTTATCTCTTCATTCTTCCATGAATCCACCTGGCGCAGGGTTGCACAGGCCAGGATGAGGAGTAGGACAGGCCACTGAGCGCTGTTTCGCGCTTATTTCACCCTACTCACTTCACCGCGTGCCTTTTAAAGCCGAACATGCCCTCAGCCTCCTCGCAAGAGCCCGTGACAATGGTCGTCTGGGGCATGCCTACCTCATCAGTGGTCCGAAAGAGGCACGCCTTGAGTTTTTTGCCGCTGGGGTGCTCGATATGCTTACGGGGGTAAAAAGCGGCAGCCTCGATTCCTGGGAGGGCAGGGGGGCTGTCATCCTCCGTCCTCAGAGTAAATCACGCCGCATCACCATCGGGGATGACGGTGACGATCCAGGCACGATCCGCTTTTTGGAAAAACGCATCCGCCAAGTAGCTGCCGCTGATGGTTGGAAGCTCGGCGTCATCGTCGATGCCGAGCGCATGAACGTCCAGGCGCAGAATGCCTTCCTGAAGACCCTCGAAGAGCCGCCGCCGCGCACCCTGTTGCTGCTCCTCAGCACCCAGCCCCAGCAGCTCCTTCCGACCATTCAGTCCCGCGTCATCGAAATCGCTCTCATGCCGCCGCCGGGAGCTCGCCAGTTCTCCGAGCACGAGCGAAAGCTCCTCATCGTACTCGAAAAAATGACCGCACGCTCCACTGGCTCACTTTCAGGAGCTTTGGCCGTGAAGACAGAGTTCGAGACCATTTTGGAAGAACTCCATGAGGACATCAAAAAGCGCCACGAAGCCGGATTTGAGCGCGATCAGGAACATTATGGCAAAACCACTGACGGCGTTTGGCTCCGTCAGCGTGAGGAACAAGTGGAGGCCGCCATCGAGGCCGACTACCTCCAGCACCGCACGGCTCTCATGGATCTGCTCTTGTCCTGGTTTGGCGATGTAGCACGGCAGCAAGCCGGGGCCGAGCACCTGGACCTCCCGCTGAATCAGAAAGCTACCGCTACGCTTGGCCAGCGCTGGTCGCCCGGAGAGGTCACTCGCCGCATTCAGACTCTGCGCCAGCTCGACAGCCATCTCCACACGAACGTGAATGAAGGCCTCGCCCTCGAAGTCTGCTTCATCCAGGCTTTTGCCTGATTTTCCCTCTTCAGAGGGAGGTGGCGGAGAGAGAGGGATTCGAACCCTCGGTAGCTGTTAAGGCTACGCATCTTTAGCAAAGATGTGCTTTCGACCACTCAGCCATCTCTCCAATTGCTCGGTTGGCCGTGCGACCTGCGAACGCCTCTATTTAGCGTTTGCCGCGCCGAAGCGTCAAACGAAATGTCGGCTCAATCTCAAATGAAATTCAAATCACCCATGCTTGCGTGCCTGCCGCACGGAAAAGCCCTGCTCGGACTCTCCGGCGGGCGTGATTCCGTGGCACTCCTGCACCTCCTGCTCGCTGCTGGATGCCGTGAGCTCATTCTTTGCCATCTGAATCATCATTTGCGCGGTGCGGAGTCTGATGCCGATGCCGAGTTCGTGCGTGAGCTGGCCCGAAAAATGGCCCTTCCATGCGAAATCGCCAAAACCAACGTCAAAGGGCTCGCGAAGCGGAAAAAGCTCTCGCTCGAAACCGCCGCCCGTGAGGCCCGACACGCCTTTTTTCGCCGAATGAGCCGAAAACACGGCACACAGGCTGTTTTGCTCGCTCACCATGCCGATGACCAGGCGGAGACCATTCTGGGCAATGTCCTACGGGGGTGTGGGCTCGATGGACTCGGCGGCATGCGCCTCTCCACCGTGCTGGAGGATGGACTCCTTTTGCTACGACCGCTTTTGCTCACCACGCGGGCTCAGATCGATGCCTATTTGGCTTCTCACCGCCTGAAATGGCGTGATGACAGCAGCAATGACTCTGCCGAGTACCGCCGGAATCGCCTTCGTCATGAGGCTTTGCCGTTGCTCTCGGACGTGGCGGGGCGTGAGGTCGCTCCGTTGCTCAATCGCCTGGGCAGTCTCGCGGCGCAGGACGAAGCATGCCTCAATCGCCTCGCCAGCGCTGAATTGGCCACTTTTCAGCGTCCAGATGGCCTGCACGACCTGCGGCGGCTCTCCACGCTCGATCCAGCGCTGCTCTCCCGCCTCCTCGCCATCTGGATGCGTGATTCTCTACGACTTTCAGGCATCGGATTTGATGAAATCCAGCGTGCGATGCACATGCTTGCCCCTGGTGGTCCCGCGAAGATTAATCTACCCGGCGGGCATCACTTGCGGCGCAAAGCGGGCCGCTTGTGGCTGGAGTAAAAGTGCTCACATTCCAGCCAGTGCAGAGTCCAAAGCACCCTCGATGGGCCGTGGGCCATCACCGCGCAGCTTTTCATCCAGAGCCTCCAGACGCTGAATGAGGTCTGCGACGTGTTTACGCGGATACATGCCGCCAGCCGCCTCACAGAAGTGTGTGCGGCAGCCAAATGGGCGATGCGCATACACCGTGCAGCGGCCATCCTGGCCCAGTAGCGGGCAGGCACCATCCGCATGCGGTTTGACTCGTGTGCGACCACTCGCCCGCACTCCTTTGGCCAAAAATAGAGCCTCGCCGCGTGTCAGCATTGGCGTGCGGCCTGTGATGCGGAACTGGCAACAACCCGTGCGCATCGCGCAATCACGCGGTAGGGCACGGCGCTCGATTTCGGCATAAATCGCACGGATTTCCGGTTCGTAGTCCACGGCGATCGCCGTGGTCTGGCGGCCTTTTTTCATGTTTAGCTGCGGATCTGGCCGTCGCCGTTCACGAGATATTTATAGCTGCAAAGCTCTGCCAACCCCATCGGGCCACGAGCGTGCAATTTATCCGTGGAAATGCCGATTTCGGCCCCGAAGCCGAACTCGCCGCCGTCGTTGAAACGAGTGCTCGCGTTGTGCAGCACCACAGCACTGTCCACTTCATGTTGGAAGCGTGCGGCGGCCTGTGCATCACGCGTGATGATGCTGTCCGTGTGGTGAGAGCCGTATTGATTGATGTGAGCGATAGCATCTTCCAAACCGGACACTGTTTTCGCAGAGAGGATGAGGTCGAGGTATTCCGTGCTCCAATCCTCCTCTGTCGCAGCTTTGGCAGGCACGCCGAGATGTGCTAGCGCCTCCGCATCGCCACGCAGCTCCACTTTGGCCTCTGCTAGCCGCTTTCCAGCCTGTGGATAAAATTTCGCGGCGATAGTGCGGTGCACCAAAATGGTCTCCAGTGCATTGCAGACGCCGGGTTTCTGACATTTCGCGTTTTCGATGATGCGCACGGCCATCTCCACATCCGCGTCTTCATGCACATACACATGGCAGACGCCGTCGTAGTGCTTGATGACGGGCATGCGGGCCGTGGAGACGACTTTTTCGATCAGCCCCTTCCCACCGCGTGGGATGATGAGGTCAATAAACTGGTCCATCCGTGCCATGTGCTCCACGCTGGCCCGGTCGGTAAATGGAATGAGCTGAATGCTATCCGGTGGCAGGCCGGCACGCTCACCACCGGCTTGGAGGGCTGCTGCGAGGGCTCGGTTGCTATCAATCGCCTCTGAGCCACCGCGTAGGATCGTCGCATTGCCAGTTTTGAAGCACAGGGATGCTGCATCCGTCGTCACATTCGGCCTGGACTCGAAAATGATGCCGATCACGCCGATGGGCACGCGCACTTTGCGAATGTGCAGCCCATTGGGGCGCGTCCACTCGCTTAGTTGCTCGCCTACAGGGTCAGGTAGCGCGGCGACCTCACGCACAGCCTCGGCGATGCCTTTGAGTCGCTTCGCATCGAGTGTGAGACGGTCAATCATCGCGGCGGAGAGGCCATTTTCTCGGGCTCGGGCCAAATCGAGCGCATTGGCAGCTAAGATGGCCTCTTGGCGTGCCATGATCTCATCGGCCATGGCACACAGAATCGTGTTTTTTTGGTCGCTGCTCAGATTGACGAGTCCACGAGAGGCTGCGCGGGCACGGCGGCCCATGTCATGGATGGCAGATTGGATGTCGGAGTCGGTCATAGGAAACGATGAATCGTGAAAAGCATGGGGCGCAAATCTACTCCGCGATGAAGGAGAAATCGCCCGCATTCAAGCTGGGCCTGTAAAAAACACGCATTTCTTCGCTGCCAAGCTCTGAGCGGAGCAGGCTAGCGTGGTTTTGGCACGAAGTGACTTCTGTCAGTGTTTCCTGACCACCTCCGTTTCGGAGTGTATGGCGATTCGTTACAACGTCTGATGGATGCGTCCGAGGGCCATGAGGATGTAGCTGGTGGTGAGGACGGAGTCGCTTTCCATCCAGCGGCCTTGGTCATTGATCCAGGAGCCGTCGCCTTTTTGGAGGTTGAGGAGCTTTTGGGCGATGTCGGCCCGCCAGTCGATGAGTTTGCCGTCTTTGGTCTTGATGAAGTCCACTCCGGCGATGGAGAGGGCTTTGCTCATGGTGTGGTAGTAATAGTAGAGGCCCTGGGCTCCGAGGCCGGGATTTTCCTCGACAGTGTAGTTTTTCTGGAGCCATTCGAGCACGGCTTTGACGCGGGGATCATTCTTGTCGAGTCCGGCGTAGATGAAGCTGAGCAGGCCCGCATAGCTGATGCTGCCGTAGCTGCGGAGTGAGACGGTGCCATCGGGGTTTTCCACTTTGGCACCACGGGTTTCGGTTGGGTTGTAGATGAAGCCGCCAGCGTCAGCGGGGTCTTTGCTGACCCAGGCGGATTTATTGCTTTCGGGGCGGTTTTGACAGCGCTGGATGAAGTCGATCGCGGCGGCGAAATTGAGCTGGGGCTCACCAGCGGCCTTCTCTGGCTTGTCGGCGAAGAGAGTCTGCGCGTAGTAGAGGGCTTCGAGGGCGAAGGTGGTGTTGGAAAGGTCGGCGTGGGTGGCCTTTTCTTCGCCGTAGCCGATGCCGCCGTCGGTGGGGGCGTCGTTTTTGCCTTTTTCATCGAGATCGAGCTGGCGGCTGACCAGGTAGCGGCGTGCTTTGAGCATGATTTGCTCGTTTTCAAGCTTCGGGTTCAGCAGCAGGGCCGTGAGGGCGATAGCGGTGTTGTAGGTGGCGCGGGCTTTGATGCAGATGCTGCCGTCTGGTTTGGCGTTGCTGATGAGGTAGGCGCAGGCTTTTTCGACATGGGCGGGCACGGGATCGCCAGGTTTGCGGTTCGGGTCGAGCATGAAGCTGGCGACGGCGAGGCCGGTTTGGGCGACGGGCTCGGCCTCTCCCCATTGACCTGTCTGGGGATTTTGTTTGCCAAGGAGGTAGCGTAGGCCCCTCTCGCTGGCGAGGCGTAGCTCTTGCTTGAGAGACTCGTGCCGTGGTGGCTGAGTTGTGGTCTGCGCCAATAGGGTGGTGGCCGCAGTGGCGAGGAGGAGGGTGAGGGTGGTGCGCTTTTTCATAAGATGATGGGAGATCATTGGATATAAGTGCTGCGGGTCAATGCGGAAGGCTGTCGCTGGCTGGCTCTGGGGCAGTTCTTGACCGCTCGGGCCTATACGATGAGCGTTTCTTGCCCGTTGAAGCGGCTGGGCGGCGGTCCTCCTTATGGCTGGGCGGGCTTGTAGGGCTGGAACTTCATCTTAAAAAGGCCGGGGAGCTGCGGGTCTTTTTCCAGGAGAAAATCGAGTTCATGCTGCTCTCGGTAGTATTGCCGGAGGGCGGTGGCGTATTGATAAAATTCCGCCTCTTTGGGCTGCTGGACGAAATAGACATGCGGCTGGCGTGCGATGGCAAGATAGGGGGCCTCCGCGTCGAGTCCGATGGAGGTGAGGTAGCGATGCAAGTGCGGGGACTGATTCAGCCAGCCGAGGGAGATGACTTTCGCATCGGCGAGGGGGAGCGAGTGGATGGGACGCAACGGGGAGAGGCTATCGACAGCGATGGCCCCGCCGACATTGTAGAGAACGGCATCTGGCGGGAGGTGGCGCCGCCAGGCGGCTAGGCGCTGTTCGATGCCAGTGGCATTTTTCTCAGCGAAACCCGTCCAGGCCACGCAATACAGGTGAAAGGTCTGCAATGGATAGATCAGTAAAGCGAGACCGAGCAGGCCCAGGAGCCGTCTTTTTCGGTCATCGAGAGGATACTCATCCGCACTGGCTGGGAGGCACAGGAGCAGCAGCGTGCTCCAGTTGGCAAAAAGAATGCCCACGGCCATGACTCGCAGCGGGAGGCGATTCACGATGCCATCGAGATACAGCAGGAGTAGAAAGACACTTCCCCAAACACACGCGATCACGCCGAAGCGCCGCCAACCCCACGCATGCAGCAGGAGTAAGCTAGCGGGTAAAGCCCAAAACAGCGCATGGAGCTGGATGGTCTTGCTGATTTTGGTCAAAAGATCCGCGAGCATGCTCTGACTACTCTTTGCCCCATCCGCACCTGCTCCTGGCAGCGTCAGCGCCTCCTGGACGGCAGTGGCGAGTTTTTCGGGCACGATGCGCTGGGAGTCCAGATACTGCCAGCTAGCCAGCATGTCATAATCGTTCCGTGTGATGCCATGGCGGGCAAAAACGGGCGCTGTGACCTCATTCCAGACGACGCGTTGGGTGTCGATGATTTCAGATTTTGCGGTGTTCAGCGTCTGCCACCGCTGCCAGCCCGCATCACCATAGTACAGCCCTGCTGAAAGCCGTACCAGAGCCAGCACGGCTGCCAGCGTGAGGAGGGCAGGGGCCATCCGCCGCCACGCGATGCTGCTCAGGTAAAAAACGCCGCCCCAGAGTGGCAGAGAAAGCACTGCGACCATCAGAGCACTGTCGAGACGCAGCATCGCCCCGATGAGCAGCATCACCAGAGTCACGCCACGCTCAAAAAGGCGTATGCGGCCATCCGTAGCCGGTTGGAGGACCTGTGAGAGCCCCAAGACCGTCCCCGCCGTGAAACAGAGCCCAGCGACGAGAGTAAACTGCACATTCGTCATGCAAAGCCCCGTCGCCGTCGCCACGAGCAGGATCAAAAACAGGCGCAGCATCCCTGAGCGTCGCACCCGCAGCACCGCCGCATGCAGGGATGTCAGTGCCAGCGCGGTGAGCGTGAGCAGCACCACGCCATGCCAGCCTACATCCGGCCATAAACGGTAGAGGCGACTGAGAACCTCACCATAAAGTGGATGAATGAAAAGGAGCAGCGCGGAAGGCTCAGCAGAGGACCACACACCAGCCGCGATCATGTCCATGCCCATGTCATCATTGCTCTCATAGGATGGCCTGCCGATGAAAAGAAGGAAGGCGCTAGAGCAAAGGGGCGAGGTCAGGAGTGCCTCTAGCCAGATGGATAAGCTAGAGCGCAGGGAGGGGGAGGGAGACGACATTGGCACAAAACTTACCCAACTGGCTGCCGTGAAGTCCAACGAAATTCATTTCTGTGCTCCAGATGGAGCTAGCGTATCTCCTGTAGCATAGCAGAAGACGCCTGAATCCTTGTTCCTCACAACGCCGACATGGAGTTTTTTTGCAAAGCTCCAAACCGACGTCTCAATAACTCACATCTTCCAAGAAGTCTTCACGCCACTCGTCCTCACTCTGGAACATGTGCCTTTGTAAAAACCAACTGCTTCCCCACTTGGGCATGAGAACGCTGTTGAAGTAGAAATTCCAAGGGTAGTCCTTGTCAGGGTAACTGTCTCGGCAGTCAGTCATTTTGAAAGATGCCGGGTGGGCGCTTCTAGGTTTCAGAATCACCTCAATGGCATCAAAGCCTGCGCTCCTTCACCTCCGCCGTGATCTCGTTCACGAAGTCCGCGAGCGGCTTCACACCGAGATCACCGCGTTTCGCGTGGCGGACGGCCACACTTTGCGCTGCGGCTTCTTTTTCGCCGATGACGAGCATGTAGGGGATCTTGTCGAGCTGGGCGTTGCGGATCTTGGCACCGATTTTATCGGCGGCGTTGTCGAGCGTGACGCGGAGTCCGGCGGCTTTGAGTTGGTTGAGAGCTTCGCTGGCGAATTCGTCGCTCTTTTCGCTGATGGTGAGCACGCGGACCTGCTCGGGGGCGAGCCAGGCGGGGAAGTGACCGGCGAAGTGCTCGATGAGCACGCCGCAGAAGCGCTCCATGCTGCCAAACGGCGCACGGTGGATCATGACGGGACGGTGCGGCTTGTTGTCGGGGCCGATGTAGCTGAGGTCAAAGCGCACGGGCAGGACGTAATCGACCTGCACGGTGCCGAGCTGCCATTCGCGACCGATGACGTCCTTGATGACGAAGTCGATCTTCGGGCCGTAGAAGGCGGCTTCGCCGGGTTCTTCAGTGAAGGGCACGCCGAGGGTGGCGGCGGCTTTGCGGCAGGCGTCTTCAGCCGCGTCCCACTTGGCGGGATCGCCGGTGAACTTGCTGCTGTCGGGATCGCGAAGGCCGACGCGGACGCGGTAGTCGTGCATGCCGAGGGTGTTGAGCACGATTTTGACGAGCGAGAGGCAGCCGAGCACCTCAGCGGCGACTTGTTCCTCGGTGCAGAAGAGGTGCGCGTCGTCCTGCGTGAAGCCGCGGACGCGGGTCATGCCGTTGAGCTCGCCACTTTGCTCCCAGCGATACACGGTGCCGAATTCGGCCAGGCGCACGGGCAGGTCGCGGTAGCTGCGCGGCTGGCTGTCGAAGATCTTGATGTGGTGCGGGCAGTTCATCGGTTTCAGCAGGAAGCCATCGAGCAGCTTGTCGTCGGGCAACACGCGGTCTTCCGGGACGACTTCGGTGCCGACACGCTCGTTGAGCTGGCTGCGCAGTTTCGCGGAGACGGCGCCGAGGCGTTCCATCACCTCGCAGCAGCCGCAGCCTTCTTTGATGACCTTGACGAGGTCGTCGTTCTCGATGACCGGGCTGAACTGGCTGTCTTTGTAATAGGGGAAGTGGCCGCTGGTCTTGTAGAGCACCGTTTTGCCGATGTGCGGCGTGAAGACCTGCGAGTAGCCCTGCTTGCGCAATTCCTCGCTGATGAAGTTTTGCAGTTCCTGGCGCAGCACGGCACCATTGGGCGTCCAGAGGATGAGGCCCTGGCCCACGTCTTCGTCGATGTGGAAGAGCTTCAATTCGCGGCCCAGCTTGCGGTGGTCGCGTTTTTTGGCCTCTTCGAGCTGCACGAGGTGCGCTTCGAGTTCTTCCTTCGAGGCGAAAGCGGTGCCGTAGAGGCGCTGGAGCTGCGGCTTCGTCTCGTCGCCCATGTAGAACGAGGAGCTGACCGACATGAGCTTCACGTTCTTGCACTTCGAGGTGTAGCCGACGTGCGGTCCGGCGCAGAGGTCGATGAACTCGCCATTGGTGAAGGTGCTGATCTGCTCGCCTTCGGGAATTTTTTCCAATAGGTCGAGTTTGAAGGTGCTCGGATTGCCTGGACGCTCGCTGAGGCCGCCGAGGCGACCGCTTTTTGCCATCGCGATGGCTTCTTCACGCGTGACGCCTTTCCACTCGAACTTCTGATTGTCTTTGGCGATCTTTTTCATCTCGGCCTCGATCTTCTCAAAGTCATCTGGCGTGATGCGGTGGTCAGGGAGGTCGAAGTCGTAGTAGAAGCCATTCTCCACGGGCGGGCCGTAGGCGAACTGGGCGTTCGGCCACAGGCGCAGGATGGCGGTGGCCATCACATGGGCACAGGAGTGGCGCAGACGGTCAATATCAGACATCTGGGCACGTTCTTCGAGGGTCTTGCGTTCGGCGGACATAGGGCGGCGCACTTGGCGCAAGGCGTGGGTGGTTTCAAGCCGCAAAGCGGAGTGGTGATGAGCTGCGAAAACATGGGTGGTGGTCATTCTGCCTTGGACGTTTGCGTTGCGCAGGGGGGCAGGGCATGATGTGGGGCCTGATTCCGGGCTAGATCGTCGCATGTTTTTATTCCTCCTCCGCCGCACCCTGAGCAGCATCGTTGTGGTGTTCTGCGTCGTGTCGCTGACGTTTTTGCTGATGCGCATCACCAAAGGCGGCCCCTTTGATCGCGAGAAGGAGCAACCGGCGGAGGTGAAGGAGCAGCTCATGCGCCAGTATCGGCTCGATGGCACGCTGTGGGAGCAGTATACGGCTTATTTGGGCCGTCTGGCGCAGTTAGATCTGGGTTTTTCGACCAAGTACCGCAATTGGCGTGTTTCCGAGCTGCTGGCGCAAAAGTTGCCGAACTCCATCGCGATCGGTTCGGTGGCGTTTTTGCTGGCGAGCACGCTGGGGGTGCTGCTGGGCAGTGTGGCTGCGATGCGGAAGGATTCGGCCTGGGACCGTGCGGCGATGCTGGTGGCGATTTTGGCCATTTCGGTGCCGACATTCATCACGGGGCCGTTTTTGATCGCGGTGTTCGCTTTATGGCTGGGATGGCTGCCTGTGGGTGGATGGGGCACGGTGCAGCAGATGATCCTGCCGTCGGTTTGCCTCGCGGGGCCGTATATTGCGTATGTGGCGCGGCTGATGCGCAATTCGCTGCTGGATGTGCTGCGTAGTGATTTTCTGCGCACAGCACGGGCTAAGGGCCTGGGTGAAACGGCCGTCGTCGCTCGCCATGCGGCAAAAATTGCCATTTTGCCGGTGATCACCTTCCTGGGGCCACTGGCGGCGAATTTGCTCACGGGCTCGATGGTCATTGAGAGTGTTTTCAACATCAGCGGCGCGGGCAGTCTGTTTGTGAATTCCATCCAGAATCGTGATGCCTTTCTGTTGGGCGGCGCAGTGATCGTGCTGTGCATCATGCTGATCGTCTTTAACCTCATCGTGGACGTGCTCTACACGCTGCTGGACAAACGCATCCAACTCCATGCCTGAAGCCACAGCCAGACCTGCGATGATTTCCCGGCCGAACAGCTGGGCGCTGCTGAGTAGGAATCGCGCGGCGCTTTTTTCGCTCTATGCACTGCTGCTGCTAGCACTCGTGGCGGTGGTGGTGCCGCTGTTATTGCCCGCAGAGTTGAAGACGACGAGCGATGGGCAATTTCTGCCACCGCTGACGGGAATGCACCTTTTGGGCACGGATTTGAATGGGCAGGATTTGTTTTATCGGCTGCTGGGTGGTGCGCGTGTGTCGCTGGGGATCGGGCTGGCGGGTGCCTTTATCAGTCTGGTGATCGGCACGCTCTACGGCATGATCAGTGGCTATGCGGGCGGCAAAGTGGATGGGCTGATGATGCGTGTGGTGGAGGTACTTTACAGTGTGCCGCGAATTCTTTTCATAATGATCCTGATCGCGGCGCTGGATGATCATGTGAAAGGCTGGCTGGATGCCGCGCGGCTCACTGCGCAGGAAAGCGGCTGGGGCAGCCTGGAGTCTCTGATGAGCGATCTCATTCCTTACAGTCGCATGCTGGTGATGGTGCTGTCTCTGGGACTGGTGGAGTGGCTCACCATGGCCCGCATCGTGCGTGGTCAGGTGCTGGTGCTGCGGGAGATGACCTTCGTCACAGCGGCGCGTGCGATGGGGCAGGGGAGCTGGGGTGTGCTGTGGCGGCATCTATTGCCGAATCTGAGCACGCTCATCCTCACCTACCTCACACTGACGATTCCGGCGGTGATTCTCGATGAGTCCTTCCTGAGCTTTTTAGGGCTGGGGATCGAAGATCCTGCCGCGAGCTGGGGCAGCCTGCTTAAGGATGGAGCACAGGTCATCAATCCCATCGACAGCAAGTGGTGGCTGCTGTTGTTTCCGGCGCTTTGCATGTCGCTGAGCCTGCTGGCGCTGAATTACCTCGGCGATGGTCTGCGGGACGCGTTTGACCCCAAGAGTGGGGAATAGCCATCAATGCGCTGAGGCGATGTCCACGGGCTTGTAGCCGCCTTTGGAGCGGAAATAGAGCCAGAGGCCGATGTAGCAAACCAGCATGAAGGTGGGCAGCATGGCGATGGTGATGAAGACACTGCGCTTGCTGGCGGCTTGCACCGTTTCGAGTTCCTTGGCCTGCGCCTCGGGTAGAGCCTTGATTTTGGCCTGATCCAGTGTGGGGCTAGGGCCGAACATGCTCGGCTTGGGCTCGCCTTTCACGGCGCTGTAAAGAGCGGCGTGCTCGGTGTTGTTGAGGCGCTTTTCCAGATCGCCATCTTGCTTGTAGCCGATGTAGGGACTGCCGAGGACGCCGAGAAAGAGCACGCCGACGGCAGAGACGCCATTGAGCGTCAAGGCACCGCCTTTCGGGAATTGCTCCGAGGTCATCCCCAGGGTGGTGGACCACAGGAAGGTCTTTCCAAAGGCATACACCGTGGACGCGGCCAGAATCGCCCAGCCTGTGGCATTGGAGAGATACAGCAGTCCCGCGATGGCGATCACCGCGCTGATGACCAGCAGACCGATGGGGGAAAAACGATGCACAATCGGTCCCGCGTAAAACCGCAGCACCGTCATGATCACCGAAACATAGACGAAGATCCACGTCGCGAAGTTCGGGAAGTCGGGACCACTGAGTTTCAGCAGCTCAGGCATCCATCCATCGGTGCCCAGCTCCGTGGTGGCCAGCGGCCCGATGGTGAAGAGCACGATGAGGAAGAGCCAGTTGCCAAGCGATCCAGTGTAAATGCCAGCGGCGATGCCGATCACGGCACCCACGATCAGCGAGGTGCTCAGGGTGGCCTCTTTGCCCATCATCTGCACCAGGGCGAAGTAGGACAACGTGCCCATGATGAAGAAGCCGATGCCGCCCACCTCACGCAGCATGTCGCGGTAGCTCACGCCAGAGGCCACACGCTCATTGACTGGGAAGGAGCGGGGCAGAATCAGCAGCGCATAAATAATGACTGGGATGAAGCACAGCGCGAAGCGGAACTGCCATACGGCTCCGAAAAACAGCTTCGTATCCGGCAGTAGCCCGCAGAAGAGAGCCCCCAGTGCCAAACCTGCTGGCCAGCCTGCATGCAGGATGTTGAGCCACTTGGACTTCTCTTTGCTAAAGACGGTGGCCACCACTGGATTGATAAAGGACTCCACGGTGCCATTGGCCACTGCGACGAGCAGCGTGCTCCAATAAAAGTCCTCATAGCCCGATGCACGCAATGTGAGAGCTAGAGAGACCGTGTGGCAGGCGATGGCAAAGCAGGCGACCGTTTTGTAGCCGATGTAGTCGATGACCAGACTGAAAAAGATGATCGAGATGGCAAAGGGCCACATGCCTGCGCCATTGATGTTGCCCTTTTGCTGCTCGGAGAGGTTAAAGCTGTCCTGCAGCTCGCCGATGGTATTGGCGCGGACACCGAAGATGAAGGACGTGGCGACTAGGGCGATGAAGCAGGCCCAGAAGAGTTTCATGTCGGCTTTGCCGGAGGCGGGATGGCTCATAAGTAGGAGATGCAGGAGGTGGCGAGGGCTTTCAGGATAAAAGGCGGCGGATTCCAGCAAAGCAGCGCCGATATGGCAATGCTTTTTTCCTGCGGAGTGCAGCCAATGCGTGAACGCATCGTGGACCTGACTTCATGCCCGTGAGCCTATGCTCTTGCCACGGCATTCAACCCCGCCTAACCTCTGGCTCTTCAACATGGATTCACGAGTCAAAGAACGCCTGGACGCCTACCTGGCCCAGCAGGGGCAGCGGCGGACAAAGCAGCGGGATGTCATCGTCGAGGCAGCTTTTGCTACCGACGATCACTTCAACGCGGACGAATTGCTCGAAAAGGTGCGGAAAATCGACCGCACGGTGTCGCGGGCTACAGTTTACCGCACCATCACACTCATGACCGAGTGCGGAGTGCTGCGTGAAGTCGATCTAGGGCGTGATCAGAAGTACTACGACCCGAACTTTCTCGATAAGCCGCTGCATAATCACCTCATCTGCCTGGACTGTGATCGTGTGGTGGAGTTCGAGGACGAGCACATCGCCCTGCTGCATGACTGCATCTCACGCCGACTGGGATTTAATCCCCAACTCAGCAGCATGCGGATCGAGGCGCATTGCGATGAGCTAGCGCGTGCCGGCATCTGCCCGCATAAGCAGGCTCGTGAGGCGGCGAAAAGCTGATGCGAGATGCCATTTTGGCTACTGCAAGCCTCTTGCCAGTGGAGAAACACGGTCTAGCCTCCGCGCCGTCCCAGCGCCAACACTCTTCCAACCACTACCATGAGCACTCCTGAGGCCGGAAAGCCGGTTTATAACGTCAAGAACCCCTGCATCGCCAAAGTGAAACGCATGTATGACCTCAGTGGGCCTGAGGCACCGAAGCATACAGCGCATTATGAGATCAATCTCGCGGGCAGTGGCCTAGAATACACACCGGGTGACTCTCTCGCGGTACAGCCCACGAATGATCCCCAGCTCGTTGCGGACACGCTCGCCGCTCTCGGCTTCAGCGGTGAAGAGATCGTGAAGCATCCGAAAAGCGGTGCCGAAGTGCCGATCCGTCAGGCGCTGACCGAGGCCACACTCATCACCGAAGTGGATAACAAGCTCATCAAGGCCATCGTGGAAAAAACCGGCGGTGCCACACCCCTGGCGGAGCTTTCACTGCCGGAGAAAAAAGAGGAACTCAAAAACTACCTCTGGGGCCGCTTTGTCATCGACCTGCTCTTGGAGAATCCGACGGCGAAATTCACGCCAGAGGAGTTCATGGCTACGCAGAAGAAGCTGAACATCCGCCTTTACTCCATCAGCAGCAGCCAAAAAGCCCATCCAGATGAAGTTCACCTCACCGTGGCCACCGTGCGCTACACCAGCCACGGCCGGGCTCGTAGCGGCGTATGCTCCAGCTTCTTAGCAGAGAGAGTCACCCCTGGCGTGACGCTGATCCCGTGCTTCGTGAACCACGGCAAGGGCTTCCGCCTGCCAGAGCCGCAGGAGGAGACGCCGATCATCATGTGCGGCCCCGGCACGGGCATCGCGCCCTTCCGGGCCTTTCTCGAAGAACGCAAGGCCACCGCCGCCAAGGGCCAGGCATGGCTCTTTTTCGGCGAGGTGAGTGAAAAGAGCTGCTTCTTCTACAAAGATGAATTCCAGGCCTATCTGGCCGATGGCACGCTTACGAAGCTGAGTACCGCATGGAGCCGCGATCAGGCGGAAAAAATCTATGTGCAGCACCGAATGCTCGAAAATGCCGCCGAGATCTGGCAATGGCTGGAGCGGGGAGCCATCCTCTATGTCTGTGGCGATGCCTCACGCATGGCCCATGATGTCGATAAGGCACTGCACACCATCATCGAGCAACAAGGTAGCAAAACCGCCGAAGAGGCTGCTGCCTATGTGCAGGCCATGAAGGATGCGAAGCGCTACCGCCGTGACGTGTACTGAGTTTTGGCCTAGCGCAGTCGATCTCGGTGTGATCAGTTCTTGATCACATCCGCTGATTCGGGCGGAGGGGGCATGGCGGGTGGCAGATCATCGAGAGACTCGGATTTGAAGCTCTTCACAATCTCCACGGGCAGGAGGAAATTCTCATTGCGGGAGGCTTTGGCCATTTTCATGGGGATGCTCAGGGTGCCGCGCACGAGGCGGCCACTGCGCATGACTTCGACATCGGCGTCGATGAGCACTTCTTTGTCTTTGTGCTCATTGTTGATGTTGATGTTCGTGCCAAAGACGAGCGAGGCGCGGCTGATGCCTTTGTTGGTGGTTGGGGCAAAGGTGCTTTGCCCATCAAAACCACGTTTTTCCATCGGGGCGGTCATTCGCCCCGGCACACTGAGGACGAAGCGGGTGACGCGGAACCACTGATGGCGGCCCTCCTGGCCGAAAGCATGCAGTCGGAGCTGGTAGGGGCCATTTTCCGTCACCGCAGCCCCACCGATCGCCATCGCAGAAAAGGAGAAGGGGGCATTGGAGCCCCGTGGGATGAATTCTGCCCGGAATCGGGCCCCACCGACTTCTGGAGCGGCCTGGGTGGCCTCATAGGTCTGGCTGGTGGTGCGCAGATAAAGGCAGGAGGAAAGAGGCAGACAGAGGCAGGCAGCGAGGGAGAGGCGGAGCATCAATTTCATGGGTGATAAGGGCCGACTTTGACCATCTGAGCATGAAAATGCACGGTTTTATCTGCCAGAGCAGAAATTTTCGGGCTGGGAGGCTGGGAAGGTCTGAAAAAGCGGGGGAGAGCTTGCTCCGCGTAAAGAGGTGTATTGACAATATTTTATACTTATTTCATATTTACTATACAAAATGGGGCGATTCCTCACAATTATCTTACTGACCGCTTTCTGGGTGCTGCCTGGTCGCACCCTGCTGGGGGCGAACTGGGATGAGGCCGTGAGTGGCGATCTGTCAGATGTTGGCACGGCACCGACCTTCATCAATTTCACACTCGGCTCCAACATGATCGAAGGCGAGATGGGCTGGGATGGTAGTGCCCTAGATATGGATATGTGGACTTTCACTTTAGCCTCCGGCTATGAGGTCAATCAGATCAATCTAGTGGCCTACAGTGCCGGGACACCCGCGACAAATCACTACATCGCTTTTTCAGGCTCATCGACGATCGACGATATTTTCAACACCACAAATAACCTCAGCAATGCCTACTGGACGTGGTCAGGCTCCACCATCGACATGATGGCGCTGCTCGATGCAGGACCAGTCAATGGCGGGCTGGGATTTACCCCACCCCTGGGAGCAGGCGATTACACCTTCCTCCTGAGCGAAACCTTCGGTTACGGCGGCACACAGACGATCAGCTACAGCATGGATTTTGTGGTGACAGCGGTACCAGAGCCCAGCAGCGCCATGTTGCTGCTGAGTTCTGTTTTGATGCTGAATCGCCGCCGCCGCCGCAAATGAGCGGTGGGATCAGCGATACTCGATGACATCCGCAGTGGAGAAGCGCACTTTCGGTAGATCGGCATAGCGATCGTCCGCACTGCGGTATCCTGCGGGGCAGAGCACGGCGGTGGTGAGTCCTTGAGCTTCCAGCCCGAGAGTCTCGTCATACTTCGCCGCGACAAAGCCCTCCATCGGGCAGGTGTCGATGCGCTGGAGGGCACAGGCAGTCATGAACTGCCCGAGAGCGATGTAGGCCTGCTTTTTCGCCCACTCAGTGCTCATGAAACCCTGGGCGTGTGCTCCATCGACCATCTTCCGGTAAGCCATGAGGGCATCCGCCGTGCCACCACGCACCTCCACCATCCGGGTGAAAAAGGCATCGATGTCCTGTGGGCTGAGCTGCTTGCGCACGGCCATGATCACGAGGTGTGAGCAGTCGGCGACTTGGCGCTGATTCCAGGAGTGGGCGACCAGCTTTTCCCGCAGCTCCTGATCCTGGACGATGAGGAATTTCCACGGCTGAAGCCCGAAACTCGATGGCGTGAGCACCAGGGACTCCTCCAGCCTGGACCAGGTGTCGGCGGGGATCTTTTTGGCTGGGTCAAAGGCTTTGGTGGCATAGCGCCACTGGAGGGCAGGGAGTAGATCGGTCATGATGAAGGAGTTGAAGGAGTTCTAGCTGGGTGTGTCGAGCCGCCTGCTCTGCCACCAGCTACGAAAAGGCGCAAATACCAATTCTGAGGCTGAAGATCCTGCCTCATCCAACCTTGAACCCACCCGGCAGCGCCGCTTTAGTCTGCCCCATCGTATTTCCACCGCCTACTCATGTCACAGACTCCACCGACCGCATCCCTCAGACATCTCACCGTTCTCGGAAAGGAGCATCTCCCGGCAGCGGGCTGTTTCATCGTACCGGGGCAGCTAGGTTACTTTGATCTACTGCGGCTCGTGGCCTTGCTGCCTGGGCGAGAGATTGTTTACCTCATGGATAAAGGCGCTGCACTGCATCCGCTGCTGCGGGCCCATTTGGAAAAGGAGGGCGTGCCGGCTCTCGTGGTCGATACGCACACCACCGAGCCTGCGGTGTATGCGAAAGCCGTGGCCGAGGATGTCCAGCGCGGTGCGGTGGTCATCTATCTGCCTGCACAGGCCGCCACACTCCCTGCGCCGCTCACCACCGTGCCGGGGGCACGGCTGGAGTATCTGCTAAAGGTCTCCGTCCCTGTCGTGCCACTCTACATCATGCAGCGGGCAGATGCCGCACTGCCTGTCGAGCGGCGTTACGGCGAAGACGAAACGATTTTCGCCTTCGGTGCCGCGCTGACAGGCACAGACTGCACGCTGCCCAACTATCAGCAGAGCCTCCTCGCCCTCTCAGAGCAGGCATTCGGTCAATGCTCGGGGTTAGACATGCATCTAGCCTATGCAGCCCTTTTGGGGCTCAAAAAACACGCCAGCACCAACTTCGTCGTCGATGGCAAAGACGAGCGCACCCTGCGCTTTGATCGCATCTTGCCCGCAGCCATCGCGCTCTCCCGCTTGGTGAAGCGAGAGACCTCCCAGCGCCGTGTCGGCATCATCTTGCCCCCCGGCCTCGGCGGATTGATCTGCAATCTCGCGGTGCTCTTCGCGGGGAAAATCCCCGTGAACCTCAACTTCACCGCCGGCCGTGCCGCCGTGGAGAGCGCCATCAAGCGCTCCGAAATCGACCGCTTCCTCACCGCCGATATCTTTGTGCGGAAAATGCAGTCCTTCCCATGGCCGCCCTCGAAGCAGCTCATCCTCATCGAGCGCGTGATGCCCAAGATGAAGGCCTCCACCGCCATTTGGTTCGTCCTTTCCAAGCTCCTGCCCGCATCCCTCCTCGCACTCGTCCTCGGTGTGCCGAAAAAAGGCGGGCGGCAGGAGGCCACACTGCTCTTCACCAGCGGCAGCTCCGGCGAGCCCAAAGGCGTCGTCCTCACGCATCGCAACCTCATCGCCAATGTCATCCAGTTCGGCAATCGACTCAATATGTCCAACAGCGACAGCATCCTCGGCTGTCTGCCACTCTTTCACAGCTTTGGCTGCACCGTCACCCTTTGGTATCCCATCATCTATGGCCTGCACCTCGTCACCTACCCGACACCGCTGGAGACAAAGAAGCTCGCCGAGCTCATCGAAAAGCACCGCGTCAGCCTCATGGTCGCCACGCCCACCTTCCTCCGCGGCTACCTGCGCGGCGTGCCCGCAGAATCCTCGCCAGCATGAAAATGATCGTCACCGGCGCAGAAAAGCTCCCTGCCAGCGTCGCAGATGCCTTCCAGACCAAATTCGGCAAACCCGTGCTCGAAGGCTACGGCCTCACCGAGACCTCCCCCGTCTCCAACGTCAATCTCATCGACCCACCGCCCAGCAGCAATGGCACGGATGGCCACGTCTGGCTGCCAGCGCATCGTCAGGGCAGCGTCGGGCAGATGCTCCACGGGCTCGCACTCCGCATCACAGACCCAGAGACCGGGGCACCGCGGCCCATCCACCAGAGCGGCATGATTTGGTTCAAAGGGGCCAACATCTTCGAAGGCTACCTCAATGATGAAAAACGCACCGCCGATGTCATCCAGGATGGCTGGTTCCGCACGGGCGACATCGGCCGCGTCGATCTAGATGGCTTCCTCTACATCGAAGGCCGCCTCAGCCGCTTCTCCAAGATCGCGGGCGAAATGGTGCCGCATGAAACCGTCGAAGAAGCCCTCGTAAAATCCATGGGGCTCGAAAACGAAGCCCAGCGAAAAATCGCCATCGTCGGCGTGCCAGATCTGGAGCGCGGAGAGGCCCTCATCCTGCTCACCAGCATCCCCGGTGGTCCAGAGCAGCAGGAGATCCTGGATCTACGCTACAAGCTGCTCGACAAAGGCGTCCCTCCTCTGTGGATCCCGAAAAAATGATCCGCCTCGCCGAAATCCCCATCCTCAGCTCCGGCAAGCTCGATGTGCAGTCCTGTGAAAAGATCGCTCGTGCCGCTGCGGGCATTTAAAAACTACCACGACACTTTTCATGCTGAGCACTGCCAGGAAAGCCCGTTTCCGAAATTGGGCGCGTCGGGCATCTTGAGTGTTCGTTTTTCACCCGAGTAGCCGAATGGCGCATGGAAACCGACACTTCGATGAGCCTATCCCGAGATCAGCGGCTAAAACGACAGCATGAAGCATTTGCCCCCGTACTGTCCCCACACATTGGCCGTCTATAAAGCTGCTGACAAACCGACAGAAATGTTTACCATCTAATTTGTTCGGCCAAGAAACGGAGCCCATCGCCACCCCATGAAAGAGCTTTTCATTGAAATCAGGATCACCGCGATCGCCCTTACTTTGCTGCTCATCGTCGGATGGCTCACTATGGGGCGATCATGCGCCAGCCAGCGTGCCACAGACAAGAAGGTATCCCAAGTAGCCGAGCGTCTTGACCGTCAAGTTGATCGTGGCCGCTACGTTCGAGTTGCTCCCGAGTCAGTCTCCGACCTCGATTCATGGGGACAACGTATTCGGGTCGAGTATCGCGATGAAGGTCTTTCAGAGCGTCTGCTCGTCAGCTCGTCCGGCCCGGACAAGACGTTTGGAACCGACGACGATGTTCTAACCGAGAAGATGCTTCTAAACGCGAAGGGCCTTGGTGAGAAGATCCACGACGGAGCAGCGTCCACCGCCAAAGAGGCCACGAAGGGAGTCATTGACGGAGTTGCCGAAAAGCTCAAGGGAGCCCTGAAGAAGACCAAGGAGAAGCAGCCATGAACAACAGCCGAGGACCACAAGTGGGCGAACAAAACGGATCACAGTAACGGCTCGTATGGCTATCGGTCGTGTCTGCAATGTCTTGCGCTCGCCGTCGCCTGATCCGAGTCGTTCGCCCAACCCAATACGCCACCCGCCATGACTTGGAACGATTACCAAGAAGCCACAGCGACACACTTCCGCCAGTTGGGTCATTCCGCCGAAACGAATCAGACCGTGACTGGTGTGAGAGCAACTCATGACATTGATGTTCTGGTTAGATCGAAGACCAGTGCTGTCGAGTGCCTGTGGGTCGTCGAATGCAAGCGGTGGAATCGTGCGGTTACGAAGCAGTGTGTATTGACTCTGCAGCAGGTTGTTTCCGACATCGGAGCGGACAGGGGTTTTTTGCTGTCAGAGTCAGGATTTCAGTCAGGGGCCTTGGATGCAGTTCGCAGCAGCAACATTACTCTGACCACTCTTGCTGGCTTGAGCTGCTCAGCTGAGGAGTTGTGGTTTGGTCGTCAGAGCGAGGCTGCCACAGGAATCTACAGAGCATGGTATCGTGACGACGAGGACTCTGGGAACGGTCCTGAAACCTATATATACTTAGAGCGTCGTGATGAGCCTGGCATTGGCATTGCCAATAACTTGTGCTGTTCTAATGCCTGATGGCACCGTTGCGCGTCGTGAAGTTTTACCTCGGCATTTGCCCCCAAATCGGAGACGGGTCGGGTTTCTCTTTCCGCACGATTTCAATCTCTCGTCCGACCATGGTGGATTCACATTTAGAATTGTGTGGCATACCGTTGACGGTCCCATATGCACAGAAGCACACATAGATTTATGGAAGTAGTCCGCACACGAACAACCCAAGAACAAAACGGATGACAGTAACGGCTCGTATGGCTATCGGTCGTGTCAGCAACGTCTTGCGCTCGCCGCCGCCTGATCCGAGGCGTTCGCCGCACCCATGAAGCACTTCCTCGTTACTGCTCTTTCATTTTGGCTGCTCGCGGGATGTGCGCAGCTTGAGGATCACCGACGCGAGCGTGAAGTGACGCCTCAACGGGTGGGATGTGACTACACCTTCAAGATATGGCCAGGCTCTACGACCATTTATGCCCTCACACTTCAAGGCGTGAAGGATGCTTCTGCGACCCTTGGACCAGATTTCACCGTTCACTCCTTCACCTTTGTCCCAGATGCTACTCTTGCGCTATACAATGGAGGACACCCTCGTAGCGGTGACGAGAGAGCTACGACCCGATTCCGTGCCCTATTCGGCAGCAAGCGAACGGAATGGAGATTGACGAGACGAGAGACTGGTTTTCGAGCAGAGGCCTACATTCCTGATGGTGATCATTCAGTCTGGCATGTGATCGTCATTGCACCGACCGAGCAACGAGTTCGGGAAGTGATTGGACAGTTGCGGACTTTTTCTCAACACGACAGACCCACCACCAAAACGACGAATAAAACGGATGTAGGCAACAGCTCGAAGGCTATCTGTCGTGTCAGCCACGTCTTGCGCTCGCCGTCGCCTGATCCGAGTCGTTCGCCCAAGAAACGGAGTCCAATGCCCTCAGCCCCGATTTAGGATGCCACTTGTTGCCTCAGCGTTTGGTTCCTCAATGCTCGTGATGTTGGCTGCACCATGGATTATCGGTCTTTTGGTGCTTCTCGCGATCCTTGCATCGGTCATGCTCGCTATGCGTTCTCCAGTCGCAGCTATGCGAACGCTGCTCCAAGGCGTCATGATTTTCTATGGGACACTGTTACCGTTAGCGGCGCTGGTCTGGATCATGGCACCTTCAGGGAGGGATGAGAGTCGTATTGCATGGATTCTATTGGTTGCTTCGTTTGCGCCGGCGTCCGTAGTGGTGCTTTGCAGTTTTGTCAGCCTTCGTTGGGTGGCGATCGACTCGCCGACGCGGATAAGCAGCCCAACTGGTATTTTCCTCCTTCGATCAGTCGGGTTGCTTTTGGTTTCGGCTATCATCTACTGGTTCTACCTCGAAACCATGGGTAGCGTATGATCGCGCCCTCTTACAGTCGACTTCCGCCATGAACACCTTCCACGAAATCAACGGCGAACAAAACGGATGCAGGCAATGGCTCGAAGGCTATCTGTCGTGTGAGCAACGTCTTGCGCTCGCCGTCGCCTGATCCGAGATGTTCGGCGATGCTATGCGCTTCCCGAGAACGATTGCCAACAGAAGGCGCAACTAACTCAACCCTCAAATGAAAGCGGCATCGCAAACAAAGACGGAGACACATGATCCCGACTGGTATTTGCGAGACCCACGAACTCGCAAATGGATGGTCCGGTGCATTGCCTGTCAGCGTGTTGGCTACCGTGCAGATGCGCCACCGCGCTTCTTCGGCCGCGACCACTTAGTTGCGCACCTTCATCCACTCACGCTCGACTCCGAGGGCCTTTGCGACGAGTGCCAACACGCACAGGCCTTCTCCACCGGCACAACCAACAAATGACCACAACGCCGAACAAAACGGATGCAGTAAAGGCTCGAAGGCTATCTGTCGTGTCAGCAACGTCCACTCCTCTCCGTCGCCTGATCCGAAGCGTTCGCCCAACTGACCAGCGTTCCGTAAAACCATGAAGAAGCACGTTGCGCTTATTTGCTCGATTCTACTGGCCGCAGGATTGGGGATTGCGACGACCTTGTTGTACTCTCATTCAGGCTTCGGGGCAGCAGGAGCACTCATCCTTGGTTCGATTCTCGCCACCTTCGTGTTTAGCTTCATAGGCGGACGCCTTCGGATTCCTTTAGTGCTTGTTGCAGTCTTGCCGCCACTAGCGGTGAGTACTTACGACAACTATTTATTCTACAGGGAGAACCTTGCTGCAGGAGATGCTTTGCGTCAAATCGTCCAGCCATTCGCTCTCGCATTGGGCGTGCTTGTTGCACTACCTGTCTTGGTGGTGTTCGTCGTTTCCAGGTTCATTCGCCCTGACCAAGCCACTATACCATCATGACCGGCACCACAACCACCCAAGGCCGAACATGAAAGGGTGCCTTGCTGCGAGGCTAAGCGAGCCAGCAAATGCCCCAGTCGTTGAACCCTGCTGTGCCTCGATGAGCGGCGTCAACTCGGCGAAGCCAAAGCGCAGAGGCTACGCAGCAGCATAACCCCGGCTCTAGCTCCAGTGCGGCCTTATGTGCTGGGTGTTGCGCTGGTGGTCGCCGATTGGCTCTTGCTCTTGATCACCAATCTCTCAGAGCCTATCCGGCAAAAAGTTGTAGCCAGTAAAAGCTGAAAGTGGAAGTTGGGCGATGCCAGCCAAGCCCTATCAACCAGCCGGTTACGATTCTGATCTCAGCGATGCGGAATGGGAACTCATCAAGCCTATCATCTACCCGGCTGGCGCGAAGCGTTGTCGAGGCAGGCTGCGAGCTCCCGACTCCGCCCGAATCTGTCTGGACACCATCCGCTATGTGCTCAAAACGGGCTCTCAGTGGTCGATGATCCCCAAGAACCTCGCGCCCCGCAGCACCGCTCACGACGCCTTGAGTAAATGGACCGAGCAGGGCTTGTGGCCCAAGCTCAACGACGCCCTGCGCACCCAGACACGCCTGATGCTAAAAAAACGCCATGCCCAGCGCCGCTGTCATCGACAGCCAAAGCGTCAAAGGCGGGCAGCTACCGGCTGTGAGCCTGCGGTTACGACGCGGGCAAGAAGATCAGGGGACGCAAGCGCCACGCGCTCACCGACACCAACGGCCTGCTGCTGGGCGTGGTGGTCACGCCCGCCGACGTGCAAGATCGTGACGGCGCAAAGCTGCTGTTGTGCATGTTTTGCCATGGCTTCCTGAGCCTGCTGATGATCTTTGCCGATGGTGGCTATGCCGGGAAGCTGGAGACCTTCGTGCAGAGCATGGGACAACTCTTCGGTCACGGAGCGAGTTTTGCCTTGGGGATCATCAAGAAGCTCGAAGACCAGAAGGGCTTCGTGGTGCTGCCGCGCCGCTGGGTCATCGAGCGCAGCTTTGGCTGGCTGGTGAAGCAACGCCGACTCACACGGGATCACGAGAAGAACCCGCGCCATCACGAAGCCTTTGTTTACCTCGCCTTCATCGGCATCATGGCCAGACGCCTCACCTCGTTACAACCTGTCGAACCTTTTGCCGGATAGACTCTCAGCCTCTCCTCGGCTGATCTGGGGTGCAGCAGGGAGGGGGAGGCGCGGCTTTGCGCCGGGATTCGCTCCAACGGGCCCGTTTCCGTGCAGGCATCATCCGTTCGGCGATCTGCATGGACTGTTGGCAACAGAGACACTTGAGAACCGGTCTGGGCATGCAACGTGAGGTCCCGCCAAATTTTAGGTAGTCCATATTGGAGTGTTCTAAGTGCCCGATCCCGGCCCCTTGAGCAAAGGGCCACGGGGCAGCGCCAACTCCCCTGGAAATCACCTCGCACCCGAACTCGGATTTGCCAAATCCGACCTCGGAAACGCTAAATCCGACCCCGGAATCGGCAAATCCGACCTCGGAAACGGCAAATCCGACCTCGGAATCGGTAAATCCGACCTCGGAATCGGCAAATCCGACCTCGGAATTCGTAAATCCGATCTCGGAATCGGTAAATCCGCCCCCGGATTGCCCGGTACCCGACCCCGGATTGCCCAGTACCCGATCCCGGATTGCCCAGTACCCGATCCCGGATTGCCCAGTACCCTACCCCGGATTGCCCAGTACCCGATCCCGGATTGCCCGGTACCCGCCCCCGGATTGCCCAGTACCCGTCCCCGGATTGCCCGGTACCCGTCCCCGGATTTACCAATTCCGACCCCGGATTGCTCGGTACCCGACCTCGGATTTCTCGATTCCGACCTCGAAACTGCCCTTTTCGCCCTCCAATCACCCCAAAACCGGGCTTGGTGCCTGTGAATAGCTGTTTTGGCGAACAGTGGGCACCGATCAGCTTCCACCACCTCGACACCAGGTCGCCCGGCACCTCCGCCTCGGCCTTGTCACCCCCAGCCAGTCTGAGAGTCCCAGCCGAGCGTCGAGGGCACTCCCCGCACCCACTTCCCGGATGAACCGTTTTTCATGGTGCCTGCATGAAACGCCTATGCAGGGCCGCCATACCATACAAGAGCCGCAAAGCACATCCGATGCGGCGGGAAGGTGCAATTACTGCTCTTTGCCGCAGAAGTCGCATTTGTCCCATCCCCAGCCACGAATGAAAATGCCGTCTTTTGTTTTCACTAGCTGCTTTTGGCAATGTCGGCATCGAAGTGAGTAGGCAGCAATATTGCCAACAATCACCCAAATGAGTGCCAGGGGAAATGCATAGTCTTTTAGACCTGTTGATGGGACTACCCAGGCACAGAAGAGCCCAGATATTACAATGCCGTAGAATACTTTTTTTGGTTTGCTCATCTCTGATCAGTCTTTGCCCAAGCCCGCATAATACCGTGCGATTCGCCGTGCGTGTTCGTCATAGGCGGCTTCGAAGAGTTCGGTGGCTTTGGGGGCTCCGACGAGGGCTCCGGCGGTGAGGACTTTCGGCGGCTGGCCGGCTTTGGTGAGGCGGTCGGCGACTTCGGCTTTGATGGCGTTGACGAGGAGGCAGCCGCCGACGGTGCTGCCGGGGGAGACAGGGGTTTCGAGGCCTTCGATCTTGATCATGGCATCACCGACGGGGGCACCGGTGTCGAGGACGATGTCGGAGAAATCCTGGAGCTTCTTGCCGTCGCGGTGGCGGCTGGTGCTGGCTTCGCTGTGGGTGGTGCTGATGATGGAGGCGACTTTGACGCCGCGCTTTTGGAATTCCTCGGCCATTTCGACGGGGACGACGTTGCAGCCGCTGCTGGAGATGACGAGGGCGCTATCGCCGGGTTGGAGATCGAAGTTCCGCAGGATGCGATTGGCCAAGCCGCTGACGTTTTCGAGGAACATGGCCTGACGCTGGCCGTTGGCGCCGACGACGAGGTTGTGGAAGGTCAGTGAGAGCTCGACGATGGGATTGAAGCCGGGAAAGGAGCCATATCGAGGCCACATTTCCTCGACGAGGATGCGACTGTGACCGGAGCCGAAGACGTGGACCATTTGGCCAGCGAGGATCGTTTTGGCGAAAAGATCAGCGGTTTGCTGGATGAGTGGGAGTTGGTCGCGAACGCGATGGATGAGGCCTTCGGAGGCCTGGAGGTATTGGAGGGCGGGGGGCATGGAGAGGTGGCGAGTAAGTAGTGCTCAGTTCTCAGTGCTCAGTGCTCAGTGCTCAGTGGTGATGCCGCGAGCGCTTTCTGGCGACTGAGCATTCAGATCTGAGCACTTTGCAAAAGATTAAAAACAGCCCCCAGACATCCCGCGCTATCCCCAAGCTCCGCAGGTACGATGCGGGCCTGGTTGCCGCCGGGACGCCATTCGAAGTCGTTGAGGGCTTGTTGGAGTGGTTTAAGAAGGCGGTCTTGGGCACCGGTGGCGATGCCGCCGCCGAGGATGACGATTTCGGGGTCGAGGACGTTGATGAGGGAGGCGATGGAGGCGGCGAGGTGTCGGACGGAGGTGAGCCAGACTTTTTCTGCATGGGCATCGCCTGCGGCGTAGGCATCGAGCAGGGAGTGTGTGGTGGCGTAGCGGCCCTCTCCACGCTGGGTGATGGTTTGATTGCCGATGGCGTCTTCGAGACTGCCAGGGGTGTTGAAGTCATCACGCGGGCCGTGCGTGTCGGTGCTGATGTGGCCGAGATGGCCTGCACGGCCGATTTTTCCCTTGAGAAGCCGTCCACCGCTCCAGATCGCTCCACCGACGCCGGTGCCGAGAGTGAGCATGAAGGCGTCTTGCGTGCCCTGGGCGGCTCCGGCCCAGATTTCGCCCAAAAGGGCTGCGTGGGCATCATTGAGCACGCGGCAGTCGCGGTCGAGAAATGTGGCCCAGTCGAGCTTTTCCAGTCCGTGCATGCGTCCGGGCATCCAGTCGATGTAAAGGCCGCTAGAATGGGCCAAACCGGGTGCGGAGAGGCCTACGGCGAGTTTTTGACCGACCTGGGACTCGAACTCATGGACGATCCCGCGCACGGTGTGGGCGAAGCGTGGTGTGTCGCCCTCAAATTCGCCATCGCGTGTCGGTTTGGACAGAGTCGCGAGAGTTTGCGAGGACTGAGTGTCCACGAGGGCGGCTTTGATGTTGGTGCCGCCGAGGTCGATGCCGATGGCTGGTGTCATGCACAGATGCGATAACGGAGTCAGCGGCTCTGGCAAAGAAAAATCAGGCGACACCTGCGCCGATGAGTAGGCGCACAATGGCGACGACACCGACGACGAGATTGATGGTGAGGCCGATCTTGCGCTGAGGGAAGACGCCGAAGATGACGCCGAGCACACAGCAGATGAGTGCAGGCCACTGGAAGATGCCGAGGAAGGGGATGATACCGATGGTCATCCAGGCTGCGGCGAAGAGGCCGAGGAGGACGGAGAAGAATTGGCAGAGGCTTTTCATGACGCAGGGGATCCTGAGCACGCGAGGGAAGGGGACTTACGAGATCACCGACCGCGTGTGCCGTATCGTGCAGGCCAGCGGCATCCAGACGGGCATGGCCACGGTGATGGTGCAGCATACCAGTGCTAGCTTGGTGATCTTTGAGAATGCAGATCCCTCTGCGCGGACGGATTTGCATGCGTTTTTCGATCGGTTGGTGCCGGAGGACACTCCCTACTTTGTCCATACTCACGAAGGGGCCGATGATATGCCCAGTCACTTGCGCATGGCCCTCACTCGCACGTCCGAGGTGATCCCGGTGATGCATGGCCGTCTGGCGCTGGGGACGTGGCAGGGGATTTTCCTCTTCGAGCACCGCCGTGCACCGCATACCCGCCGTATCGTGGTGAGTGTGGTGGGGGAGGGGCGTGTTCTTGGTTCGTAGTTCCTGGTTCTTGGTTCCTGGTTCGTTGTGCTTGGTTTTAGACGCCGCGCATTTTGGAGACGTCGTAGAGCGAGTACATGGACTGGAGGCAGGCATCACGCTGGCCGCCTTTGAGCATGTCAAAGGTGACGTTCTTGCCGGGCTGGAAGGTGAAGTGGCCACTGCGGGTGCGGCGCAGGGCACTGAGGTGGGCACCACAGCCGATTTTCTGGCCGATCTCATGGGCGTAGGTGCGGACGTAGAAGCCTTTGCTGCATACGACGCGGAAATCGACCTGTGGTAGCTCGACGCGGGTGATCTCGCGGTCATAGACGCGGACGAGGCGTGGCTCACGCGCCACTTCTTTGCCTTGGCGGGCGAGTTTGTACAGGGCCACACCGCCGATCTTCACGGCGCTGACCATCGGCGGAGTCTGATAAAAGTCGCCACGGAAGGCATCAAAGGCGGTTTCGATGTCTGAACGGGCGAGATCGGCTGGGAGGGGCTTGGTTTCGAGCACTTCGCCTTCGGCATCTTGGGTGCTGGTGGTGGAGCCGAGTGTGAGGGTGCCGGTGTACTCCTTGTCCTCGCTCATGAGCAGATCCTGGATGCGGGTGGCATTGCCGACGACGAGAATGAGCATGCCGGTGGCCATCGGATCGAGTGTGCCACAGTGGCCGATCTTTTTGGTGTTGAGGCAGCGGCGGGCGACTGCCACCACGTCATGGGAGGTCATGTCCTGGCCTTTATCGACCAGGAGAACGCCATTAATTGAGTCGTCGGAGGACTTCATCTTCGAGTGCGGAAAGGAAACGGGTTGAGGCTTCTGAAATGGGGCCTTTGAGGCGGGCCCCGGCGGCCATGCGGTGACCACCACCGCCGAATTGAGCACACACGTCGGACACGTTCACCCGCGTGTCTTTGGAGCGTGCGCTGACGCGGATTTTGCCGTTGTCGGCTTCTTCAAAAATGACGCAGGCCACCACGCTGTCGATCATGCGCAGGGTGTCGATGAGGCCCTCGGTATCACCGGGGAGCATGGAGATGCGCTGCATGAGCTCATGCGTGAGATTCCAGCTCACGATGCGGCCACTGGCGCGGAAGCTCATCTCATTGAGCATGGCACGCTGGAGCTCGATGCGGCGCAGCGGGTAGGACTGATAGAGCAGTGTGGCGAGCCGTGCGGTGTCGAGTCCGGCCTCCAGCATCTCCGCGACGATGCGGTGGGTGCGCGGACCGGTGCTGGAGAACTGAAAGGAGCCCGTATCGGTGGAAATGGCCGCGAAGAGATTCTGCCGCATGGCGTCATCCACAGGCAGCGCGGCCTGCTGGAGCAGATCATAGACGATCTGGCCTACGGCGGGGGCGGTGGTGTCGATGTGGTTTAGCTGGCCGTATCCGGGATTGGTGCCGTGGTGGTCGATATTGATGAGCAGCGGTGCTTTGGCGAAAATGGCGACGACGCCCTCCCCCAAGCGCTCCTGCGTGGCGGTATCGAGCGCGATGGCAAGGTCGAGCGCGGGAGGGGCTGCCTCGGTGGGCTTTTTCACCAGCTCAGAGCCGGGTAAAAAGGCCAGATGCGGCGGTGCACCGTCCTCCAGCAGCGGGAAGACTTCTTTGCCCGCAGCGCGGAGGCTGAGGGCCAATCCCATCACGGAACCCAGGGCATCACCATCCGGCCGCACATGCGCGGCGATGCCGATCCTCTGCGCGGAGCGGATGGCGTGGATGATTTCAGCAGGGATGGGCGTCATGGGCTGTCTCCCAAAGCACTGCGGGAGAGCGCTGCAAGGAAGAAGATGTGCCGGGCATGCTTACTTCGCCGGAATCTCATTGAGCGTGTAGTAGCCCACACGATGAAGGAGGGGCTCACCTGCCGCATTTTTCACGCCATCGAGATGCAGCTCGTGAATGTGGCCTTTGGTCAATGGGGTGATCGTCAGGCGCACGGATTTCCCGTCTGCGGCCACTTTTGCGGCGGTGATTTGCGGTTTGATCTCATCAATCTCATCGCCGCCGTATTGCTCGCGGTAGGCGTAGGTGAACTCGCGCATGCTGTAGCTCTGCACATCGCCAGCGCTGGCTGGATCGACCGCTTGGGTGAAAGTCAGCTCGAAGCCATCCGGCCGCGCACGCATCTCATGCACCTCAAAGGGCGTCTTGCCGGTCCACTCGCATTTTTCAAAGCAATGAGGCTTCCCGCCGCGTGCTCCCCAGCCGCGATCACTGCCACCGACGAAGACGCGGCCCTCCGCATCCATACGCCCACCGATGAGGCCGCTCTGAAAGCCACTGCGGAAGGGGAAGACCACGCCTTGCTTGATGCCGTTGATCGTTTCCAGGAATACGCGGCTCAGATTGCTGTGCGATTGGTCTGCGATGAAGAGCTGCTTGGCAAAGGGGCCGAATTTTCCTTCGCTGAGATCACAAATGATAGCGCTGGCGCTGTTGCCGATCTTTCCATGCACTAGGTAAACAGCGGGCGGCAGCAACTCCTTGATGCGAGCACGCTCTGCCACCATGCGGTCTGGGTCGCCGCCTACGCGTGCCTCTTTGCGGCCGCGATTGCCCTGAAAGGCCTCTGGGATCGGGTCGATGGGTTTTGCGCCCATGTTCGGAGCCTGATCATACCAAATATTTCCGCCGGGATGGCCTTGGAAACTGCCTGGAACCAGATGCTGGAGCGTGCATGAGCCATGCCACGGCCCCTGATTGTCACAGTAATATACCTCGCCATCGGCATCGAACCCCACGCCGCCCGGACTGCGCACACCACTGCATGTCGGCACCATTTTGCCATCTGGCTTCACTCGCAGTGCCCAGCCACGAAACGGCACCTGGCTGCTGAATGAGCCCGTGAGGCAAAGCGTGACCCACAAATCGCCCGCGCGGTCAAAGCGGCTGCCCAGTGCATACTCGTGGTAATCGCCCGAGACGCCCCAGTCGTCGCAGAAGTTATCAAAGACATCGGCGCGGCCATCGCCATCGGTGTCACGCAGCTTCGTGATCTCATAGCGAGTCGTCGCGTAGAGGCACTTTTCCTTCTCATGGTAGGCGATGCCCAGCACCTCATGCAGCCCACTCGCGAAAAGCTGGTAACTCACCGCTGCTGGATCGCTGCTGCTCGCCCCACTGACGATCCATACCTCACCGCGCCGCGTCCCCAGAGCGAGGCGTCCATCTGGCATCAAGTCGATCGAGCCCACCTCCAGCGCGGTCTGCTTTGGAGTCTCAAAGGAGGTGATTTTATAAAAATCCGCCTCCACGGGCTCTGCGGCAGGCAAATTCAGCGAACAGGCAAAGAGGGTCAGGAGGGAAGGGATCTTCATGCGGGCCGCATAAGTCGTCCTGCCCATGAGGTGCCTTTCAGCGAAAAATGGCTGACCAGGCGATTTACTCGACACTGTGCGGGTAAAACCCGTTGAGGCCTCTTTGCAGAGCATCCGCGTGGCATTTCCGCGCTCGGGCTTTTGGGAAGTGATACCTCATCCTTGCCGTGAGCGGCATGTGCGTGTTTGTTGCGCTGCCCATGAGCCAGACCCGCACCGCCAAGCAACACCGCAAGACCGCCGAGACGGACATCACCATCGAATTGAATGTCGATGGCTCCGGCGTGTCGCAAATCGACACCGGAGTGCCGTTTTTCGATCACATGTTGACCCTTTTCGCGAAGCACGGCCTCTTTGACCTCAAGGTGAAGACCATCGGCGACATCGAAGTGGACTACCATCACACCGTCGAGGACACCGGCATCGTGCTCGGCTCCTGCTTCCGTGAAGCGCTAGGCAACAAAGCGGGCATCGTCCGCTACGGCTGGGCCATGCTGCCGATGGATGAGACCCTCGCCCGCGTGGCGCTCGATCTCAGTGGCAGGCCGCTCCTCGTTTATGAGGCCCCAGATCGCGTGGAGGCCATCGGAGGCCGCTTTAGCTACCAGCTCGTCGAGGAATTCCTCCGCGCTTTCTCCTCTGCATTGCTGGCGAACGTGCATGTGGACATCCTACGTGGCAAAGACGCCCACCACATGGCCGAAGCTATCTTCAAAGGACTCGCCCGTGCCCTCGATGCCGCCACACGGCACGATCCACGCGTCACTGGCATCCCTAGCACCAAAGAAGTCCTCTAATGAAGAAACTCGGAGTGCTGGACTACGGCGCGGGGAATCTGCGCAGCGTGTTGAATGCCTTTGAGGCCATCGGCTCCCATGCAGAGCTGGTGAAAGAGCCCTCGGACTTCGACGCCATCGACATCCTCGTCTTTCCTGGGCAAGGGGCCTTCGGTGACAGTGTGCGTATCTTAAAAGAACAGGCACTCTGGGAGCCCCTACGTGCCTGGTTGGCTGCTGGACGGC